>JAFSER010000010.1 GCA_017435645.1 Clostridium sp. | reverse complement strand
TAGAAGTTGAAGTTTATTTAGAAGATGGTACTGTAGGTAGAGCAGCTGTTCCATCAGGTGCATCAACTGGTATGTATGAAGCAGTTGAATTAAGAGATGGAGATAAGAATCAATACTTAGGAAAAGGTGTTTTAAAAGCAGTTCAAAACGTAAATGATACAATTGCTGAAGAATTAATTGGATGTAACGTATATGATCAACCAAGTATAGATAAGTTACTTATCGAATTAGATGGAACTCCAAACAAAGCTAAGTTAGGAGCAAATGCTATATTAGGTGTTTCTTTAGCAGTAGCTAATGCAGCAGCTAAATCATTAGATTTACCATTATATCAATATGTTGGTGGAGTAAATGCTAAAGTTTTACCAGTACCAATGATGAACATAATAAATGGTGGATCTCATGCTGATAACTCAGTAGATTTACAAGAATTTATGGTAATGCCAGTTGGAGCTAAGACTTTCAGTGATGCATTACAAATGTGTGCTGAAGTTTACCATACATTAAAGAAAACTTTACATGATAAAGGATATTCAACAGCTATCGGTGATGAAGGTGGATTCGCTCCAAACCTTAAGTCAAACGAAGAAGCTATTGAAGTTATTATAGAAGCTATAACTAAAGCTGGATACAAAGCTGGAGAAGATATGTTCATTGCTATCGATGCTGCTTCATCAGAATATTATAAAGATGGAAAATACGTTTTAGAGCACGAAGGAAAAACTTTAACTGCTGCTGAAATGGTTGATTTCTTAGAAAACTGGGTTAACAAATACCCAATTATCTCAATTGAAGATGGTATGGCTGAAGAAGACTGGGAAGGTTGGAAGCTATTAACTGAAAGATTAGGTAAGAGAGTACAATTAGTTGGTGATGATTTATTCGTTACAAACACTGAAAGATTAGAAAGAGGAATAGACGTAGGAGTAGGTAACTCAATCTTAATCAAATTAAACCAAATCGGTACTTTAACTGAAACATTAAATGCTATCGAAATGGCTAACAGAGCTGGCTATACAGCAGTTATATCTCACAGATCAGGAGAAACTGAAGATACAACTATAGCTGATTTAGTTGTAGCTGTTAATGCAGGTCAAATCAAGACTGGTGCTCCAGCAAGATCTGAAAGAGTTGCTAAGTACAACCAATTAATTAGAATAGAAGAAGAATTAGATGATGTAGCTGAATACAGAGGAAGAAGAGCATTCTTTAACATCAAAAAATAATTATTCTTAGGATAATATAATATGCCTATGGTATAAGATAGTATATCTTTGCCATAGGTTATTTTTTTGAAAATTTAACAGTAATATATTAAAAAGAATTATTAAATTTATAAAGCTAATAAGAGATTATATGTAAATTATATATAAATAATGTATAATAATTAATAGTTAAATTATGTATTATGTAATTATTTTGAAATAAATTTACTTGTAATATAAAGTTATATATGTTAATATAACTTTATGTAAATACGACCATTTATATTGAGGTTGGGAGGTATAGCAATGAAGGAAGTTTTATTTGTTTTAGAAGCAATTCTTGGTTTAGCAGTTATAGTTTCAGTATTATTACAGCCAAGTAAAGCTGATGCCCTAAGTGGACTTATTCAAGGAAGTAAGACAGAAACATTTTTTTCTAAGAATAAGGCAAGAACTAAGGAGGCTGTATTATTAAAAATAACAATTGTTTCTATGGCTTTATTCGCTGTGAATACAATAGCTTTGAACTTAATATAATATTAAAAAAAGAGCTGCTTGAGGTGGCTCTTTTATAGTATTAAAGGAGTGATTAAAATGGGAATTTTTAATGGGTTAATGGGAAATGCAACAGATGTAAACTTAGAGAAGATAAGAGAAGATTACGGAAATGTAATAACAGAAAATGAAACTATTGAAAAAGCTTATAAACTAATAAGAGATTTATTTATATTTACTAATAAGAGATTAATATTAGTTGATAAACAAGGAATGACAGGTAAGAAAACAGAATATCATTCAATACCTTATAGATCAATAACTCATTTTAGTATAGAGACAGCAGGACACTTTGATTTAGAAGCAGAACTTAAGATTTGGATTTCGGGAACTGCACTTCCTATACAAAAGCAATTTAATAGTAGTCTAAATGTATATGAATTACAAAAAGTTTTAGCAGAATATTGTATGAGATAAAAACTTTGATTATTAAATTAAAAAGTGGAGATACTTTAAGATATAATAAGTTTAGATATCAATTATCAATATAAATGGTTTATAAAGTTAAGGAAGTGAAAATTGTTATGGGGATTAAGCAAACGTTATTGAATTTTATGAGAGAAGAAGCATATAGACCAATGGATATACAAGAATTAGTATCTGTATTTGATATAAGTCCCGATGAATATAAATCCTTTAAAAAAGTACTAAAGAGTATGGAAAAAGAAGGTCTTATTATAAGAACTAAAAAAGATAAGTTTGGAGTACCTGAAAGATTAGGTTTAGTAGTAGGAAAATTAGAAGTACATTCTAAAGGCTTTGGATTTTTATTGCCAGATTCAGAAGGTGAAAAGGATGTATTTATTCCTAGCTCATTTATGAATGGGGCTATGAATGGCGATAGAGTTTTAGTTCAAATTATAAGAGAAGACATTAATGGTAAAAAACGTGAAGGTGAAGTTAAGAATATTTTAGATAGAGCAAATAAAAGCATTATAGGAGTGTATGAAGATAGTAGAAATTTTGGGTTCGTTGTTCCTGAGGATTCTAGATTAAATCAAGATATATTTATATCTAAAAAAGATAAAAATGGAGCTAGTGAAGGTGATTTGGTAATTTGTGAAATTATTAAATGGGGTGAAAAAAGAAGAAGTCCAGAAGGAATAGTAAAGGAAGTTTTAGGTAAAAAAGGAGATAAAGGTTTAGATATTCTTACAATAATAAAAAAATATGGACTTCCAGAAGAATTTCCAGATAAGGTTTTAAATTATGCCTCCAATATAGATGAAGAAATACCAGAAAAAGAGTATGAAAGAAGAGTAGATCTTAGAGATTTAAGAATGGTGACTATAGATGGTGAAGATGCTAAAGATTTAGATGATGCTGTTTCTATAGAAAGATTAGATAATGGTAAATTTAGATTAGGTGTTCATATAGCAGATGTATCTCACTATGTAAAAGAAAAAAATCCATTAGATAGAGAGGCATTAAAAAGAGGAACTTCTGTTTATTTAATAGATAGAGTAATTCCTATGCTACCTAAAAAATTATCTAACGGAATATGTTCTTTAAATCCTAAAGTAGATAGATTAGCTTTAAGTTGTTTTATGATTATTGATAACAAGGGAAGAGTACTTCAACATGAAATTGAAGAATCAATTATCAAAACTAATGAAAGAATGACCTATACAGATGTAACTAAGATTTTAGAAAATAGTGATACAGATATAATTAATAGATATGATTATTTAATAGATGACTTTAAAGCTATGGAAGAGCTTTGTAAAATACTTCGTGAAAAGAGATTTAAAAGAGGGGCAATTGACTTTAATTTTGAAGAATCAAAAATTATTTTAAATGATTTAGGAAAGCCAATAGATATTAAACCTTATGATAGAGCTATTGCAAATAGAATAATAGAAGAGTTTATGTTGGTTTGTAATGAAACTATAGCTGAGCATATGTATTGGACTAATTTACCTTTTGTGTATAGAATTCATGAGGATCCAGATGAAGAGAAATTAGGAAAGTTTAAAGAATTTATATATAATTTAGGGTATATAGTTAGATGGGGGCAGGAAACTCATCCAAGATCATTACAAGAAATATTAGAAAAGGTTAAAGGCAAAAAAGAAGAAACAGTAGTAAGTACTTTGTTATTACGTTCAATGATGCAAGCAAAGTATTCTCCAGAATGTATAGGACATTTTGGTCTTGCTGCAAAATATTACTGCCACTTTACATCTCCAATAAGAAGATATCCAGATCTTCAAATACACAGAATTATAAAAGAACAACTAAATAATAAAATAGATGACAAGAGAGCAGCTAGATTATCTAACATAGTTGAAATAGCATCAAAGCAATCTTCAGAAATGGAGAGACTTGCTCAAGAAGCAGAAAGAGAAGTTGATGACCTAAAGAAAGCAGAATATATGCAGGAAAGAATTGGAGAAGAGTTCCAAGGAATTATTTCTTCTGTTACTTCCTTTGGATTATTTGTAGAACTTCCAAATACAATAGAAGGATTAATCCATATAACAACTTTAGATGATGACTATTATGTTTACAATGAAGCACATTTATGCTTAATTGGAGAAAGAACTAAGAAAATATATAGATTAGGTGATGAAGTTAAAGTTAGGTGTAGTAGAGTTGATATAGATAATAGAGAAATATACTTTGATTTAATTGAAGTTGAAGAAAAAGAAGAAATAGTACCTAGTGAAAAGTTTATAGAGCAGATAAATGAAGCTAAGATTGAAATAAAAAGCAATCTCTTTATAGAAGAGGAAATATAATAAATTATAAAATTTCACAAAGAAAATAAAATGAGTGGTGAGAGTATGGTAAGAAAGAAAAATAGTAATTCTTTAGCTGAAAATAGAAAAGCTAGACATGATTATTTTGTGGAAGAAACTATTGAAGCTGGAATAGCTTTAGTAGGAACTGAAGTTAAATCTATAAGAGGAGGAAAATGCAATTTAAAAGATTCGTATGCAGATATAGATAATGGTGAAATATTATTAAAAAATATGCATATAAGTCCTTATGAACAAGGAAATATATTTAATGTTGATCCTTTAAGAGAAAGAAAACTTTTACTTCATAAGCAAGAAATAGCTAGATTTAATGGACTAGTAGCCCAACAAGGATATACATTAATACCTTTATCATTATACTTAAAGAATGGTAGAGTTAAAGTAGCTTTAGGTTTATGTAGGGGTAAGAAAAATTATGATAAGAGAGATTCTATGTTAGAAAAAGCTCACAAAAGAGATATTGAAAGACAGATGAAAGAATCGAATAGATATTAGATGAATTTAGGCTATATATCATACAATAACTATAAAAGTTTAGGTATGATATATAGCCTATTTTTATGAATATTCTAATTTAGATATATGTAGAGGATTTAATCTAAGACAATGGAAGTTTATACTATGGGAAAAATTATTTGAGTGCATATTTTTTAGAGGAAAGGTTAATTTTTAATTATAAATTAATAGTGATTTTTAGAAGTTACTTTGAAAGATAGCGTTTATTATTAATACAGTGTATAAGTTGGTAAAATAGATATATAAATATAAAATTAATGATATGCATTTATTTTACAAAAAAACATATTATTTTATAGATAAACATAAAAATTACAATTAATAATTGTATGAAAATTTGAAAAATGGTAATATTAATCTAGGATATAAGAATCTGTTAAGTTATTATGAAAAGATAGTTTAATAAATTTTAGAATTTCTTGTTCTTTGAAAATTATATAAGTTTGATTATTTTTGCGTATAAGAAATAGACCTCTGTAAAAATATAACAAAACTTATATAGTTTATAGGAATGACAAGGAGAACAGCTTATTTATTTTATTCATTTCTCTTCTTTCCTTTAAAGATGGATAGTTATTACTTTTTAAACTTATTTTATTTCCTTGAGTTGAGAAGAGCAATGTTAATATAACTTAATAGAGAGGGATATAATATAGGGGGGAAACTAATGTACAAAATAGTAAGTAAAAGAGAATTAACTGATAGCATATATCTAATGGATATTGAAGCTCCAAGAGTTGCTAAATCAGCTAAACCAGGTCAATTTATCATTATCAAGAATGATGAAAAAGGAGAGAGGATTCCATTAACTATAGCTGATTATAATAAAGAAGCAGGAACAGTAGCAATAGTGTTTCAAGTAGTTGGAAGAGGAACTAAAGATCTTGCAAACTTTGAAGTTGGTGATTATATAGCTGATTTTGTAGGACCACTTGGACAACCTAGTGAATTTATCTATGAAGATATTAATGAATTAAAAAATAAGAAAACATTATTTGTAGCTGGGGGAGTTGGAGCAGCGCCAGTTTATCCTCAAGTTAAGTGGATGAAGGAAAATGGCATAGACTGTGATGTAATAGTAGGTAGTAGGACTAAAGACTTACTAATATTAGAAGATGAAATGAAGAAGGTAGCAGGTAATTTATATATTTCTACTGATGATGGAAGCTATGGATTTAATGGAAGAGTTACAGATTGTTTAACTAGTTTGGTTAAAGATCAAGGGAAAAAATACGATCATGCAATAGTAATTGGTCCTATGATAATGATGAAGTTTATGTGCCTTTTAACTAAGGAGCTTAACATACCAACTACAGTAAGTTTAAATCCAATAATGGTAGATGGTACAGGCATGTGTGGAGCATGTAGAGTAACTGTTGGAGGAGTAGTTAAATTTGCATGTGTAGATGGACCAGAATTTGATGGACATTTAGTAGATTTCGATGAATCTATGAGAAGACAAACCATGTATAAGACTGAAGAAGGAAAGGCTCAATTAAAGATTGAAGAAGGAGATACTCACAATCATGGCGGTTGTGGCTGTAAGGGGGAATAATTATTATGAGTATTAGTTTACAAGATAGAATGAAGAGAGTACCAGTAGCAGAGCAAAAACCAGAAGTAAGAGCAAAAAACTTTGATGAAGTATGTCTTGGTTATACAGAAGAAGAGGCTATGAAAGAAGCTGTTAGATGTTTAGAATGTAAAAATCCTAGATGTGTAGGTGGATGTCCTGTATCTATCAATATTCCAGGATTTATAAAATATATTAAAGATGGTAGTTTTGAAGAAGCTGCTAAGGAAATAGCGAAATATAGTGCTTTACCAGCAGTTTGTGGAAGAGTATGTCCACAAGAAACACAATGTGAAGGAAGATGTGTGTTAGGGATAAAAGGTGAATCAGTTTCAATAGGTAAATTAGAAAGATTTACAGCAGACTGGGCTAGAGTAAATAAAGTAGATTTATCTGAAAAAGAAGAAAGTAAAAATATGAAGGTTGCAGTAATTGGAAGTGGTCCAGCTGGATTAACTTGTGCTGGTGAGTTAGCAAGAAAAGGTTACGATGTAACTATATTTGAAGCTTTACATGAAGCTGGTGGAGTTTTAGTTTATGGTATTCCTGAATTTAGATTACCAAAGGATGAAGTAGTTAAAGCTGAAATAGAAAATATAAAGAGACTTGGAGTTAAGATAGAGACTAATGTTATTATAGGTAGAACTATAACTATAGATGAGCTTATGCAAGAAGAAGGGTTTAAGGCTGTATTTATAGGTTCAGGTGCAGGACTACCTAAATTTATGGGAATAGAAGGCGAAAATGCTAATGGAGTATTTTCTGCAAATGAATTCTTAACAAGAGTTAATTTAATGAAAGCATTTAAAGAAGAATATTTAACACCAGTTAAATCAGGAAAGAAAGTAGCAGTAATAGGTGGTGGTAATGTTGCTATGGATGCTGCTAGAACTGCTTTAAGATTAGGATCAGAAACACATATAGTATACAGAAGAAGTGAAGAAGAGCTACCAGCAAGAGTTGAAGAAATACATCATGCTAAGGAAGAAGGAGTAATATTTGATATACTTACTAATCCAACAGAAATTTTAGTAGATGAAAATGGTTGGGTTAAAGGAATGAAGTGTGTACAAATGGAACTTGGAGAACCAGATGAATCAGGTAGAAGAAAGCCTGTAGTTAAGGAAGGTTCAGAATTTGTTATGGATGTTGATACAGTTATAATGTCTCTTGGTACATCACCAAATCCATTAATTTCATCAACTACAGAAGGGCTTGAGATTAATAAGTGGAAGTGTATAATGGCAGATGAAAATGGCCTTACTACAAAAGAAGGTGTTTATGCTGGTGGAGATGCTGTTACAGGGGCAGCAACAGTGATATTAGCTATGGGAGCTGGAAAGAAAGCAGCAGCAGGAATAGATGAATATTTAAGTAAAAAATAAAAATTAAGTTATTTAGAAAAGATTGTTCTGTAATTTTAAGTTGCAAAACAATCTTTTTATTTATTTTTGTGTATAAATAATCTTTTTTTAGATAAAATTTATGTTCTAAAGTAGTTTTCTAGTCAATTAGTACATTAACATAAACGTAAAGGAGTAGGTTGTTTTTTATCTTTAATTATTGTTGCACTTGATATTGTAATTTATCATAATTAATTAGTGTTGTACTTGATATTGTAACTTATTTTAAATAAATATATATTAAATTTAATAAAAAGCTTAAGAGCTTAAAAATGAAAAATAAATTATCAAATAAAATAGATATTAGTAATGATAAAAGTATATAATTTCACTTAAAAACCTATAAGAATAATGAAAAATATGAATTATATAATTAAAATGTAAATAAAGTGTAAATATTATATATATCTTAGAGTAATTTTGTAGTATTTTATAGTATAATTTAAAAAGGGTATTGCTGCATAGGTTCATGCTAAACAGGATATAAATATAAATATAAAAAATTTATGGAATGTTACAAATTATGCATATAATATTCGATATGTAATTATAACAATATACGAAAGAGAGGGGTATATATGTATTTATCCAAATTTACTGATTATTCTTTTAGAGCTTTAGTTTACTTAGCTGATAATAGAGATAAGCTTTGTACTGTGGAGGAGCTTGCTAAAAAGTTAGAAATATCAGAGCATCATTTAAAAAAGATAATACATAAGTTAGCAAAAACAGATTTAATTATATCTATGAAAGGTAGAACAGGTGGGTTAAAATTAGGCTTAGATCCTCAAGATATAAATTTAGGTGAAGTAATAAAAATAACAGAAGATAACCTAAATATAGCTCAATGCTTTAATAAAGATAACTGTTGTCCATATATTACTTCTGATTGTAAGGTTAAGGGAATAATGAAAGAATCATTAAGTGCATTTCTTCATGAATTCTCAAGATATACATTAAGTGACGTTTTATAAAATATTAATAAGACATTAAAAAAGTAAGCTGGATTAAGAAATATACTTTAATTCAGCTTATTTTTTAATAGTTAAATATAATTTTTTATTGATAAAGAGTTTTTGATTAGAGTAGAGTGGTAATTAATTAGTATTAATAAAAAATAGTTTCTAATTATAAATAAAAAAATTATAATTTAAATAATAATATTGTTATGAAAAAATAATAAATCAATTTTGGTATTTTTATTTGTAAATTTATGAATTTATAATAAATTTATAGTCAAGCAATAAATAAAAGAAGGGAAGAATATTATGATTAATATTGGGGTTATTGGAACTAATTTTATAACTGATAGTTTTATAGAAGGAAGCAATGAGATTATAGAAGCTAATATTTCAGCTGTTTATTCAAGAACAAGAGAAAGAGCTATAGAATACTCTAAAAAGCATGGAATTAAGTATATCTTTACTAATTTAGAAGAAATGGCTAAGAGTGAAAAGATAGATGCTGTTTATATAGCTTCACCAAATGCATTACACGCTAGTCAAACAATTTTATTTTTAAAGAATAAAAAGCATGTTTTATGTGAAAAGGCGTTTGCTTCAAATGCAAAAGAAGTTGAGGAAATGATAAAAGTTGCAAAAGAAAATAATGTAGTTTTAATGGAAGCAATGAAAACTACAGTGTTACCTAATTTTTTAGCTATAAGAGAAAATATACATAAGATAGGTAAGATAAGAAAATATTTTGCTAGTTTTTGTCAGTATTCATCAAGGTATGATAAATATAAAGAAGGAATAATATTAAATGCCTATAAAAAAGAATTATCAAATGGTTCTTTAATGGACATAGGAGTTTATTGTATAGCTCCAATGGTGAGTCTTTTTGGTAAGCCAAATTCTCTAAAAGCTTCAGGGATGATATTAGAAACGGGAGTTGATGGGGAAGGAAGTATAATTTTTAGTTATAAAGATATGACTGCAACAGTTATTTATTCTAAAATAAGTAACTCATATATTCCATCAGAAATTCAAGGGGAAGAAGGAAGTATAATTATTGATAAAATAAATACATTTAATAAAGTTAAGATAGTGTATAGAGATGGTAGAGAAGAGGATTTATCTATAAATCATAATAAATCAGATATGTGTTATGAGATAGAGGAATTTGTAAAGTTGATTAAGGCCGGAGAAGTAGAATCTAAAATAAACACTTTTGAAAATTCCTTAGAGGTTATTAAGCTTATGGATGAGGCTAGAAAGCAAATAGGAGTTAAATATCCAGCAGATGAAACTAAGTAAAGATATATAAGAGTTAGGTAATATATTTCTAAGTAGGGAACTTAATTATAAAATTTAGCAAGAAATATTCTATAAACAACTTAATTTTATTTATAAATTTGGCTATGTTTTAAATGAGGGTTGAAAATGATACAATATAATTAATTCACAATTGTATTATTTTACAAGTTAGCTTTATTTTTGAATTAACCTGTAAAAAGGAATTTGTGGAAAAGATTATTTATGTTTTATCTGTAAGGTGAAGTGATGAAAAAATTAATAATTATAAATGGAACAATGGGAGTTGGTAAAACAACTACATGTTTAGAATTACAAAAATTAATACCCAAAAATGTGTTTCTTGATGGTGATTGGTGTTGGAATATGAATCCATTTGTTGTAAATCACGAAACTAAAACTATGGTTATAAGTAACATAGTATTTTTGATTGATAACTTTATAAAGTGCAATGAATATGAAAATATTATTTTTTGTTGGGTAATGCATGAGCAAAATATAATTGATGAAATTTTAGAAAAGTTGGAGTTAGAAAATTGCAAGGAATTTATATTCTCACTTGTTTGTACCGAAGAAGCTCTTAAACAACGTCTTGAAACAGATATTAATAGCGGTAAACGGTCGAAAGATATTCTTATTCGGTCTTTACCACATTTGAGTAAATATCAGAAAATTAATTCTGTTAAAATTGATGTTAGCGAAATTACTCCGACTAAATCTGCACAGAAAATTTCAAACTTTATTAATGGCATATATTAATATATTGCGATTCAAAAAGGATATCCATTTGGATGTCCTTTTATGTTATGCTAATTTCAACACTTTTTTAAAACAAAGCCATAAATTTAAATGGAAATTAGTTTAATTTAGATTGCAATTTATAAAATTAATATTATCTATTTAACTTAAATGAAAAGTAGGTTAATTTCAAATTATAATTTTAATATTATTTAAAGAAAGTTATGATACTTAATAATAGTTTTTATTTTCCTACAACTTTTTATACTACTAAAAGTATAATAATATTATTATTAGATTAGACTATAAATAATATTAAAAATAATATAAAAATATTATTTATGAATTAGGTATTAGTATATATTAAAAATATAAAAATAGTACAAAGTTAGTGAGGTTGACAGAAAAATAAATATAATATATAATTACAAAGAATGAAAATTGAATAATCGCGTTAAACTAATTTTAACTTGGGGGCGTTTTGGCTTCGACGGGGGTAAGATGGGTTTGATAAGCGAGCCGAGGCAAGCATGTCACCTCGATAATAAAGTATGCATTAAATATAAACGCAGAAGACAATTTTGCATTAGCAGCTTAATTTAACGCTGCTCATCAGCCCAGGGTGCCCACGCTTTGGATCACTGGTGTCATTAAAGTGGGGAACGAAGTTTAGCAAAGCTTTGAGCTAAAGGGGTATTTATGAAGCTAGGGAATTAGGAGTTTGTTTGTGAGCGAACTAAGGACCGAAATTCTAGTCACAAACTACGCTCGTAGAAAGTTGAATTGGTCTGCTTTCGGACAGGGGTTCGATACCCCTCGCCTCCACCAATAAAACCACGATATTGATATCGTGGTTTTTTTACTTTATAGATATAAATTCATTATAGAATTTTTCTTTAGCTTTTAACATATGATAATTAAAATATTATTATCGTAAATATCTAAATTTATATTATACATTAATATTTTATTTGTAGTTGCAATATAAATTATATAAGGGGGTGGAATAAACATGAATTGGTATGAAGCGAAAAGTGTTGAGGATTTAAAAGTAATAGGGAACTTAAATACTGTTAAAAGACAAATAAATAAAGATATAAAGAGAATAACAGGCAAAAATAAAATAGATGGTTTTATAAAAATGGGTAGTAATAGCTGGAAGGGACAATATGAAAAAATATTATCATTAAAGAAGATAATAAAAGAGTTTAATGTTGATGAAGAAATAGAGCATAGTGAGGATTATGGATATTTTAAAAGTAAAGCAGATAAATATATTTTTTGTTTATTAGAATTAAGTGGAGAGGAAAGAATGAGGCAGCTAAAAATATATAAATCTTTATATAAAAATAAAAATGCTGCAAGAGAATGGTACACAAATATTGCAAAAGTAATACATCCAGATAGATGTAAGTCCAATAAATCAGGAGAAGCAATGTCAGAATTAACAAGCATTTATAATAATATGGTGATAAATGGGTAATAATAATTTAATAGTTTATAATAAGTACTTAAAAGATATAAAATATAATTTACCTGAGAATTCTAAGAGCATGCATAAAGGGACTATTACCAGTATAAAAAATGCAATTGGAGATGGAATTGTAGATAGTAAAGGTATAATATGGTTTGACAGTACTAAGATTCACACAATATTGAGAGTAAAAACAAAAAATGATGCTGCATATTTATTAGAAACTATAGATAGTAGAAATAAAGCTAGTTTTAACAATAAAATATATGTAAGATGGTCAAGCTTGATTTCTATAATAGCTAAAAGAATGGAGGATAAACCTAAAAATAAATATTTAGATTTAGTTTTTAAAGCCTTAGGAGAAATAAATAGTTCTGATTATATTAAGATTTTACAAATTGCTGCAGAAGATGAAAAAAAGGAAAATATAAAGAAATTAAAAAAGAAAAGAATTAAGGAATTTAAGATAATTAAAGATGAATTAAATAATGAAGTTTTAGACAAGAAAACAGCAGAGTTTTCCCATATAAGAAGTGTTGCATTTTTTTCAGAAGTTGCTGATAAAATATGGAATGGTCTTATAGTGAATAAAGATACTCATGATATAATAACTAAAAATAATATTAATGATGAAGAGGAACTTTATAGTTTATGTATTGATATGGGATGGAATTTAGATTGGTATAATAATTACAAAGAAATTATAGAAAAAAATTAGAGCTATTGCATTAAAGCTTAGTGCAGAGCTCTTTTTTTGTGGAAACTATGATAACTCTATTATATTTACAATCTAGTATTGATAGGTTTTATGACTATATTTTATAAATTTTTTACCTTAAGTTACTATTTTAAATTTTACATAAAAATATTATAATATTAAATAATTTTACAAAATACAATGAGATTATAGATTGTATTCGACAAAATTTCTTTGGGAGGATATATTATATGAAAAAAAGAATAAGAATAATTAGTAGTTTAATAATAGCAAGTTATATAGCAAATCAGCCTATAAATGTATTTGCTGAAGAGTTAAGAAATATTTATTTAAATAATTCTAAAGGTATATCACAGGCTAAAGAAAATTTGGAGGTAAATACTCAAAATAATCTTTTAAATGAAGTATATCTAAATGCATCTAAATCTTCATCAGGTTCAGGGGAAACAGCAGATACTGCTGTTAATACTTTTCAAGAAGCTTTAGATTTGGTTTCAGATTATGGAAGTATATATGTTTCGGGAGAAGTAAATATACCTGATGATGTATATATGCCAAATAAATTAATATTTATAAAGCAACAAGAGGGTGGAGATAAAGCTAAGCTTAAATTTGAAAAAAAGCTATATTTAAACGATGAACTATATATAAAAAATGTAGATGTGGAGTTTTCTTCTGTAGATAAGGATTGTATATTTATAAATGAATATTCTCTTGAACTTAATAATTCAGAAGTTATAGGAGAACCAAATATTTTTCTTGGTTCAGAAGATAAAGATATTGAAGGAGATACAGTAGCTGGTCTTAGGATTTTAAATGATAATCCTAGTACAAATTCTATAGGAAATATAACCTTAGGTGGTAAAGATAATCACACTATTGAAAATGCAACAGTTACCTTAAGAGGTGTTAATATAGAAGGTATAATAGATGGAAGTAACACTAGAACCTCATCTAATGTTCTTATTGAGTCTTCAGCAAGCCTAAATAAAATAAAAAATGTAAGAAAAATAGATACTTATGATCATATTACACTAGATATTAAAGATGGATTAGAAAATATAATGGAATTGTACGTTCATGGTACAATTAAATTGAAAAATGGAAGTAAGATTAATGCAGATTACATATATGGAAGTATAATATTAGATGTTGAGGAACCTTCTAATGGAACTTTAGTAGAGGGGAATTATATAAAAAGTAGAAAAATTACAGGAAGTATAATTTTAAGTGATAATTTAATAAGAAAAGGATATAGAATTAACAGAGTCGATGGAGACGATTCTGTTGAGCTTAACATATTTAATAAAGAAACAACTAATATATCTACTAATTATGAGCCTGTTATTAAAAATTTAAGTAAAATAAGAATAAAAGAGGGACAAACTGTAGATTTAAAAGCTGGTGTAAAAGCATGGGATTTTGAAGATGGAGATATAACAGAGAATATAGTATTTCCAGAGATTGATTCTAAGACTTTATCTACAGGGAGACATGAACTAACATATGAAGTAACTGATAGCAATAATAATACTACTACTATGAAGAGGATAATATATGTATTACCAAAGAATGCATCATATGAAGAGCCGAAAATAATTGGAGAAAATGAGATAGAGTTAAAAGTTAGTCAAGTTGATATATTTAATTCTGGGCATATGCTAACAGGAATAACAGTTCCAGCAGATACAAAATCAATAAATGTAATAGGAGAAGCAGGTAAGCCATCATCAGGACAAGATGGAAGATATACAATCACTTATGAGTTAAAAGATAATAATAATAACATTACTAAAATAGAAAAAACTGTAATAGTAACAAATAGATTGCCAGAGATAGTTGCAAATGATGTAACAATAAAAGCAGGTGAAGAAGTAGATTTATTAACAGATTCAAGAATAGGGCTAAATGCCACAGATTATGAAGATGGTGATAAAAAGGCTAATATAGTTGTAGAAAGCAATGGAGGATTAAATGAAAAAAATCCAGCAGCAGGTGAATACACAGTAGTATATAAAGTAGTAGATGATGATAATAATATATCTAGAAAAGAAATAAAAGTAACAGTAACAAGTCCTGTAATAAAGGTAACAGGAATTACTTTAAATAATAGTAATTTAAATTTAAAAACAGGGAAAATAGCAACACTTACAGCAACAGTAAGTCCAAGTAATGCTACAAATAAAGAATTAATATGGACAAGTAGTGATACAAAGGTTGCTACAGTAGATGAAAATGGGAAAGTAACAGCAGTAGGAGCAGGAAGTACCACTATTACAGCAACAGCTAAGGATGGAAGTGGGAAAACTGCAACATGTAAAATTACAGTATTATCAAATAATGCACCTAAAATAAACGGAGCAATTAACAAAACAATAAAAGTTAAAGATATAGAAAATTTTGACTTGCTTGAAGGAATAATAGTTACAGATGATCACGATAAGGATTTAAAGGCTACTATTGTAAGTGGAAAGCTAGAGAAGCCATCTGCAGGTACTAATAAAAATTATACAATAACTTATAAAGCAACAGATAGTGATGGAAACACAACTACAGCAACTAGAGTAATAACAGTAACAAATCAAGTACCAACCATAAGTGGGTTAAGTGATATAACAATAAAGAAGGGGCAAACTGCAGATTTAATGTTGGGGGTAACTGCTAATGACTATGAAGATAAAAATTTAACAAGTAAAATAGTATTTCCAAGCACTAATTTAAGTACTTTATCTGTAGGAAAACATAATGTAACTTATAAGGTAACAGATAGCGATAACAATACTATAACTAAAACAAGAGTAATAAATGTAGAAAATAATACTATAACTAAAATAGATTTAATAGGATCAACTAGATATGAAACAGCAGTTAAAATATCTAAAATGGGTTGGAACTCAGCAAAGACTATTATAATAGTAAATGGACTTAACAATCATTTAGTAGATGGATTAACTGCTACACCATTAGCCACTGCACTAGATGCACCTATACTATTAGCTACTAATAGTAGTGTACCAAATGCAACAGTAAATGAAATAAAAAGATTAAATCCTTCAAAAATAATAGTTATTGGAGGAACTGGAGCAATAAATGAGTCTGTAGTTACTCAATTAAAAAATATAAATAAAAATATTACGGTAAAAAGAATAAGTGGTAAAACTAGATATGAAACTTCTTTAAATATAGCTAAGGAGCTTGATTCTATAGTTCCAATAACGAAGATATATGTAGGTGCTGGTAATGGAGAGCCTGATGCACTATCAATATCACCAGTGGCAGGTAGAGATAAATCACCAATAATACTTACGGCTAAGAATAGTTTAGATACAAATACTTATAATTATCTTAAGAGTAAAAACTTATCAGATGCATATTTTATAGGAGGATCAGGTATTATATCTGATAATGTTATAAAACAAGTAAATAATATTGTTTCAAAAAATGTATTAAGCAATAGAGTAGCAGGTGCTAATAGAAGAGAAACT
The DNA here is from genome assembly GCA_017435645.1 of Clostridium sp. Classification (GTDB taxonomy): domain Bacteria; phylum Bacillota; class Clostridia; order Clostridiales; family Clostridiaceae; genus Clostridium. The sequence continues at coordinate 1,013 of JAFSER010000010.1, read as the reverse complement.
AATGCAAATGTAATAAAGAAATTTTATCCAGAAACTGCACTAAAGGGTGTTATTATAGCTAAGGATTTAGAATTAGTTGATGCTCTATCAGTAGGACCACTTGCTGTAAAAATAGGTGCTCCTGTGGTGCTTGCTCAAAATAGCTTAAGTAGTGGACAAGAAACGGCATTGAAAAATAAAATTTCTGATAAATTATATCAAGCAGGTGGTGGAGTAAGTATATCTGTATTAGAAAGTTTAAAAAAATTATTAACTAATTAAATATAAAATATTAATTTGATTACTTAAAGTAAAATTGAACCTGTAGGATAGATACATATAAAGGAGAGTCTATCTATATAGGTTCTTTTTTATTCATATAAAAGGAGTTTTATCAAATACAAATAGAATCCTTTAATACAAGAATAAATCTTAAAAAAAAAGCATAGGAAAATGCAACTAATGGAACTAATAATTTTGATCCTAATAATGAGGAAGAAGTTGAATTTTATAATAAATTAAATGCAGCTTATATAGATAGAAAAGAGTTTAGTGTAGATGAAAAAGCGTTAAAAGAACAAGGTGCAGATGAAAAACAAATAAAAGAATATGCTAAAACACAAAAAAACAAATCTGATGAGCATTATTATAAGACTATTTCAGAATTTACTACTGAAAATAATCAATATGAATTAGAGTTATCAAAATTAGTATCATAAAAAGAAGCTTTAGAAAAGAGTAAAGAAGAATATAAAGTAGTTGCTCAAAAAAGTGGAATATTTGATTAAAAAGGAAACTCTTTGTCTCTTAGCGCCAATGAGTAAGTTCTACTACCCAAATCAAAGATTTGGAGTATCACTTAAATTGCATTAAGAGAAATTTAAACTCTGTAAATTTAATATACATAGTGCGCGAATTATATAATTGTATATTGATATTTACAAATATTTAAAGTTCTTTTAAAATGTATATATAATAAAATGTAGGATAATAAAATGAGTATATTGGCATTGAACCCTTAATGAAGCTTTAGC
>JAFSER010000009.1 GCA_017435645.1 Clostridium sp. | reverse complement strand
TTTAGAAAAACAAGAATATAAACAAAACAAGAAACAAGAAAAAATAAAAACTCAAATAGAAAAACTTAATCAAAAATTAGATAAATAATAAATGGATATCTTATTAAATAGTAAATATAATTAAAAAAACTATGAATTATATTTAATTTTATTAATATAATAGTAATTTTTAATAAAGTATTAGATACACTAAGATTATAAATACATAATTAGGATATAATAATAAATAGCTTGATAAAATATAGACTTTAATTCATAATATAATTACATATAAGAATATGTGGATAATACATATATAATTTTAAAAACATATCTTTAATAATCTTAAAAATTCCCATGATTAAAGCTTATGAAATACAATTTGGAGGTGTAATTTTGAACAAAGAAAATTACGAGAAAAAGACTTTAGTAGAATTAAGAGAAATAGCAAAGGAGTTTAATATTAAAAATATTAGTAAGCTAAAGAAAAAAGAGCTAATTGAAGAAATATTAAAGAACACTCCTAAGAGTATAGAAAAAAATGGAATTATATTACAGGAAAAGATAATGCCAAAAGCTAAGATAGTAGAGAGTTTTAATGGCAATGATAATAGAGAAGAAATTAGGGGAGAAAAAAAAGAGAGATTAAAGGTTATGATAAATGAATCAGATACAGCTAAGGGAGTACTAGAAATATTAGAAAATAATAGTTTTGGCTTTTTAAGATGTGATAACTATCAAACTGGAGAAAATGATATTTACGTCTCTCCTTCACAAATAAGAAGGTTTAATTTAAGAACTGGAGATGAGGTTCAAGGAAAGGTTAGAGAATCAAAAGAGGGGGAAAAGTTTAAGGCTTTATTATACGTAGAAAAAGTAAATGGAGAAAATCCAGAAAAGGCTGTAGGGAGAAAATCTTTTGAAACATTAACGCCTATATACCCACAAGATAGATTGCATTTAGAAACTAACAATGAGAATGATTTATCTTCAAGATTAATGGATATAATTTGTCCAATAGGAAAAGGACAAAGAGGAATAATTGTTGCTCCACCTAAGGCTGGTAAAACCACATTACTTAAAAAAGTAGCACAAAACATATCTAAAAATTATCCAGATGTAAAATTAATTGTTTTATTAATAGATGAAAGACCAGAAGAAGTTACTGATATGAAGAGATCTATAAATGGAGATGTAATATACTCAACTTTTGATGAGGAACCTCAAAATCATGCTAAAGTTTCTCAAGTTGTATTAGAAAGAGCGAAAAGAATGGTAGAACAAGGAAAAGATGTTGTTATACTATTAGATAGTATAACAAGACTTTCAAGAGCTTATAATTTAACTATTACTCCAACAGGAAGAACATTATCAGGTGGTCTAGATCCAGGTGCATTAATAATGCCTAAAAAGTTCTTTGGTGCAGCTAGAAATATAGAGGAGGGTGGAAGCTTAACTATATTAGCTACAGCATTAGTAGATACTGGATCAAGAATGGATGATATGATATTTGAAGAATTTAAAGGAACAGGGAATATGGAAGTTCATTTAGATAGAAAGTTACAGGAAAGAAGAATTTTCCCAGCTATAGATATATATAAATCAGGTACAAGAAAAGAAGATTTAATATTAACTGAAGAAGAAAAAGAAGTAGCATACTCCATAAGAAGAGTGATGTATAGAGATGGAAATGTGGAAAATGTTACTGAAAAATTAATAAATATGCTTTCAAAAACAAAAAATAATCAAGAATTTATCAGTATATTCAATAAAAGTGAAATAGAAAAGAAATAAAAAAGTGAAATAGAAAAGAAATAAAAGGGTTGTTTTAAACAACCCTTTTATTTATATTAATTTATCACATAAATTAACTATATTTTCCTTTGAATATTTTTCAGCTAAATTAGATAGATTTTCTCTCATTTTATTTAGTTCATCTGGATTATTAATTAAATTATTAATAATAAGATTTAACTCTAATAAATTATATATAAATAAAGCATATCCATTAGTGGTTAAAAATTCTACATTTTGACTTTCTTGTCCTGGAATTGCAAATGGAATTAATAAAGGTAAATGTTTATTTATAGCTTCAGTAACAGTCAAGCCACCTGGCTTACTTATTATTATGTCAGAATACTCCATTAAGCAATCTATATCTTTAGAGAATCCTAAAATATGTAACTTCTTATTTTTAATAGGATGACTGTATTCGCTTAACAAATCATTTCTTAATTTTTCATTTTTACCACAAACTACAGTTATTCTTAGTTTATTGGTATTATTAAGTAGTTCTTTTAAAACATGAGATATATTTTTTAATCCCATACTTCCGCTCATTAATAAAATATTGAAATAATCATCATTTTTGGTGGATTCAATATCTAGGAAGTTATTATAAAACTCATCTTTTACAGGTATTCCATAAGCAAAAATCCTATCGGGATTGATTCCCTTATCTACAAGAGATTTTTTTGTAGTATCACTTGCAGTAATATAGATATCAATATTATTATTTATGTAAGTAGAATGGGCTATAAAATCAGTTACGATAACTATACTAGGTATATTTATTCCTGAATTTTTTAATGATCCAATAATACTAACAGCAAAAGGGTGAGTTGCTAAAATTAAACTAGGATTTTCTTTTAAAATTAAATTCTTAATTTTTCTTTTAGTTATTAAAAATATAAATGATAATAATTTATTAGTAAAGCTATTATCAGTTACTTTGTAAATCCAACCGTAAAATTTTGGAAGGAAGGAAGCAGAAAATTCATATCCACTAATAAATAATTTAGTAAGAAATTTACTATTGTTTTTTAAAAAATCATTAGTTACTATTGTATATCCATGATCCTCAAAAGTTGAGGAAATTGACTTAGCAGCTTGATTATGACCTTCCCCTGTAGATGTTGTTAATATCAATATTTTCTTCATAAATAACACTCGCTTTTCTAAATAACGTAATAAATATTACTTAAGGTTACTTGATATGTATCATTAAGTAAGTATAGAGTTTGTATTTAATAATTACAATTTAAAAATTATAATATATAAAATTAAAACTTATAATATAAAATGTTAGAAAATAACAATTAATAATTTCATAAATAAAAGTATTAAGTAAAATATTAATATAATTATAATATAAAAATATTAAAAATAAAAATGAGAAATGAATAGATATTAGATATTATATCAAAATTTAAGGTGCATATAATAAAATGTTTACTATATATTATGGAAAATAGAAAATGGAGCCGTAATAACAGCTCCAGAATTTCTATTTAAGATTGAATCTCTTATTGAATTTGTCAACTCTACCGCCAACATCAATAATTTTTTGCTTACCAGTGAAGAATGGGTGGCATTTAGAGCATATTTCTACTTTTAGTTCGTCTTTAACAGAACCAGTTGTAAAAGTATTTCCACATGCACACTTAACTACAGCTTCGTGGTTATATTTTGGATGTATGCCTTCTCTCATCTTTTTCACCTCTTTCAAACGTTAAAATAACTATTTGAGTATAACATAGCAAGATATTATGGTCAAGATTATAGATAGTAAAAATATATGGATAGATAATCCAAAGCAGGATTACTTTTAATTATCAATAATTATATAGAATAAAAATATTTTGATTACTTATATAAATAAAAATGATATAATTTAGTTATCTAATGTAAAGGAGACATAAATATGAGCAAACTATATTTCAGATACGGAGCTATGAACTCAGGAAAATCAACACATCTTATGCAGGTAGCATATAATTATCAAGAAAGAGGGATGAAAGCTATATTAATTAAGCCCTTTACAGATACAAAAGGTGGGGATAAACTTCTATCAAGACTTGGGGTAGAAAGGAAGGTGGATTTTGTAATTTATGATGATGATAATGTTGTTCAAAAGGTGAAAAAATACATTGATCTAAATGGAAAAATAGACTGTATTTTAGTAGATGAGGTCCAGTTTTTAAAAGCAAATCAAATAGATAATTTATTTGAAATAGCTGTAGGTTTAGATATACCAGTTATTTGTTATGGACTTAGAACAGACTTTAAAATGCAAGGATTTGAAGGTAGTATAAGACTGTTATTATTGGCACATAGTATAGAAGAGATGAAGACTATATGTAAGTGTGGGAAAAAGGCAGTATTAAATGGTAGGAAAATAGGTAACAGATTCGTTTTTGAAGGTGAGCAAGTAGCAATTGATAATGTTAATAATGTTGAATATGAGGCTTTATGCGGACACTGTTATTTTAAATATAAAAATAATTTGTAGTAAGAGAGTGTGGTAAAATGAGAAAGTGTGATGTAGGAGGCCAAGCTGTAATCGAAGGTATAATGATGAGAGGAAGCAAGGGGCAAGCTACAGCTATTAGAAAACCTAATGGTAAAATAGAGATAAAAAAGAAAAAAGTTATACCTATAACTAAAAAATATAAGTTCTTAAATGTACCATTTATTAGAGGAATATTTGTTCTTATTGACTCATTAGTTACAGGAATAGAAACTTTGAATTATTCAGCTTCATTTTTTGAGGAAGAAGAAGAATCAAAATTTGAGCTTTGGATAAAGAATAAGTTTGGGAAAAAAGGAAATGATTTAATAATAGGATGCACTATGTTAGTATCTTTTATATTAGCTATAGGGTTGTTTGTAGCATTACCAACAGCTATAGCGTCATTATTTGCAAAGCTAGACTTAAATTCAATATTACTTAATTTTATTGAAGCATTAATTAGAATTAGCATATTACTAATATATATGTATTTTATAAGTAAGATGGAAGATATCTATAGGGTTTTTCAATATCATGGTGCAGAGCATAAATCAATATTTTGTTATGAATCAGAAGAAGAGTTAACTGTAGAAAATGTTAAGAAGTTTACGAGATTTCATCCAAGATGCGGAACAAATTTCTTATTTCTTATTATGTTTGTAAGTATAATAATATTTAGTTTTACTGGTTGGGGAAGTTTTTTAGAAAGACTTATTCTTAGAGTGCTATTAATTCCTATTGTTTCTGGAATAACTTATGAGCTTATTAAATGGTTAGGAAAGAGTAATAATATATTATCAAAGATTATTGCTTATCCTGGATTAAAACTTCAAGAATTAACTACTAAAGAGCCAGATGATGATCAAATAGAAGTTGCAATAGCAGCTCTTAAAGCAGCAGAAGGAATAAAGCCTAAGGAACAAACAATAGGAGAACTTTTGGATATTGGTTCAAAAGAGTTAAAAGGTAATGATATAGATACATATGTTCTAGATGCTCAATTATTACTAGGAACAGTACTAGGTAAAGATAGAATTTATTTAATTACTAATAGAAATAAATCTGTATCAGTTAAAGATTCAAATGAATATACGAAGTTAATAAAAAAGAGAGCTAATAAAATGCCTATAAAATATATTTTAGGTGAAACTGAATTTATGGGATTTGATTTTAATGTAGAAGAAGGAGTTTTAATTCCAAGAGGAGATACTGAGATATTAGTAGAGGAATTATTAGCTATTATTAATGAAGAAGATAAATTAGAGGTTTGTGATCTTTGTTCAGGAACAGGAGCAATTGGAATATCTCTGGCTTTAAATAGAAAAAATATATTAGTAGATGAAATTGATTATTTTGAAATACCAGAAAAAGTAACTAAATCTAATATTAAAAAACATACTTTAGAAGAGAGAGTTAATTTTATAAAAAGTGATTTATTAGAAGAGGTTATTAAGGTAGGGAAAAAGTATGATATTATAGTATCTAATCCTCCATATATTAAAGCTAGCGATATAAAAGACTTAATGGATGATGTAAAACTTTATGAACCACATACTGCATTAGATGGTGGAGAAGATGGATTAGTATTCTATAGAAGAATAATACAAGAAAGTAAATTTGTATTAAAGAATAATGGAATATTAGCTTTTGAGATTGGTCACGATCAAGGGCTAGATGTTAGAATATTAATGGAAGAAGCAGGCTTTACTAATGTTAAGCTTTTAAAAGATTTAGCAGGTTTAGATAGAGTTTTATTAGGGTACATTAAATATTGATAAAATTATATTTCTTATGTTATAATAGGGAGATGTAAAAAAATAAATTACGGAGTGATATTTATGTTATTAGATAAATTAGCGTTTATAGAAAATAAATATGATGAATTATCTGTTAAGATATCAGATCCTTCAATTATGGCTAATCAAAATGAATGGAGAAAGCTATGTAAGGAACATGCTGATTTAGAAGTTATAGTTACAGCTTATAGAGAATATAGAACAGTTATAGATGATTTAGAAGCTAATAAAGAAATGTTAGCAGAGGAAAGCGATAAAGAAATGAGAGAAATGCTTTCAGAAGAAATTTCAATGCTAACAAAGAGAGAAGAAGAATTAGAAAAGCATATTCAAATTTTATTATTACCAAAGGATCCAAATGATGAGAAAAACGTATTTGTAGAAATCAGAGGAGGAGCAGGCGGTGATGAGGCAGCTTTATTTGCAGCTAACCTTTTCAGAATGTATACAAGATACGCAGAATCTCAAAGATGGTCAGTTGAACTTATGAGTACTAATGAAACTGACATTGGTGGATTTAAAGAAGTTGTATTTATGATTAAAGGTAATGGAGCTTATTCAAAGTTAAAATATGAAAGTGGAGTACATAGAGTACAAAGAGTTCCTGATACTGAATCAAGTGGTAGAATTCATACATCTACAGCAACAGTTGCAGTGTTACCTGAAGTAGATGATGTTGAAATTGAAATTAATGAAAAAGATTTAAGAATAGATGTATATAGATCTTCTGGTAACGGTGGACAATGTGTTAATACAACAGATTCAGCAGTAAGAATAACTCATATTCCTACTGGAGTTGTTGTTGCTTGTCAAGATGAAAAATCACAATTAAAGAATAAAGAAAAAGCTATGAAGGTTTTAAGATCTAGATTATATGAAGCAGCTGAAGCAGAAAGAAATGCTGGTATAGCAGAAGATAGAAAGAGTCAAGTTGGATCAGGAGATAGAAGTGAAAGAATAAGAACTTATAACTATCCTCAAGGAAGAGTAACTGATCATAGAATTGGCTTAACACTTTATAAGCTTGAAACTTATTTAAATGGTGATATTGAAGAAGTTATTAATGCATTAATAACTGCAGATCAAGCTGAGAAAATGAAACAAATGGGTAATACAGATTCTATTTAATAATAGATAAATAGTGGGGCTGTTTTTTGACAGCCCCTTTTAAAGTAGGTGGACGAATGAAGATATCAAAAGCCTTGAAGAAGGAGAAAAAACAAGAAAAACATTTCTTTATATTTATGACATTACTTTTTTTTATCCTTCCTTTAATAATTTTTTTATCACAAATAAAATCGGTATTTTTATGGATTTATTTAGGAGTAATAGAGATTTTAATTAGTATAACTTGTATAAGCAAAATAAATTACCACAAATTAGAATTTAATTACTCAAATAATAAACTTAAAATAAAAAGTGGTTTATTTTTGAAAAGTTTCATAATTATATGTGATAAGGTTGTTATAGTACATACTGATAAAGATAAAGAAGAAATGGACATACTAATTATAAGTACTACTAAAGTTAGAAATAAGTATTTAAAACCAGTTTCAGAAAGTTTCTTAAGGAAATACCCTGAAGCATCACAAGAATATATAAAGGTTAAAAAAGTTAACCCTGAAGAGAGTTATTATTATCAGATTATAAGAAAAGGAGCTCTAAAAAAGTATATATTGTTAGATACTATATATAAGAATTGTGTAAAAGCTACATATACAGCTTCAGCTATAGAAAATATAAAGATAGCAAGGGATAAAATAGATATAATATAGATTATATTTTTACAATAAAGGAAGGGAGGAGTAAAAACTTGGATACTAAAGTAGGTGTTGTTAATAATATTAAAATTGATAAAAATTATTTACAAGAAGCAGCTAAAACAATATCTGAAGGTGGAATAGTAGCATTTCCTACAGAAACAGTGTATGGGCTTGGAGCTAATGCATTAAATGAGACTGCGGTAGAAAAAATATTTAAGGCAAAGGGAAGACCTCAAGATAATCCACTAATAGTTCATGTAGCATCTAAAGATATTACAGGACTTGTAAATGATATACCAGATGTTGCTAAAAAACTTATAGATAAGTTCTGGCCAGGACCATTAACAGTAATTTTAAGCAAGAAGGAAATAATACCTAATAAAACTAGCGCTAATTTACCTTCTGTTGGAATTAGAATGCCTAATAATGAAATTGCATTAGAATTAATTAAATTATCAGGATGTCCTATTGCAGCACCATCGGCTAATATTTCAGGAAGACCTAGTCCTACAGATTTTGAAAGATGTGTTGAAGATTTAAATGGTAAGGTAGATTATATTATTGGTGGAAGTAAAAGTAATGTTGGGGTAGAGTCAACTATAGTAGATTGCACTGTTAATCCACCATTAGTTTTGAGACCTGGCGGAATTACTTTAGAGATGCTAAAAGAGGTTTGTGCTGATATAGAAATAGATAAGGCTATACTTATAAAACCAGATGATAAATTAAAGCCAAAAGCTCCAGGAATGAAGTATAGGCACTATGCTCCTAAAGCAAAACTTCAAATAATAAAAGGAAATGAAGAAAAAACTATTGAAAAAATTAACGAAATAGTACAGAATTATATAGATAATAAAAAAAGAGTTGCAATATTAACAACGGAAGAGTTATCTAATAAATTTCCTTTAGGTGAAGTAATAATTTTAGGAAGTGAAAGTAACTTGGACGATATAGCAAGAAATTTATTTGAAGCATTAAGAAAATGTGATGATTTAAATGTAGATTTTATTTTGTGTAAGTCTTTTGAAATAAAAGAAGTAGGGCTTGCAATTATGAATAGATTAAATAAAGCAGCGGGTTTTGACATAATAGAAGTATAAAGGGAGGTAGGGGGTCACCTATCTCTTTTTTTATAGAAATAATTAAAGCGAGGCTGTTATTTATATAATTTTAATTGTAATGTAAATAATAAGAGTATATAAAAATTATTTAAAGTAATAAGTATTTTTTTATTCAGATAAAAGGATATATTAAGGAGTTGATATAATGAAAAAAATAGCAATTGGCTCAGATCATGGTGGAATACAATTAAAAGCAGAAATAAAGAAATTTTTATTAGAAGAAGGATATGAAGTTAAGGATTTTGGAACAAATACAACAGATTCTTGTGATTATTCAGATTATGCTTTACCTGTAGCTGAAGCAGTAGCAGCAAAAGAATATGACTTTGGTATTCTAGTTTGTGGCACAGGAATAGGAATAGGAATTGCAGCGAATAAAGTTCCAGGAATAAGAGCAGCTTTATGTTCTGATACTTTTAGTGCACATGCAACAAGAGAACATAATGATGCTAATATTTTAACTTTAGGACAAAGAGTGGTTGGTCCTGGATTAGCTTTAGATATAGTTAAAGTCTTTTTAAATAGCGAGTTTGAAGGTGGAAGGCATCAAACAAGAATAAATAAAATTTCAGAAATTGAAAAGAAATATAATAAATAAAATTATTTGAGCTTTATATATTAAATAACTATATAATACATATAAATAAAAACTTAGGATCAAGAGAAGATTATTTTAGAAACAATTTTATTTAATAAAAAATAAAAGATTAAAAGTTAGCAAAAAATAAACTTAAATATAAAAAAATTTTAAATGCTATAGGAGGAATGTAAAATGAGTAAAGTAACTCAAATTGACCACCCATTAATATTACATAAGTTAGCTTTCATTAGAAGTAAGGACACTGGTTCAAAGGATTTCAGAGAATTAGTAAGCGAAGTTTCAATGCTAATGGCTTATGAAGTAACTAGAAATTTAAGTACAGAGGAAATTGAAATTGAAACTCCAATTTGTAAGACAAAATGTAAGGTTCTAGCAGGTAAAAAGGTTGCTATAGTACCAATATTAAGAGCAGGTCTTGGAATGGTAGATGGAATGTTAAAGCTTATACCAGCAGCAAAAGTTGGGCATATAGGACTATACAGAGATGAAGAAACACTTCAACCAGTAGAATATTTCTGTAAGTTACCTCAAGATATAGCAGAAAGAGATGTAATAGTTGTAGATCCAATGCTTGCAACTGGTGGATCTGCTGCAGATGCAATAATGATGTTAAAGAAAAGAGGAGCTAAAAATTTAAGACTTATGTGCTTAATTGGTTCACCAGAAGGTATAGAATTTGTACAAAAAGAACATCCAGATGTAGATATATATGTTGCAGGAATAGATGAAAAATTAAATGAAAATGGATATATAGTTCCTGGACTTGGAGATGCTGGAGATAGATTATTTGGAACAAAGTAAATATATAAAATAAAAGTAGATTTCATGGGGATATCCCCTTGGGGTCTATTTTTTTTATAAAATATAATAATATTGTTATATAAGATATACATTTTCTGTTAAAAGTATAATAAATATGCAATAAGTAGAATTAAAGTAAGTAATAACAAAATAAGAGTTGGAAAATTTGAAAAAGAAAGAAAATTGGGTTGAATTAACATGTTAAAGTGGTATAATAAAATTGTATTGATTAAATAAGAGTAATACTATATTTGGGAAAAGGGAGATGTTTATAAATGAGAGAGGTAGTAATAGCAAGTGCTGTGAGAACTCCAATTGGTGCTTTTGGTGGATCTTTAAAAGATGTATCAGCAGCAGATTTAGGAGCATTAGTAATAAAGGAAGCAATAAATAGAGCTGGAATTGATAAAGAATTAGTTGAAGAAGTACTAATGGGAAATGTAATTCAAGCTGGTTTAGGACAAAATATTGCAAGACAAGCTGTAGTGAAGGCTGGATTGCCTGTAGAAGTTCCAGCTATGACAATTAATAAAGTTTGTGGATCAGGGTTAAGAACTGTTGCATTAGCAGCTCAAATAATAAAAGCTGGAGATGCAGATATAATAGTAGCAGGTGGAACAGAAAATATGTCTCAAGCACCATATTTATTAAAAAGTGCAAGATGGGGACAAAGAATGGGCGATGGAAAAATGGTTGACTCAATGATAAATGATGCATTAACAGATGCATTTAACAATTATCATATGGGTATAACTGCTGAAAACATAGCAGAACAATGGAATTTAACTAGAGAAGAACAAGATGAATTTGCTGTTAACTCTCAAAATAAAGCTGAGGCAGCTATTAAAGAAGGAAAGTTCAAAGATGAAATAGTTCCAGTTGTAATTCCTCAAAGAAAAGGAGAACCAAAAGTATTTGATACAGATGAATTCCCAAGATTTGGAGCTACTATTGAAGGCTTATCAAAATTAAGACCAGCCTTTAAGAAAGATGGTACAGTAACAGCTGGTAATGCATCAGGAATAAATGATGGAGCAGCTGCTTTCGTTATTATGAGTGCAGAAAAGGCTGAAGAATTAGGAGTAACTCCATTAGCAAAGATAGTATCTTATGGACAAAAGGGATTAGAGCCATCAATAATGGGATATGGACCATTCCATGCAACAAAGAAAGCTTTAGAAGTTGCTAACTTATCAATTGAAGATTTAGATTTAATTGAAGCAAATGAAGCTTTTGCAGCACAAAGTTTAGCTGTTGCAAAGGATTTAAACTTTGATATGAGCAAAGTTAATGTTAATGGTGGTGCAATTGCTCTAGGACATCCAGTAGGAGCTTCAGGTGGAAGAATATTAGTTACATTATTACATGAAATGCAAAAGAGAGACGCTAAAAAAGGTTTAGCTACTTTATGTATAGGTGGCGGAATGGGAACAGCGTTAATCGTTGAAAGAAAATAATTAGTTTTTAGAGCTTCACATTTATATGTGAAGCTCTTTTAAAATTAGTAATTATTATAAAGAAAAGTATAGATCAATGAATTAACAATAATGCATTAATCATAATAGTACGAGACTAAAATATGCGAAGGTAAGATTTAATAAGAAGCTTTTAGTTTATGTAAATTATAAATTAACTATATGTATTTTTAGAGATATTTAGGAGAATACTATGTTTATAAAATAATATTAAGAATAAAATTAATTAATATTTTGTTCAAAATAAACAAAAATTACATTAATAGCTTATATTTAAAGAAAATTGACTAACTAGCGTAAAAAAAATGTGGGAAAACATTATTAAAATAGGAAAATAAATAATTGATTGTATTAATCTAATAAAAAAATAGGTATATTTTTGATAAAAATTTATTTTTTAAGGAAATAAGAAAAAATAAGAATTTTGTTAAGAAAATTCAATTTAAATTACTATAATCAGCTATAATTTGAAAATAATCTTATAAATTAGGATATTTAAGATTTCCATAATTTTTTTTTGAGTAATATAATAACAAGGGTTAGTTAGGAGTGATGATAGAATGAGTAGAGAAATGAAAAAAGCTATTTTAAAGATGATAAAGTATGATTTAATAGCGGGGTTCATTTTTGTACTTGTATTATCATTAGTATTTAATTTAAAAGTGGCCTGTATTTTCTTACTGGGACTTATAGTTTCGTTAATTAATACTATATCAAATGGATTAATTATAGAATATTCATTATTAAAAAATAAAGGAATGTTTTTAGCTGTAGGATATATTATAAGGATAATATTAATTATATTAATTGCAACACCATTTTTAAGTAATGTAATACAACTCTTATCATATATTTTAGGATATTTAACCCACTTTTTATTTATAGTAATTTATTGGGTTAAAAATGGGAAAGGAAGTGATTAGGTGGAACCATTAAAACCGATATGTTCATTTGAGCTAGGACCATTTACGTTTGAATTAGCTCCAGAAATAGTAATGCAATGGGTAATTCTAGTGATTATAACTTTACTTGTATTATGGTTAACTAAAAATTTAAAGATTAGACCTACTAAAAAGCAAGTAGCGGTAGAGTATTTATATACTGCATTAAGAAATGTAGTAATTGCTAATGTAGGAGAAAAGTATATAGATATTATTCCGTTTGTAGGTTCTTTTGGTATATTTATATTATTTATGAACTTAATGGGATTATTTGGAGTACCAATTCCAACAAAAAGTTTTAGTGTTACAGTAGCATTAGCTTTAATTTCGTTCTTTATAGTTCAATTCTATAGTATAAGAAAGTTTGGATTTAAAAGTTATTTTAAAGGATATACGTTTCCAATGGTATTAATAACACCAATTAATATCTTAGAAAGAATAATGCTACCAGTTTCATTAGCATTAAGATTATTTGGTAATATTCTTGCTGCAACATTTTTAGTAGAATTAGCCTATGAAGCTCTAGAACATTTAGGTTTTATTGCTATGATAGGTATACCAGTACCATTACATGCGTACTTCGATATATTTGATGGAGCACTTCAAACAATTATTTTTATTATGCTAACTATGATAAATATAAAAATAGTAGCAGAACACTCAGGAGATACTGAGCATTAATTTATATCAAAAAGTTTTATTTTAAGGAGGATTTTATTGTGGAGATATCAATGAGAGCATTAGGAGCAGCTATAGCTGTATTAGTAGGAGTAGGAGCTGCAATAGGAATAGGAAACGCAACAGGAAAAGCTGTTGAAGGTATAGCAAGACAACCAGAAGCAAGTGGTAAAATTACTACTACATTAATGTTAGGTGCTGCTTTTGCAGAAGCAACAGCAATATACGGTTTATTAGTATCAATTATATTAATATTTGTTGGAGTAAAATAAGCTCTTAGCACTTCAAAAGGAAGGATGATTATCTATGTTAATGGAAATAAATCTAAGTATACTTATTCCAACATTAATTAACTTTGTAATACTGTTTTTTATCTTAAAACATTTTTTCTTTGCTAAAATTGAGTATATATTAGAAAAAAGACAAGATGAAATAAATGAAAAACTTGATTATGCAGAAGAAGAAGCAGAGAAATCAAGGATGTTAGCTATTGAAAATGAAAGAATTTTAAGAAATGCAAGAGAACAAGGAAAGATAATTACAGAAAATCATAAACAAAAAGCAGAAAAAGTATATGAAGAAATCGTTGATGAAGCTAATGAAGAAGCGAAAAAAATCATAAATAGAGCTAAGCTAGAAATAAATAGAGAGAAAGAAAAGGTTCAAGATGAATTAAAGAAAGAATCTATTGAGTTAGCTATTGAGCTTTCAAGAAAAGTTATAGAAAAAAATATAGATGAAGCGGAAAATAGACAACTAATTGGAGAGTTTATTTCTAAGGTGGGTAATTCATAATGTATGAATATTTAGACCGTAGATATGCATTAGCTTTATATGAAGTAGCTGAAGAAAAGGGCAAGGTTCAACAATATATTCAAGATTTACAAGAAATATGTACTATTATAGAAAATAATAAAGATTTCTATGAAGTAATTAAGCAACCGCAAATAAGTACAAAAATGAAAAAAAAGACCTTTATAAATATTTTTAAAGGTCATATAGATGAAGAATTATTATCATTTTTACTAATTCTTATAGAAAAGGATAGAATACTATACTTAAGAGAGAAATTAAATGAATTAGAAAAAATAGATTTAGAAAGAAAAAACACTGTTAAAGGAATTGTAAAAACTACAATTCCATTAACTGAGAAAGAGTATGAAAATCTTCTTGCAACTTTAGAGAAGAAGTATAATAAGCATATTATTCTAGAACAAATTATAGATAAGAGCATTCTAGGTGGTATTTATGTTAGAGTTAATAATGATGTTATAGACTCAACAATAAAAAGTAAATTGGATGAGATGAAGGAATTAATGCTTGACTCTGAAAATAGAAAAGATATTGAGAAAAAGAACATATTGAGAGGTATAGTAAAAACCACAATTCCATTAACTGACGAAGAATATAATTCATTAGTAATAGCATTAAAGAAAAAGTATAGAAAAAATATACTTTTAGAAAGAATTATAGATAAAGATATTTTAGGTGGAATTTATATAAAAATTAATGATAAAGTTATAGATGGAACGGTTATAAATAAAATAGATAAGATTAGAAAATCAATGCTTAGAAGAGAAGTGAGGTGACAGTATGAATATCAAGCCGGAGGAAATAACTTCCATAATTAAAAAGGAAATTGAAAGATATGAAAAAGAGATAAAAACTATAGATTCAGGTACTATTATTCAAATTGGAGATGGTATTGCTAGAGTTTATGGATTAGATGATTGTATGGAAGGAGAATTGCTAGAGTTCCCTAATAATGTTTACGGAATGGCATTAAATCTTGAGCAAGATAATGTAGGATGTGTTCTTTTAGGATCAGAAGAAGGAATAAGAGAAGGGGACATAGTAAAGAGAACTAATACAATAGTTGAAGTACCGGTAGGGGAAGCTTTATTAGGTAGAGTTGTAAGCCCTCTTGGAGAGCCAATTGATGGAAAAGGTCCTATTAATAATTCAGGATATAGACCTATAGAGGTTCCTGCGCCAAGTATTATAGATAGAAGTTCTGTTAATGAACCATTACAGACAGGAATAAAGGCAATAGACTCTATGATACCAATAGGAAAAGGGCAAAGAGAGCTTATAATTGGTGATAGACAAACAGGAAAAACAGCAATTGCTATAGATACTATATTAAATCAAAAGGATAAGGATGTAATATGTATATATGTTGCAATTGGTCAAAAGCAATCAACAGTTGCTAATATAGTAAATACTTTAGAAGAATTTGGAGCTTTAGATTACTCAATAGTTGTTAGTGGAACTGCATCAGAATCAGCACCACTTCAATATTTAGCACCATATGCAGGTTGTAGTATGGGAGAGTATTTTATGCATCAAGGAAAGGATGTTCTTATTATATATGATGATCTTTCTAAGCATGCAGTTGCTTATAGAACTATGTCATTATTACTTAGAAGACCACCAGGAAGAGAAGCATATCCAGGAGATGTATTCTATATTCATTCAAGACTTTTAGAAAGAGCAGCTAAGCTTTCAAAGGAAAATGGAGGCGGTTCATTAACTGCACTACCAATCATAGAAACTTTAGCAGGAGATGTAACAGCATATATTCCAACTAATGTTATATCTATAACAGATGGGCAAATATTCTTAGAATCAGATTTATTCCATTCAGGTCAAAGACCAGCAGTAAATGCTGGAATATCAGTATCAAGAGTTGGTGGAAATGCTCAAATAAAAGCGATGAAGCAAGTATCTGGAACTTTAAGATTAGAATTAGCTCAATATAGAGAGCTTGAATCTTTTGCACAGTTTGGATCAGATTTAGATAAAGATTCAAAGAAAAGATTAGAAAAAGGTAAAAGATTAGTTGAGGTTTTAAAGCAAGATCAATATTCACCTATGGCTGTAGAAAAACAAATAGTCATAATATATGCTATAGTTAATGATTTATTATCAGATATTAAAGTTAGTAGCGTAAGAAGATTTGAGAAAGAATTATTAGAATATATGGATACTCATCATAGAGATTTATTAAAGAAAATAATAGAAGAAAAAATATTAACTGATGAGATTAAATTAGCATTAGATAACTATATAGTAGAATTCAAAAAGATATTTCTACAAGAAGTACAGTAGCAAATAGAATTATAGAAACTCCTTTAAGGGAGTTTCTATAATTCTAAATTTTAAGTTGCATAATTTGTTAGGAGGTGGAAACTTGGGATCAGCAGGACTTATAGAAATAAAAAGAAGAATAAAGTCAGTTGAAAGTACAAGAAAAATAACAAAAGCTATGAATGTTGTAGCCACTTCTAAACTTAGGAAAGTTAGAAAAGAATTAAATTCCAGTGAAGATTATTATAATGTATCTGCGGAGATAGTAAGTAATTTAATATCTTCTTTAACAGATGATTATGATAATATATTTTTAAAGCAAAGTTCTGAGGAAAGTACTAAGTTATATATTGTTATGACTTCTGATACAGGCCTTTGTGGAGGCTATAATGGAAATGTAATTTATAAATTAAATGAAATAATTTCAAGCAAAGGTTCTAGTAGAATTATGGTAGTTGGTAGTAAAGGGATTTCATATTTAAAAAGATATGGTTTTGACACTATTAAAGAATATGTTGAAATTCCGGATTTACCAAGTATTAAAGAAGTTAGAGCCATATATGATGATGCTGTTTTTATGTATAAAAATGGAGAAGTTGGAGAAGTTAATTTAGTATTTACTGAATTTATATCTCCTATAAAGCAACAAGTAAAATGCGAAAGATTATTTCCAGTAGAAGCTAAGAGTAAAGATTCAGAAGAATTTTTAGTGGAACCAAGTTTAGAGGATGTTTTAAACTCCAGTTTAGATATATATTTTAAATGTAAAATAAGAAGAGCTATGCTACATGCAAAAGTTAGTGAACAAAGCGCAAGAATGACTGCTATGGATGGGGCTACCCAAAATGCTAATGATATTTTAAAAAGCTTAAATCTAAAATATAATAGAATTAGGCAAGGAATGATAACTCAAGAAATTTCTGAAATAGTAGGTGGAGCAGAAGCTCAAAAATAGATAGGAGGGTAAATCAGTGCCTGGAAAGATAGGAAAAGTAGTTCAAGTAATTGGACCTGTAGTAGATATAAAATTTGAATCTGATTCGTTACCTAACATATATAATGAAATAAGAATAGATATGGGAGATAAAGAATTAGTAGTAGAAGTTGAGCAACATATGGGAGATGATATAGTTAGAACTATAGCTATGGAATCAACAGAAGGTTTAAAAAGAGGTATGAAAGCACAAGATATGGGAAGATGTATAAGTGTTCCTGTTGGAACAGATGTGCTTGGAAGAGTATTTAATGTTTTAGGCCATCCTATTGATAATGAAGGAGACATATTAATTAAAGAAATGTATCCAATTCATAGACCAGCACCAACTTTTAAAGAACAATCTTTAGAGCCTGAAATGTTTGAAACAGGTATTAAAGTTATAGACTTATTAGCACCTTATCAAAAAGGGGGAAAAATAGGTCTGTTTGGTGGAGCTGGAGTTGGAAAAACAGTTTTAATACAAGAATTAATTAATAATATAGCTAAAGAACATGGAGGTCTTTCTGTATTTACAGGAGTAGGTGAAAGATCAAGAGAAGGTAATGATCTATATTATGAAATGAAGGAATCTGGAGTTATAGATAAAACAGCTTTAGTTTTTGGTCAGATGAATGAATCACCAGGAGCAAGAATGAGAGTTTCATTAACAGGATTAACTATGGCTGAATACTTTAGAGATCAAGGGCAAGATGTATTATTATTTATAGATAATATTTTTAGATTTACACAAGCAGGATCAGAAGTTTCTGCCTTATTAGGAAGAATACCATCAGCTGTTGGATATCAGCCAACACTTGCAACTGAAATGGGTGCTCTTCAAGAAAGAATTACATCAACTAAAAATGGGTCTATAACATCAGTTCAAGCTGTATATGTTCCAGCAGATGACTTAACAGATCCAGCACCTGCTACAACTTTTACTCACCTTGATGCAACAACAGTTTTATCAAGAAGCATAGCTGAGCTTGGAATATATCCAGCAGTTGATCCATTAGAGTCTAACTCGAGAATATTAGATCCACGAATAGTAGGAAGAAACCATTATGATGTTGCAACAGAAGTTAAAAATATATTAGAAAGATATAAAGAGTTGCAAGATATAATTGCAATTCTAGGTGTAGATGAATTATCAGATGAAGATAAAAAGGTAGTTTCTAGAGCAAGAAGAGTTCAAAGATTCTTATCACAACCATTTACTGTTGCAGAACAATTTACAGGAATGAAAGGTAGATATGTTCAAGTAAAAGAAACAGTAAGAGGTTTTAAAGAAATATTAGAAGGAAAATATGATGATTTACCAGAAGCAGCATTTCTTTTTGTAGGAACTATTGAAGAAGCTGTAGAAAAAGCTAAGAAACTAGGTTAGTAGGTGAAAGTTATGAGTAATACTTTAAAGGTAACTATAGCTTCTCAAGGGAAGGCACCTTTAGAATACGAAGCAGAATCTTTAATAACTTCTAGTTCTAATGGGAAAATTCAATTTGGGTATAATCATGCTCCTATAATTATAAGTACTATTCCAACTACAACCACAGTTATAGTTAATGGGAAGAGAGAAGAAATTTTTACATCATATGGAGTAGTATATATAAAAAATAATGAAGTTAAGTTTTGTTGTGATACAGCAGAATTATCTAAAGATATAGATAAAAATAGAGCAGAGAGTTCAAAGAAAAGAGCTGAAAAAAGACTTCAAAATCCTAAGGATATAGATATTGAAAGAGCCAAAAGATCATTGGCAAGAGCAAATGCAAGAATAAAAACAATAAGTATAAATCATTAAAAAATAAGCTATTTTTAAAGAGTATAAAATTTCTTTAAAAATAGTTTATTTTTATGTTAAAAATAGTAAAATAAATACTTTTTATCCAATCAATCTTTTAATATAAAAGTATATTTGATATACTAAGAACTGATGAAAAGGTTTAAATGCATTATAGAATAACAAATGATGAAAAGGTTTAAATACCTTGTATAATAAAAAAATAATAGGAAGGAGGTATATATAAGTTTAAAAAACTATATAAGTAAATAAAATATAAAAAGGAGAAGAGATTTATGAGAAAAATGAAAATGATGAATTTTAATATTACTAAATTATTTGCAATATTTTTAAGCTTATTTTTAGTAATTGGAATTCAAACAACAAATGTACAGGCAGATACAATAACAACAATCAAGATGGGCACTGATATTACTATCACATTAGATGGTCAGAAAGTTGATGAAGATGTTTACGAAGATAAAGTTATAAGAGCTGTAAAAAGTGATGATAGTAGTATATTTTATACTAAGGGTGCAGGAAAAACAAGTTTTCCAATAGTTGATGGTACGTATGATCTTTATGACTTAACAGGTAAAGAAATAACTAAGACTGTACATGAAGATTTAGTTTCAAATGCTACTCTTAAAGTTGAAAATGGTAAGGTTACTAAAAAGGCAGAAATGGGATTTTTCACTGAATATATTAATGGTAAAGAGATAGTATATCAAAAAAGTGAAAAGAAATATGCTATTTTAGTAGTAGCAGGGCAATCTAATGCAGTTGGATATGATGAATCATATGATACAACTAAAGCTACAAAAGAATTATACACTACTAATTCTAGAGTAAAACAATTGGGATTATACGGAGAAGATAATTTGAAAATAATAGAATTAGGTGCAACAGCTCAAAATTTCCAAGATATGAGAAAATTTAATACTGCAGGAATACAATTGCCATTAGGAAAAGAATTATTAAATTATATACCTGAAGATTACGAGCTAGTAATTATACCAGCAGCATATGGTGGAACAGGCTTTACAACAAGTAATCAATATGGATCATATAATAAGGAGACTAAGAGTCCTACTACTTTAGGTCAATATAAATGGGGAGTAGAATCAGCGTATTATAAAACAATAGTAGATAGAATTTCATATTTATTAGATATGAATGATGATAACTATTATATTGGAACTGTTTGGTGTCAAGGAGAGCATGATGGAGGAAATGCAGATTTACAGAAGAAAGAATTCGTAGAAATGACAGATGCATTCTTTAAATACTTTAATGAAAAATATGAAGGAAGAGTAGGTAAAGAAGGTAACAAGGAATGGAGTAAAGATCAATGGTTTATTTATGAATCAGTTCCATACTGGACTACTGAAGGCAAAAATCCTACAGCAAAGGG
>JAFSER010000008.1 GCA_017435645.1 Clostridium sp. | reverse complement strand
GTGAATCTCCAACTCCAACTATATTATAATTTTTAACATTTACCATAGCATATTGTTTAACTAATCCATTAGAATCCTTTAAAGTCATAAAATATGTTGGCTCATTTTGTATATTTATTAAATATGGTAATGTTGCTATATATCCATATTGCTGAACTTTTCCCTCTGCAGATTTCATACTTGCTATTTCTGTTGCTCCAGCTGTCTTATACATACTTGTTTCACCTGTTCTTGTATTAGTAAGCATAAATCCTACTAAACCTTCATCATTACCTATAGATGTCATTCCAGTATAATAATAACATTCATCATTGTTAAATATTAAGTTCATATCTTCAGTAGATGTTAACTTATCTTTATCACTAAAATTAAATACTCCGTGAACAAGTTCTCCCCATTTATCAATATAGTTTCTTATATAAGTTTCTGGCTGAATTCTATCTATCCACTTTGGAGCATCATCTATCCCATAAATATTAGACTCTCCTGTTTGTGCATCTAATACTAATACTCCTGTTACCTTTCTTTCTGTTATTCCAATAGCATTATCATATCTAGTAATTATCCAATATGGTCTTCCCTCATCATTTAATTCAAATGTAAAATCAGTATGTCCATTTTTCATATCTCTTAAATAAGCTGCTCTATGCAAGTCACTAAATAAGTATGCTGACTCTAAATATTTTATCTTCATATCTTTACCATCTAATTCTGTTACTAATTGCACATCACTTTCATTTGTAGCACTTACTTTTATATATCCAGTTGTACCTTCTCTATTAGTAAACCACTTAAATAATGAAGAGTGCTCTAAAGGTGCAACATAATAAAGCTGCCCTAATATACTTTGCAATGATAAATCTCCAATAGTAACTTGACTACCTAAACTAGGTATTTCTCCCAACTTTTTATCTGCTAGCTTATACGCAAGATCTTTATCTATAATTGGTAATTGATTTAAATCTATATGTTCAACTTTATCACTAAAATCAACACTTTCAACATTGCCAATTAATGCTCTATGAGATTTATAGTTAAATATAGGACTAAATATTATCAAGGTAATTATATATACTCCTAATACAATAAGTGCTGCTAAACCATATTTCTTATTTAATGTTATAAAAGAATATATGGCTGTTACTAATACAAATACTGAAACAATATAAAATACGCTTAATGAAAAATCTAATATTAAACTACTATTAAAAGCTAGAAATATTCCTGTTAAAATATAAGTAGTTAATAGCCATCCTAAGTATTTAAAAAACGATGCTTTTTTCGGTGTAAAATTTCTTAAATTATCCACATTTATCCCCTTCTCTATATTATTTACTTTATTATGAAGTATATAATATAATATAATGCAATATTTGTAAATATATTTTATGAACATATTTTCTATTTATTTTCTTATTTTCTGAATTTTTGTAATAATTCATTAAATAAACGCTTAATTTATTGTATAATATAATTAAAATATCTTATGGAGGTTTTTTATGAACAGACGTGAATTAAAATCTAAAGCTAAAGGACAATTAAAGGGTAACTGGGGACTAGCTATACTTACTATTCTTATTTCAAGTATAATTATTAGTTTTTCTGATGTAATTAATAGATTAGATGATGAAATAATGCATATTCCTACAACTATAGTTTTATCATTTAACTTAATATCATTACTCTTTACTGGAGTTATATCTGTTGGATTAAGTAAATTTCTTTTAAACTTTACAACAAATAAAGCAGAAGCTAAATTTTCAGATTTATTTTCACAGTTTAAAATTTATTTTAAATCTCTTGGCTTATATATATTAATTTTACTTGCTACACTACTCGGACTATTACTTTTATTAATTCCTGGTTTTATAATATCACTAATGCTTTCACAGTCTTTTTACATTTTAGCTGAAGATCCTGATAAAGGAATAATAGATTGTTTAAAGGAAAGTTCACAACTTATGAAAGGTCATAAATGGGAGTTTTTCGTATTGGGTCTTTCCTTTATTGGATGGTGGTTGTTAGCTATATTAACATTAGGTATAGGCGGTCTTTGGGTAAGTGCTTATCAAAAAGTTACAGAAACAAATTTTTACTTAAAAATAAAATATAATTTATAAAAAAAAGTAACTCGACATTTTGTCGAGTTACTTTTTTATTTCTATAAACTTAAAACACTTAATTTTAAATTTATTTTCCCCATTGATTATTAGTAGCTGTTTTTTCTTTTTTATTACAACAACTATTTAAATCTTTAGATTCTTTTTTATTTTTACATCCACATTTGCTCATATAAAACACCTCCTATAAGCTATAACAATATTATTTGCTTATAGATAAATTTAATGTAATAAAAAATGTTGCATATATGGATTTATATTTACTTAAAGGTTTTTATCTCCATATCAATTCCTTAAAATTATGTATATCATATATAAAATATATATAGCTATTAGTATTATTCCTTTTTTTCTTCCTAATGAAATCATTGAGGAATTATTTCTAAACATTAATACCCCTAAAAGTAAAGACATTAAAATTAGGAAAATCATATCTATAAATAACGAGGCATTAATTATTATAGGATTTATAGTAGAAGACACTCCTAAAATTAATAATATATTAAATATATTTGATCCCAATACATTTCCTATAGCAATATCATTTTCACCCTTATTAGCAGCTATCATAGATGTAACTAATTCTGGTAAAGATGTTCCTATAGCAACTATAGTTAATCCTACTAACTTATCACTTAGTCCAAAAGAATAAGCAATATTAGATGCTGAATTTACTACTAAATTACCACCTAAAACTATTCCTATTATTCCAATTATTATTAAAACAAAAGAATAAGCAGTTCTTATTTCTTCTTTATCATATTCTTCATTATATTCATTTTCACTTTTAGCTGTTTTTATTAAATAAATGGTAAAAGCTATACATCCAATTACTAAGATAATACCAGATAATCTACTTAATCCAACATACCCATTAAATATAGTTCTTCCAAAAGTTAAAATTAATAATAATAGGGAAACTCCTATATTCACCATATAATCCTTATAAATAATACTCTTTTTTATTACTATAGGTGTAATAATAGCTGTAGCTCCTAAAACTACTAAAGTATTAAATATATTTGATCCTAGTACATTCCCTATAGTTATTCCATTACTGCCATCTATTGAAGATATTATGCTTACTGCTAGTTCTGGTGTACTTGTTCCTAAAGATACTATAGTTAATCCTACTATTATTGATGGAATTCCAAACTTTTTAGCAATATTTGAAGCTCCATCCACAAAAATATCTGCTCCCTTTATTAAAAATACAAATCCTATTATCAATAATATATAATCCATTATTTCTCCTTTTCTTTTGCAATATTATACTTTATTTTAATTTCATAATTATTATACCCTAATAAATTGAATAAAATAAGTTCAAAACTTTTATATAATATATTATTCTAAAGCAAATTTAATACAAATATAAAAAGCTACCTAAGGTAGCTTTTTATATTAATATGTAGAATCTGATTTAGTTCCTTCACAAATTGCAATTGATGCTGAAGCGCCTATTCTAGTAGCTCCATTTTCAATCATTGTTATTGCATCTTCTAAACTTCTAACTCCACCTGAAGCCTTAACTCCTAAATCTTTACCTACAGTTTCTCTCATTAACTTAATATCACTGCCAGTAGCTCCACCTGTACTAAATCCTGTTGAAGTCTTTACGAAATCTGCACCTGCTTCTTTTGATAATTTACAAGCAGTAACTTTTTCTTCGTCAGTTAATAAACAAGTTTCTATTATTACTTTAGTTAATGCTTTTCCTTTTGCTGCATTTACAACAGCTTCTATATCTTTTTTAATATATTCTAAATTTCCTTCTTTTAATTTTCCTATATTAATAACCATATCAACTTCTGTTGCACCTTTTTTTATTACATCTTCTGTTTCAAAGGCCTTTACTTCAGTTGTAGTTGCTCCTAAAGGAAATCCTATAACTGTACATACTTTAACGTCACTTCCTTTTAAAAGGCTAGCTGCTTTTTCAACCATGGCTGGGTTAACACATACTGACGCGAAATTATATTCTAAAGCCTCTTTACATAAAGCTTCAATTTCTTTTTCTGTTACCTCTGGCTTTAAGCTAGTGTGATCAATCATTCTTGCTAAATCTTTTTTATTCATAAAAGATATCCTCCTCTATATATAATTGTTTCACAAACAATCCTATTATATAGTATTATATAAAATAATAAAAGTAATTTTAAAATAATCTCAACTGTTCTATATTATTCTCATCAAAATATGATACAGTAACACCTATTAATCTAATATAACTATCAAATATTTCACTATTTATTATCTCTTTGCAAATTTTATAAATTTCTTCATGAGAATTAGTATAATAACTTAATGTTTTACTTCTTGTATGACTTTGAAAATCATCTGTTTTGTATTTTACAGTAATAGTTTTACATTTAATATTATTATTTATTAACTGCTTACTAATTTCCCTAGAAAAGTCTTTTAAATATTCTAATAAATCTTCTTTTTTATTTGTATCAATTTTTAAAGTAACTTCTCTTCCATAAGATTTTCTATCTCGTTGTACTTCAACTTCTCTATTATCAATTCCTCTTATTCTAGCATACACTTCCAATCCATATTTACCTAAATAATCTATGTAAAATTCTCTAGGTAATTCATATAAATCCTTAATAGTATAAATACCTATATTATTTAATTTTTCAACTGATCTTTTCCCTAATCCATGTACTCTTGAAACTGGAAAAGGAAATAATATTTCTGGAACCATATCTTTAGTTATTGTCTTAATTCCACTTGGCTTATTCCAATCTGAAGCTAACTTTGCTAAAAATTTATTATATGATATACCTATAGATAATGTTAGTCCTATCTCCTTTAATACCCTAGCCTTAATATATTTAGCAGCCTCTATTCCAGAGTTGAACTTACTATTTGTAATATCTAAATAAGCCTCATCAATAGATATTGGCTCTATTTTATTAGTTACATCCTTTAAAATATTAAATACTTTTTTAGATACTTCTTTATATCTACCCATCCTAACTCTTGTATATATACCATGTGGACATAATTTCCTAGCAATAAATATTGGCATAGCAGAATGAACCCCATATTTTCGTGCTTCATATGAGCAAGTTGATACTACCCCTCTTTCACTTACTCCACCTACTATTACTGGCTTTCCTCTTAATTCCTTATTATCTAGCTGTTCTACTGATGCAAAAAAGGCATCCATATCTACATGTAATATTAACCTATCCATTAAAACTCCTTAGGCTAAAGCTTCTTCAAACATTCCCTTATTTTTAGATTTAATAAATGAATATATTCCTTGTGCTAATAGTTCATCTACATAATCTCTCTCTTCATTTATATTAGCAAATGAAATTATAGTAATAGCTATTATTGTTCTAAAACCCTTATCCATATAATATTCATATTCACTTTCCTCTTCACATAAAACCTCTATTACACCTTCTATTAACTCAACTGTTTTTCTAACATCTCTATTAGATAAAACGCCTAATAAAGGTAAAAATTGTTGTGCTAACTTTATATTTCTTTTTTCCATTTGTAATATAAACTCAATAGTTTTATACATGTGCCCTGAAGAACCATTTAACATAATTGCATTGGTTAAACTTTGAATTCCATTTTTAGATTTAATATTTAAGTTTGTCATATAATTATAAATAGCTTCTATAAACTCATCTATAGTTTTTACATCAATATCATTTAATGCCCATAAAGCACATACTAAATAATCATCTTCACCTGTAATATTATAGTATTTCTCTTTTAAAAGTTTAAATACTAATTCCATCTTCTCTATTATTTTTTTCTTATCTTTATTCCTACCATACTTAGCTACAACATATGAAGTTAATACTAAAAATTCTCCTTCAATAAAACCTTGATTTTTTAACAATTCCTCAGCATTATATAAATCACTTATTAATTCCTTTTCATCTCTATTTTCAGTAGCAATAAGTAAAGATAATATATATAATATATCTCCTCTAAAAGATGATAAGCTCGATGTTGTTCCCTTTATATATTTTCTTATTTCTTTTACTTTTTCAAAAGGCACTTCTTTTTCATAACGTGAAAAAACTAAAGAAGAAAAATGATTTATTAAATCACCATCATTTCTTAAATGTATCTTTGAGTTTCTATAATTCTCTATTGTTAAATTAATTTTATCTCTAATAAGCTTATCCATATTAAATACTCCTTCTCTTTTTAAGAATATTTATTCTCCAAACTTATTATACTATAAATATTGTGTCATTTTATAACAAAGTAATTAATAATTAAAAATTCCTTTAAAGACATATTAACTTATTTATAAATAGGTGCTGTAGCAGTTAGTACCTTAAAAATCTAAATTATAAAAAAATTTAAACCTTACTTATGCTACAACACCAATTTTTTTATTGTCTATAAGATTAACAACAGAATAGTAAAGCAAGAGCAGCTAATCCAAATAAGCCACAACCTCCGCCAAAGCCACAGCCTCCGCCAAAACCACAGCCTCCACCAAAGCCTCCATAATTATTATTAGATAATGCTACATTATTTCCAGCACAACCACATCCACTATTATATTGTTGAGCTATAACGCTACCTTTTTTATCAAATATAACTATTATTCTTATTGTATTTTCACAATCAGTTATAACAGTTTGTGGATATCTACATAAAAATTGTGATAGTGTTGGACAAAAAGATCTCACTATTATAGCATATTCTTGAACTTCTTTATTTTGTGAAAATACACTATTAGAATTATAGCAACCATTATAATCATTAATATTAAAGTTCATATCATCACTACAACCACAGCTATTAGCTGAAATACTTGATGAAATTATATCACTATAACAACATGAATTATTTTTAACAACCTTAATTGGAGTAGAAATAGCTACTGTGTTATTGCAAGTTAATGCAGGAGCATTTAAAACTCCATCACAACCTGTTACTATTGTATTTATCTTTATTCCATCACCACATATACATTTTGGTAAGTTTTTTCTTATTTTTTTTCCTAAACAACCATCAGCACATATAGTTAAGTTATATTCATTACATGAACAAGTGCTATTAATCTTTTTTAAACATATTTTCATTTGTATACCTTCTTCCTTATCTTATCGTATCGATAATACATAATATGTAAAAAAAGATTATTGTTTCACTAATTTATCTTATTTTTATATTATTAATATAATCAATATATAATTATTTTTTTAATTTAGATACTTCTTATATAGAATCCATTATTATAAACCTCCTTATCATACTTTATTTCAATATCATCACATAACCTTTTATCTTTATTCCTTATAACAAAGTTTACTCCATTAACTGACACCTCAAAATCTTCCTCTGAAACATAATCTGCATACAAATCATAAGCAGGCTTACCACAACCTACAGCTACTACCTTTACCCTTATATTTTTAAAAGAACTTTTATTAATTAACTCCAATAAGGCTAATTTTGTTGCTTCATTAAATACTATATTCATTTATATCATCCTTTCATTTTTAATATAATTTTTAAAATTATATCACCTTTACTTAGTATTTCATATATTATAATAATATTATTTATGGAGTTGATATTTTTTTGAAAAGAGATTATTTTGATATAGAAAAAAACTGCATTATTACTTTACCTTATCCTAAAGTAACTATAAAAGAAAAAAATATTGAATATGCTAATCTATTAAAAAAATGTTATTCTGGCCTATATTCTGAGTTAACCTTATTAAATCAGTATAATTACCAACAATTATTTCTTGAAGAAACCTTAAAGAATATATTTAAAAAGATAGCAACTGTAGAAATGAATCATTTAAATATTATAGGCGAATTAATTATCTCATTAGGTGGAAATCCCTCTACAAATACTAAAAGAAAAAATAAAACTTACTACTGGACATCTAAAGTAATAAAAAAATATACTAATTTAAAAGAAATTCTTGAATATAATATTAAATCTGAAGAAGAAATTATTAAAGAGTATAGAAAATTAGCTATAAAAATTAATAATGAAAACATAATTACTATAATTAATAGAATAATATTAGATGAGGAGCTTCATATTAAGATTTTTAAGACAATTTATAAAAATGAATTATACTAAATTAATAAATTAATTTTTTGTTTTATTAATTTATTAATTATGATATAATTATCTTGATATTATATAAATATTTGTTGAATAAAAGGAGTTTTAATTATGGGTTTTAAAGATAAAATAAGTAAGTACTTTACAGATGCTTATATGGAAAAATACGGAGATAGAATGACAAGTGTATCAGGAACTGTATTATCTGTAAAAGTAGAAGAAAAAAACATATTAGGTATTATAAAAACATTAACTGCTCATATTTTAGTTAAACCAGATATGGGAAAAGGTGTAGTTAAAACTCAATACAAAGTAAAAAAATGGTTTAAAAATCCTACTTTTATTGATGTTAAGCAAGGCCATAAGGTTGTTATTATGGGGATAGAAGGAGAAAAAGGTAAGGCTAATTCTGAAGTAGTTACTATTTCAAATATAGCAAACTTGACTACTAGAAAAGATCTTCAACCATTTGATCATAGCCAACTTAAAAAAGCTAGACAACAAGCTACAAGAATGAGATCAAGATAATAAATATATGTATATCTTTTAAAAGAGCTTCATAAATAATATGAAGCTCTTTTTATATATAAACCTTTTATAGTTTTAAATTTATATTATTAAATATTATAATGTGAGGTATTATACTAATCTGTAAGGTATTTTTAATTAGTTAAATATAACAACTTCTGTTTCTTCAATTGCTTTATTAACTAATTCATCTATATTTAAAACTTGTTCTGATTTCTTAATAAGTTCTAATCTTGGTTTAGTTTTAGGATGTTTTGGAACAAATATTGTACAACAATCTTCATATGGTAAAATTGATGTTTCATAAGTCCCTATTTCTCTTGCTATATCCATAATATCTGTTTTATCCATAGATATTAATGGTCTAAATACTGGTCTATCAGCACAATCATTACTTACTATAAGCCCTTCCATTGTTTGGCTTGCAACTTGACCTATACTTTCTCCTGTAGCTACTGATTGAATTTCATATTTATCAGCTAAGGCACAAGCAACCCTCATCATAAATCTTCTCATTATAATAGTTAACTCATCTTCTCTACATCCTTCAATAATAGCCATTTGTATATCTGTAAATGGTACTATATGAAGCTTTACTCTTTCTGTATATGTAGATAATATTTTTGCTAAATCCTTAACCTTATCCTTTGCTCTTTCTGAAGTATATGGATGACTATGATAATAAACGCAGTGTAATTCAACACCTCTTCTTGCCATTAAATATCCTGCAACTGGTGAATCAATTCCACCTGATAACATAAGCATAGTACTTCCATTAATTCCATAAGGAAGTCCACCTACACCTTTAATCTTATCTTCTGTTGTATATATATATGCATTTTCTCTTATTTCTATATTTACTAAGCAATCTGGATTTTTAACCTTTACTTCTAATCCATTCATATTGTAAACTACAAATGCACCTACTTCCTTAGATGTTTCTAAAGAATTTTTAGGGAAGGCTTTATTGGCTCTATTAGTTTCAACTTTAAAGTTTTTAGGATTAGCCTCCTTTACTTTTCTTAATGCCTCTTCCTTAATAGCTTGCATATCTCTTGGAACTTCAGTTACTATACAAACCTCAGCTACTCCAAATACTTTTCTTACTCTCTCAGCAGCTTCTTCAATGTTATCAGCTTTTATAAAATATCTTCCCTGATCTGAAACTAGAGAATACTCTAATCCTTTTAATTTTTTCTTAATATTATCTCTTAATTTTTTTTCAAACTTATTTCTATTTAAGCCTTTTAAAAATATTTCTGATGCATACTTAACTAGTATTAATTTATTCATCGTCTTACTCTCCTTAAAAATGTTAATGAACTTTTTAGTACTTCTATTACCTTATCTACTTCTTCCTTTGTGTTGGACTTAGAAAATGAAAACCTAATAGCACTTTCAATTTCTGACTTTCTTAAACCTAAAGCTTTAATAACATAACTGCCCTGAGTTGCACTAGTTTTTGATGTACAAGCTGATCCAGTAGCAACGTAAATATTATTTTCTTCTAATAGATGTAAAAGTACTTCTGCCTTTATACCTATAAAAGATACATTTAAAATATATGGAGTAAAATCATCTTTTAATGGACTATTTATCCTTATATTATCTATTTCATTGAGTCTATTTATCATATACTCTTTTATATTTTTTACATATTCAAAGCTATTATTTATATCTGACATAGTAATTTCTGCTGCCTTATGTAAAGCTATTATACCAGGCACATTATGAGTGCCACCTCTAATACCACCTTCTTGACTACCTCCATTTATTAATGGTGATAATACTATGCCTTTTTTTAGATAAATAAAACCAACACCCTTTGGTCCATGTATTTTATGTCCTGAAGCTGTTAGTATATCGATATTCATTTTTTTGACATCAATATTTATTTTACCATAAGATTGTACCGCATCTACATGCAATCTTGCTCTTGAACTTTTTTCTTTTATTAACTTACCTATACTTTCAATGTCCTGAATTGCTCCCATTTCATTATTAACATGCATAATAGAAACTAATACTGTATCCTTTGATATAGCATTTTCTAACTCTTCTAAAGATATTTTTCCATATTCATCTACATTTAAATAAGTAACTCTAACACCATTCTTTTCAAGCTCCTTAAAAGGCATCAATACTGAATGATGTTCAAAAATAGTAGTAATAACATGATGTCCAGACTTCGGAATACCCTTTATTACTAAATTATTACCTTCACTTCCACCAGAAGTAAAATAAATTTCATCCTTAGTTCCATTTAAGCTTCTACCTATAAATTCCCTTGCTTCAGTTATCTTCTTTTCAGCTTTCATCCCTAAACTATGAAGAGATGAGGGATTACCATAATACTCTTCCATTGCAGTAACCATTTCAGAAATAACTTCTTTGTATGGTTTGGTAGTAGCACTATTGTCAAAATAAATTTCCAATGCTTATTCCTCCCTCTAGCATTTTACAATAGATTTAAACTTAATATATCAAATTTCTAAAAATAAATAAAGCAAAAGAATAAAAAAATAATAAAACCAGTAATTTTTATCCATATAAAAGTTAAAGGCTATCCTAAGATAGCCAATTTTACAAAATATTCATTTTAAAATTTTATTCCATTGAAATAAAATCTACTTTTTTAACACCATCTATTATTGACAAGCCTTCCATTAAAGTAGTTAAATCACCGTCTATTGTTTCAATATTAATTGTTAAAATAACATTAGCCTTTTTATTCATTGGTATCCCCTGATTGATAGTTATTATGCTTCCACCTTTCTCAGAAATATATTTTAATATTCCTGATAATATGCCTTTATTATCAGCTACTGTTAAATTAAAAGTAATTTTCTGTCCCTTTTCTGTTTCTGAAAGCTCAAAAACTGTATCCTTATATTTATAGTACACACTTCTACTTATATTAACAGTTCTAGCAGCTTCAGTTACATCCTTAACTCTACCTTCTTTTAATAATCTTTTAGCATCAATAACCTTCTCATATACATCTGGTAATGCTCTCTTATCAACAATAATAAAATTACCTTTCATGAGTACCACCTTGATATATTTTAGCACCAAAATTATCTATTTCAAGCTCTTTAACTTGCCAGTTTATTTTTTCATCCTTTAAAAATTCTCTTATACAATTAATTATATTTGTATCTTTCTTATTTATAATAACCATAATAGTTGGGCCAGCTCCACTTAAAAAACAATTTAATGCACCAAACTCTATACATTTATTATAAACACACTCAAAATTCTTAATTAAAGGTCTTCTATATTTTTCATGGATACTATCTCTACATGCATATTTTAAAAGCTCATACTTCCCATTCATAAATGCTGAAATCATTAAAGATACCCTACTTATATTATATACTGCATCCTTAAAATCTACTTCCTCAGGTAAAACCTTTCTAGATAGAGCTGTAGATAACTCAAAATCTGGAATAATAGCTATAAAACCTACTCCTTCTTTTACATCTATACTATTATAAATAGGTTCTTCATTTTCAACTACTGATACAACCATTCCTCCAAAAAAAGCTGGAGTTATATTATCTGGATGTCCTTCAATATGTACACCTATTTTATATAACTCATCAATAGTTAATGGATTTCCCATTAAATAATTTGCACCTAATAAACCTGCAACTATACATGTTGAGCTTGATCCTAAACCTCTTGCTATTGGAATATCTTCTCTAACTAATGAAATTTTTAATCCACTTGGCTTATAGTTACAAGCTTTAAAACAAGTTTCCATTGATTTATAAACAATGTTTTCCTCATTAGAAAACTCCTTTGGAAATCCAATAAATTTATTTTCTGTTCCCTCTTCTGAAAACTCAAATTCATTATATAAATTAAATGCTATACCTAAAGTATCAAATCCTGGTCCCATATTTGCTGATGTAGCAGGAACTCTAACTCTAATCATCTTTCTCTCCTAAAAAATCTAATAGAGCTTCCTTAAGCTTGTCTCCATCAGAAAAATAATTATGCAATGTTTCTTTTTTATCTAAGCCTTTTAGATTACTTGGAACATCAACCTTAGTATAATTATTAATTTCTTCAATAACCTTGAAGTCATCATATTTATCAACATTTAATTCTAAAGCATTTGCTATACTTCTTGGGAACTTATATGGACTTGCTGTAGACGCTATTAAATATGGAGTTTCATCATTAGTATCCTTAATATACTTATTTAAAACTACATAAGCCACTGCAGTATGCGTATCCATTAAATATTTTTTATCATTATATAAATTCTTTATTGCAGTATAAACTTCCTCAGTTGTCGCAAAATTACCATAGAAATCCTTAAGATTATCCTTTATTTTTTCATTAATCTTATATATTCCCTTAGAACTTAACTCATCCATTAAATTTTGAATTTCCTTACTATCTCTGCCACTAGCTTCAAATAATAATCTTTCTAAGTTAGAAGAAACTAAAATATCCATAGAAGGTGACTCTGTTAAAATAAGTTCTCTTCTCTTATCATATATACCCTTATTAAAAAAGTCTGAAAGTACATTGTTCTCATTAGATGCACATATAAACTTAGAAATTGGAAGTCCCATCTCTCTTGCATAATATGCTGCTAATATATTCCCAAAATTCCCCGTAGGAACTACAACATTTATTTTTTGTCCAATTTTTATTTTTTGTTTTTTAACTAATTGGAAATATCCATAAAAGTAATATACTATTTGAGGAATTAATCTTCCAATATTAATAGAATTAGCTGATGAAAGCAAATATTTCTTTTCTTTCAATTTATCCTTGAAATTATTGTCTGTAAATATTTCTTTTACACCTCTTTGAGCATCATCAAAATTTCCTCGTATTCCAACTACTCTTACATTATTTCCTTCTTGAGAAACCATTTGTTTTTCTTGTACTGGACTTACACCATCCTTAGGATAGTAAACTACAACCTTAAATCCTTCTACATCCTTAAATCCTTCTAAAGCTGCCTTTCCTGTATCTCCAGATGTTGCAGTTAAAATTACTATTTCCTCATCAATATCTATCTTCTTCTTAGCTAAACTCATTATTTGTGGAAGAAATAATAATGCTGCATCTTTAAAAGCTGAAGTTGGACCATGAAATAATTCTAAAAAATTTTCTTCCTCCAATACTTTAAATCTATTAGTATAAGCTTTACTAATAGCTAGTTTTATTTCCTCCTTAGTAAAATCTGTGAAATATGCTTCTATTACTTCTAATGCAATTTCCTCATAAGATTCTAAATTTTTCTCCTTAAGACTTTCATACAAATTAGGAAAACTTAAAGGAACATATAGCCCTCCATCTTTAGAAATTCCATTAATAAGCCCTTGAGAAGAACTTATGTTGGTTTCTCCTCCTCTTGTACTCATAAATTTCATAAACTACACCCCAATTCTTGGTTTATATTCCTTATTTTATAATATCATGTTCCCTCTGTATATACAAGTGTTTTTTGTATATATACATGGAACAATATATATCTTAAATAATCTAGATTTTTGGATTTATATGAAAAAAGATATAGGAATTTAGTAGTAATAATCTAATCTCCCTATATCTTAATACTATATTTAATAAAAGTAACTTATTTTACTATTATTTAAATAGTTAAATTTAAACATTATTTTTATAAGTTTCTGTAATTCTATATTACTCTAAGATTATTTTGATTTAATAAATAGATATATACTATTTATTATAAAAATTACACCTGAATAAAATAATACTATTGCCCATTGTCCTAAATTTAAAGCTACTGTATTAAATACATCTGCTAAAAACGGGATATATAATATAGAAACTACCATTGTTATTGAGAAAATAACAGCTAAAAGTAAATAAGGATTACTAAATACCTTTATTTCAAAAATAGAATGTCTTTCTGATCTACATTCAAAAACATGTAAAAGTTGTGACATAACTAATGTTGTTAATGCAAGTGTTCTGCAGGTAGCCAAGTCCATTCCATATAATCTTCCTGTCATAAATGCTAATAATGTACAAATACCAATTAAGCATCCCCTAACTACTATTTTTGACCACAATCCCCTTGCAAATATACTTTCTCCTTTTTCTCTTGGCTGCTGCATCATAATATCCTTATCAGGAGGATCTATGCCTAAAGCTATAGCTGGTAATCCATCTGTTGCTAAATTTACAAATAATATTTGTATAGGTGTTAATGGATTAGGTAAATAGAAAATTGAAGCTAAAAACATAGTTAAAACTTCTCCTAAATTACAGGATAATAAGTATCTAATAAATTTTCTTATATTATCATATATAATTCTACCTTCTTCAACAGCTGATACAATAGTAGCAAAGTTATCATCCATAAGTACCATGGAAGCAGCTTCTTTTGTAACGTCTGTTCCAGATATACCCATAGCAATTCCAATATCAGCTTCTTTTATTGCTGGTGCATCATTTACTCCATCTCCAGTCATCGCAACTATATTATTATGTTTTTTAAAGGCTTTTACAATCCTCAGCTTATGATGTGGTGATACTCTAGCAAAAACCCTTATATTCTTTACCTTATCTAGTAACTTTTCATCACTTATTTTTTCTATTTCTTCACCAGTCATAGCTTGATCATCAGTATTACATATATTAATAGACTTAGCTATTGCAAGAGCAGTATTTTTATGATCTCCAGTAATCATAACTGGTTGTATACCAGCTAGCTTACATTTTAGTACAGCCTCCTTAACTTCAGGTCTTGGTGGATCCATACTACCTGCTACTCCAAGAAAAATAAGATCTTTTTCTAAATTATCATTCCTTATCAAATCATTTTCTTTATATGCAGCTGCAATACATCTTAGTGCCCTGTTTGACATAGCCTCTATATATGATGCAACTTGCTTTTTTTTCTGAGAGGTTAATGGCTTAACAACACCATTTTCTAATATCAAGGTACACCTTTCTATAACTCTTTCTGGTGCTCCCTTCATATAACAAACTTCCTTATTCCCTTCTTTTACTATTACACTCATCATCTTTCTATTAGAGTCAAAAGGAATATCAAAAACTCTATTTGCTTTTAAAGTGAATTCTTTTAAATCATCTACATTTTTAAAGAAGGCTTTTATCAAGGCAGTTTCAGTAGGATCCCCTAATAGTGCTTTTTCTATGTTTCTTTTATTAAAATCATAATTACAATCATTGCAATATACTAGTGCTTTTACTAAATTTTGATGATTTTTTAATTCATCCTTTTCAAGATCGTAAACTTTTCCATTTGTATATATTTCTTTTACAGTCATTTTGTTTTGTGTTAGTGTTCCAGTCTTATCTGAACATATTACAGATGTACAACCTAATGTTTCTACTGCTGGTAATTTTCTAACTAAAGCATTTTTCTTTAGCATTCTAGATACTCCTAAAGCTAGAGCAACTGTAACTATTGCTGCTAACCCTTCTGGTATAGCTGCTACTGCTAATGAAACCCCAAGTAAAAACATTTCAGTTATTTCATTTCCTCTAATTATTCCAAGCACTGTTACCAAAGCACATATTACTAAACATAATACTACAAGTATTTTTCCTAATGAGTCTAATCTTTCTCTAAGAGGTGATTTTTCATCTTCAATGTTATCTAAAAGATTTGCTATTTTACCCATTTCAGTATTCATTCCAATGCCATCAACAAGTAAAAATCCCTTTCCTTTTAATATTGTTGTTCCCATATATCCTTGGTTTTTTCCTTTTTTAGAATCTTTCGAAACCCCAACCGATTCTCCTGTTAAAAGAGACTCATCTACCACTAATCCCGATGCTTCTACAAAAGTTCCATCAGCTGGTATTCTATCTCCAGCTTCTAAAATTACCATATCACCTAAAGTAACCTCTATTGAGTTTATTACATTTAAGTTTCCATCTCTAATAACCTTACATATAGGTGCTGCTAATTCCTTTAAAGCTTCAAGAGATTTCTCTGTTCTATACTCTTGTACAAATCCCATTATTGCATTAACCACAACTATAATAAGAATTGTTATTGCATCTGCCATATCTCCCATTAATCCTGATATAAGCGTTGCAGCAATTAAAACCCATACTATAAAATCATTAAATTGAGATAAGAATATTACTATAGGTGATGCTTTTTGCTTATGAGATATCTCATTTAGTCCATAGGTTTCTTGTCTTTTCTTTGCTTCCTTTGTAGATAGTCCCATTGATTTTTCTTGTTCCTGTACCACCAACGTCCTCCTAATAATAGTTTCTATATATTATATTTAGTAAAACTATATATATGATTTTTTTATAAATTTTAACTTATTTTTTATAAATTACTTAGCTACATATATTTATATAAACTAAGTTATATACATATACTTTTATTAGGTATCTTTACAAAATCATAATATAAATATAGAATATGAGTAGAAATATAATACTAAGGAGGGTAAAATTTTGAAAGATGTAGTATACGTAACAGGACATAGGAATCCCGATTCAGATTCAATATGTGCAGCATATGCTTATGCTGAATTTAAAAATAAGACAGGCGATCTACCTGCCATTCCAGTTAGACTTGGACAAGTAAATAGAGAAACTCAATATATATTAGATTATTTTGGTGTTGAGGCTCCTCAATTTTTAAAAACAGTTAAATTAAAAGTTGGAGATCTTAACTTTGATAAAATAACTCCTGTATCTCCTGATATATCTTTAAAGATGGCTTGGAATATAATGAGGGAGAAAAATATTAAAACTCTTCCTGTAGCTGATGATAATAATCACCTATTAGGAGTTTTAGCTATTTCTAACTTAACTTCTTGTTATATGGATATTTGGGACAATAGAATTCTAGCTAAAAGTAACACAAGCTTTGATAATATAGTTGATACATTATCTGCTAAAGTAATACATAATAATACAGATACTAAAAACTTCCCTGGTAAAATAGTTGTAGCAGCTATGAATGCTGAAAGTATGAGAGATCATATAGAAACTGGTGATATTGCTATTGTTGGTGATAGAGAAGATATACAATTAGCATTATTAGACCTTGGAATTTCTCTTATGATAGTAACTGGTTCATATGTACCAACTGCTGCAGTTAAAGAAAAAGCTGAGAAAGAAAATATTTGTATAATTAGTACTCCATATGATTCATTTACAGCATCAAGACTTATTATACAAAGTATCCCTGCTGGATATGTTATGATAAAAGATAAGCTTGTAACCTTCTCAACTGAAGATTTAGTTGATGATGTAAAGCCAGTTATGATTGAAACTAGATTCAGAAGCTATCCAGTTCTTGATGAAAATGGTAAAGTATTAGGTACTATGTCAAGATATCATTTAATTTCAGATTATAGAAAGAAAATTATTCAAGTTGACCATAATGAAAGAAGTCAATCAGTACATGGTTTAGAAGATGCTGATATATTAGAAATAATAGATCACCATAGAGTAGCTGATATTCAAACTAGTGGTCCATTATACTTTAGAAGTGAACCAATTGGAAGTACTTCTACTATAGTTGGAAAATGCTACTTTGAAAATGGAATAAGACCTTCAAAACAAGCTGCTGGTTTATTATGTGGAGCAATTATTTCTGATACACTATTATTCAGAAGTCCTACATGTACACCTCAAGATAAACAAATTTGTTTAAGACTTGCTGAAATAGCTGGAATTAATGTTGAAGAATTTGCTAAAGAAATGTTTAAGGCTGGTACTTCATTAAAAGGTAAAACAGTTATAGAAATCTTTAATCAAGATTATAAACCATTTACAATAGAAGAAACTAAGGTTGGTATAGCACAAGTTAACACAATGGATATAGAAGGTTTTATGCCATTAAAAGATGAAATGTTAGCTTATATGAATGCTAAAGCTCAAAGCGATAACTTAGATATGGTTTTACTTCTATTAACTGATATACTTAATGAAGGATCTCAAATACTAGTTGCAGGAGATTATCCAGAAATAGCTGAAAAAGCTTTCAACACAACTTTAGTTGAAAATACAGCTTTCCTAGATGGTGTTTTATCAAGAAAGAAACAAGTAGTTCCACCAATAACTGCTGCAATTAATTCTTAATATATAAGAGCTTCGTATTAAGATACGAAGCTCAATTTATTTTTAAAGTTCTTTACATATTCATCTATTTCTATATTAAAGCCTTCCATTAGCTCTCTCATTACCTTGTTGTTAACATCTAAAGAAATATTATCTACAGTTGCTATTGGAAGTATTTTAGGTGATGTTCCTGATATAAACATAGCTTGAAAATCAGAAAGCTCATTATAACTAACATTTTCTTCTATTACTTCTATTCCTAATTTTTTTGCTACATCAATTATTCTACCTCTTGTTATCCCTGGTAGAACCTCTTTTATAGGTGACGTAATTAACTTATTATCTTTAATTAAGAATATATTAGATTTACTTCCTTCTGTTATATATCCTTGATTATTAACTAATATTGCTTCAAAAGCTCCTGCTTTATTTATTTCAGCTGAAACCTTCTCTCTAAAACTATTATCTACTACCTTTGCATTAGGATTAATTCTTTCTCCATGATAAAGTATAGTTTTAACACCATTTTTATATAATTCTTCACTTGGATAGTTATGCTTTATATAAAATACCTTCATAGTATCAGTACTTATATCAAAAGTTAACTTAATATTGCCATTGTTAACTTCATTAGCTTCAATTAGCTTTAATAAATACTCCTTAATTTTATCATATTCATAAGAAAAGACAGTTTCCATTAACTTAAAAGAAGTTTCTAATCTTTTTATATGTTCTTCATAAAATAATGGAACCTTATCTATTACTCTTATTACTTCATATATAATTTTATATTTTTCCTTAGAGTCTTCCGTATAATTATCTATTCCTTCAATATGACCATCCTCTAAATAAAATTTTGAGATAGCTTCCATTACTATTTCCTCCTTATTTATCTCCATTGTAATATTTTGTAATTTGTTTTTTTCTTAAAATTAATGAGATATGGATTTCCTACTAAATCTAAAAGAGGTTTATCCGATAAAGAATCTGAAAACATATAAGAATTTTTAAAATCAATACTTAATCCTTGCTTTTTTAACACTTCTTTTAGTCTTCTTACTTTTTCTTCTCCTTTACAATTTGCTCCATCCATTTTTCTTATGAACTTACCTTCTTTTATAGAAAATTTAGTTCCTATTATCATATCAACTTCTTTGATTGCATAAAATTCATTTAAGTAAAACTCAGGTGATGCAGATATTAAATACACTTTATAACCTTCATTTTTAAGCTTTTTTATCATATAAATTGCATCTTTATATAATATTTTTTCTAAAACATCATTATAAAAATTTTTAACTAGCTTTGATAACTCTTTTTCATCAATTTTATCAATAAACTTAAGGAATTTTTCCTTAACCTGTTTCTCATCATAAGCTCCTAAACTATACATAATTCCAGAATAAATAGCTCTAGGTAAAAATCTAACATTCTTTATATCTTTAGTTAATGCATACTTATATAACTGCATTAATGTTTCTTTCCTAGTTATAGTATAGTCTACATCAAATATCGCTAATTTATCCATTATTACTCCTCCTAAATGTTACCTCTTTAATTATATACTATATTTCAATTTTATTAAATAAAAAAAGTATTCTTATTATTTATTATAAGAATACTTTTTTTGATATTTATTTTATACTGTTCAAAAATTTCTCTATTCTATCAAGTCCTGTTTCTATATGTTCTTTAGATGTTGCATAAGACAATCTTATATATTCATCTAAACCAAAGGCTATTCCAGGTATTACTGCTACTCTTTCTTTATCTAATAAATATTTTGAGAATTCCAATGAGGAATTGATTACTTTTTCATCTATAGATTTTCCAAAATATTCCGAAATATTAACCATTATATAAAAAGCTCCTCTTGGCATAATATATGAAGTACCTTGAAGGTTATCAAGCCTTTTAAGCATATAATCTCTTCTAAATCTAAATTCTTGTATCATACTATATATTTCATCTTGATTACCTATTAAAGCCTCTATAGAAGCATATTGAGCTATAGAGTTTACATTAGAAGTCATATGACTTTGTATACTGCTCATAAGCTTTGCAATCTGAGTATTTGATGCAGAATAACCAACCCTCCATCCAGTCATTGCATATGATTTAGATAATCCATTTATTACTATAGTCCTATTGTATGCATCTTCTGAAATTGAAGCTATACTTACTAGTTCTATTTCATCATAAACCAACTTTTCATAAATTTCATCTGATATTATTATTAAGTCATGTTCTTTTGCAAATTCAGCTAACTCTAT
This sequence comes from Clostridium sp., assembly GCA_017435645.1. Taxonomy (GTDB): domain Bacteria; phylum Bacillota; class Clostridia; order Clostridiales; family Clostridiaceae; genus Clostridium. The sequence continues at coordinate 30,077 of JAFSER010000008.1, read as the reverse complement.
TAACTCTTCCTTTGTATATATGCTACCAGTAGGATTATTAGGACTATTTAATAATATTGCTTTTGTTTTACTAGTAACTGCCTTTTGCAAATCTTCGATACTATATTTATAATCATTTTCTTTTTTATTATCTACAAAAACAGGAATACCATCAGCTAACTTTATTAATTCAGGATAGCTAACCCAATAAGGAGTAGGAACTATAACCTCATCACCTTTATTTAATATAGCTAAGAAGCTATTTGCTAATGCTTGTTTTGCTCCAGTAGAAACAACTATCTGATTTACTTCATAATTTAAATTATTATCCTTTTTAAATTTATCACAAATTGCTTGCCTTAACTCTAAAATACCATTTGTAGGTGTATATTTAGTTTTGCCCTCCTTCATAGCTAATATTGCAGCATCAATAATATTTTCAGGAGTATTAAAATCAGGTTCTCCTGCAGTAAAACTTATTACATCAATTCCTGCATCTCTTAAACTTTTTGCTTTTGCTGTAACTTCTAATGTTATTGATGGATTAATCTCTTTAGCCTTATTAGATAAATTCATTATAACTCCCCCATTTATTTAAATTATATTATTTTGTTAAATTTATTAACTTATTTAATAATTTTTCATTAATACCATAGCTTCCTATCACGTTTTCCTTTAAACATCCTTTCCCATGAAAATCACTACCACCAGTAACTAATAATTTATATTTTTTTGCTAGATTATAAAAATTATTAGTTTGTTCTTTAGTGTGACTTGGATGATATACTTCTATTCCATTTAATCCATAAGAACGTAAATTCCTAATTATTCTTTCTATTTCTAAAGATTTATAAATTTGTCCAGGATGCGCTAAAACAGCTATTCCACCAGCATTATTAATAACTTCAATAACCTTTTTATAATTTAATTTATAACCTTTAATATATGCAGGTTTTCCTTTTACTAAATAACTAGTAAAAGCAACTTTATAATTTTCAAAATAACCTTTTTTAACCATTGCTTTTGCAATATGACTTCTACCAATAGTTGAATTACTATCTATCTCTAAGTCTTCTTTATCTATATAAATATCATATTTTTTTAATCTTAAAATTATTTCTTCTACTCTTTCTATTCTTGCTTTATTTAATTTATTAACTACATTAATTAACTCTTTATCTTTTACATCAATAAAATATCCTAATATATGAAGTTCTAAGTTCTCAAATTCTGTACTTAACTCAATACCAGGAATAATATTAATATTTTCATAATTCTTATTAGTTACATATTGTGAGGCAATAGAATCATGATCAGTTATAGAAATAACCCTTACGCCTAAATTTATAGCATTATCAATTATCTCTTCCGGTGTCATAGTGCCATCTGAATAACTAGAATGTATATGTAAATCTGCATAATTCATTTTAACACCTTATTTCTTAAGTTTATATATAAAAATATATCACTATTAATATTAAATGACAATATGAAAGTATATAAGATTATGTTAAGTTATAGGTTTTATTAGATATTTTTGTATAAGATAAAAAGACACCAACGGTGTCTTTATCATATAGATTATTCAGCTACTTCTTCACTGTAGAATTTTGATACTCTGTTAAACTCTTCTTCTTCTGGAATTACTAATTCTCCATCTTCTAAAGCTCTAAATAAATATACTGAATCTTCATTAGGATCTTGTGCTAATATATATTCATTTTCTTCAAATTCAAAAGCATCTATAATTGCGCAAGATACAGTATTTCCATTTTCATCTTCTAAATCTACTACAAAGTGTTCATGATGCTCTTCGCCACATCCACATCCACATTCGCTTTTATGATTATGTTCATGATTGTGATTACATCCGCATCCACATGTATCCTTTTCTTCATTGCATCCACAATTATTTTCATTACTCATAATAATAATCCTCCTTTAATGAGATAAATGTTCTATTTAATTCTACCCTTAATTTAATAAAATTAAAAGTAAAACATTTAAAATTTATTATTAATTTTAAAAAAATATACTTTTTTATTATTAAATCTAAAAAAATAACATAAGTATTTTTTTAATATTCATTTAGTTGAATATTAACTTTCATTTCTATTAAAAGTATTTTTATAATTAACATAATTCCTTCTATTTTTTCATATTAAATTATCACTATTATATTAATAATTTTAAAAACTCCTATTATTATTTTAATAATATTACCACTATATAATTTTTACTTTTATTATATCTACATATCTACTTAAAATATTCTTATGAATATTATTTTTTTAAATTTCTTAATAAGCTTATTTATTATATTTTTTATCTTATAAACCTATTTTCTTTTATTTATATATAATATAAATTATTCAATATTTATAAAAGACCTGGTGAATTAACACCAAGTCTTTCTATACTATATTTAAGTTTAAGATTTTATTATTAACTATTGTTGTTCAGCTAATCTCTTATAGTTTGCTAATCTTTCCTTAGCATCTTTTTCAGTCTTTTCAAATAATGCTTCTGCTTGTTCTGGGAATGCCTTTGCTAATGAAGCATATCTTACTTCTCCCATTAAGAATTCTCTGAAGTTTCCTTTTGGTTCCTTAGAGTCTAATGAGAATGGATTCTTAGTTCCAACTAAAGTAGGGTTATATCTATATAATCCCCAATATCCGCATTCAACAGCTTTCTTAGCTTCATCTTGGCTGTTAGCCATACCATTCTTAATACCATGGCTTATACATGGAGCATAAGCTATTATTAATGATGGTCCTTTATAAGCTTCTGCTTCTGCTATTGCTTTAAGAGTTTGGTTCTTATCTGCTCCCATAGAGATTTGAGCTACATATACATAACCATATGTCATAGCCATCATTCCAAGATCTTTCTTCTTTATCTTCTTACCTGATGCAGCAAATTTAGCTATTGCAGCAGTTGGTGTAGATTTAGAAGATTGACCACCTGTATTTGAATATATTTCAGTATCAAATACAAGAACATTTACGTCTTCTCCTGAAGCTAATACATGGTCTAATCCACCATATCCGATGTCATATGCCCATCCATCTCCTCCGAATATCCATTGAGATCTCTTAACTAAGAATTCTTTATCCTTTAATATTTCTTTAGCATAATCTTCATCTACATTTTCTAAAGCAGCTATTACATTCTTAGCTCTATCTCTAGTACCTTCTCCATTATCTATATTATCTAACCAATCTTGAAGTACTACTTTAACTTCTTCTGAAGCTCCGCCTTCTATAGCTTTAGCCATATTATCAGCAATTCTTTCTCTTATAGCTTTAACTCCTAAGAACATACCTAATCCATATTCAGCATTATCTTCAAATAATGAGTTTGCCCAAGCAGGACCATGTCCTTCATGGTTTACTGTATATGGAGTTGCAGGAACTGATCCACCCCAAATAGAAGAACAACCAGTAGCATTAGCTATCATCATTCTATCTCCAAATAATTGAGTTACAAGCTTAGCATATGGAGTTTCTCCACAACCAGCACAAGCTCCTGAGAACTCAAATAATGGTTGCTCAAATTGACTTCCTTTTAATGTTTTCTTATTCATAGGATTCTTCTTAGGTGAAACATCCTTAACTGCATATTCCCAGTTAGTAATTTCTGCTTCTTGAGTAGCAATTGGTTCCATAATTAAGGCTTTTCCTGGTGCTGGACATACTTGCGCACAGTTTCCACATCCTGTACAGTCTAATGGAGTAACTCCAATAGTGTAGAATGTTGGTTCTTCTGTCTTTAATGCTTTAGCAGCAACTATCTTCATACCTTCTGGTGCATTATTCTTTTCAGATTCATTTAATAAGAATGGTCTTATAGCAGCATGTGGACAAACATATGCACATTGGTTACATTGTATACATTTATCTTGTTGCCATTCTGGAACATTTATAGCTATACCTCTCTTTTCATAAGCAGCAGTACCTGGCATAAATGTACCATCTTCCATACCTTCAAAAGCTGATACTGGAAGGTCAAATCCTTTTTGAGCATTTATTGGCTCAACTATATTCTTAATAAATTCTGGAATATCACTTCTATCTTCTTTAGCTTCATCTTTAGCATCTTTCCAATCAGCTGGAACATCTATCTTAACTATTGATTCAACACCTTTATCTATAGCTGCAAAGTTCATATTAACAACTTTTTCACCTTTTTTACCATATGATGTTATAACAGCATCTTTTAAGTACTTAACAGCATCTTCAACTGGGATAATGTTTGCAATCTTGAAGAAAGCAGCTTGCATTATCATGTTAATTCTTCCACCAAGTCCTATTTCTTGAGCTATTTTAACAGCATTTAATGTATAGAATTCAATGTTGTTTTCTGCAATGAATCTCTTCATATCAGCTGGTAGCTTTTTATTAATTTCTTCTGGCGTCCATATAGTGTTAAATAAGAATTTACCATTTTTCTTTAATCCCTCTAACACATTGTATTTATATACATAAGCCTGATTATGGCACGCAACAAAATCAGCTTTATCTACTAGATATGGTGACTTAATTGGTTTCTTACCAAATCTTAAGTGAGATACAGTTATACCACCAGATTTCTTTGAATCATAAGAGAAGTATCCTTGAGCATACATGTCTGTATGGTCTCCAATGATCTTAATTGCACTCTTATTAGCACCAACTGTACCATCTGATCCTAGACCCCAGAACTTACACGCTTTTGTTCCTTCTGTTGATGCATCTATATCTTCAACTTTTTCTAATGATGTGTTAGTTACATCATCAACTATTGATATTGTAAATCCATCCTTTGGAGTTTCTTTTGCAATATTTGCAAATACTGCAGCTATATCTGAAGGGTTTGGATCTTTTGAACCTAATCCATATCTTCCTCCAACTATTACTGGAGCATTTTCTTTTCCATAAAATGCACTTTTAACATCTAAGTATAATGGTTCCCCAATTGAACCTGGTTCTTTAGTTCTATCTAAAACAGCTATAGCTTTAACTGTAGCTGGTATAACTTTTAATAATCTTTCTGTTGAGAATGGTCTGTATAATCTTACTTTAACTAAACCAACTTTTTCTCCTCTTGCATTTAAATAATCTACAGTTTCTTCAGTAACATCTATTGATGAACCCATAGTGATGATTATTCTATCTGCATCTGGTGCTCCATAATAATCGAAACAATGATATTCTCTTCCTGTTAACTTAGTTATTTCAGCCATATAGCTTTCAACTACTTCTGGAATATCTTCATAGAATCTATTTACAGATTCTCTAGTTTGGAAATATATATCTGGGTTTTGAGCTGTACCTCTAGTAACTGGATGATTTGGATTTAAAGCTCTCTTTCTGAATCCTTGTAAAGCTTCATAATCAACTAATTTAGCTAGTTCATCATATTCTAAAACTTCTATTTTTTGAATTTCGTGTGATGTTCTGAAACCATCAAAGAAATTCATAAATGGTATTCTAGTTTTTATTGAAGTTAAGTGTGCAACTGCAGCTAAATCCATAACTTCTTGTACTGATCCTTCTGCTAGCATTGCAAAACCAGTTTGTCTAGCAGCCATAACGTCTTGATGATCTCCAAATATACTTAATGAAGATGTTGCTAGTGCTCTTGCAGATACATGGAATACTGTTGGTAGCATTTCTCCAGCAATCTTATACATATTAGGAATCATTAATAATAAACCTTGAGATGCAGTATATGTTGTTGTTAATGCACCTGCTTGTAAAGATCCATGAACTGCACCAGCTGCTCCTGCTTCTGATTGCATTTCCATAACTTTAACGGTTTGCCCAAATATGTTCTTTCTACCTTGTGCTGACCATTCATCAACATGTTCAGCCATTGGTGAAGATGGTGTTATTGGAAATATTGCAGCTACTTCAGTAAACGCATAGGATATATGAGCAGCAGCAGTATTCCCATCCATAGTTTTCATTTTTCTCATCATATTTGACCTCTCTTTCTTATTAGAAAAAATAATAATACATAAATACAGAATATACTCTGTATTAAAAGCTAAGAATGAATGTTTATTAAGAAAAGATACAATTCTTTATCTGAAGTCAAGTACTTAACCCCTAAATAAGTACTCTTACAATGTCCTTATCCCCTCAAAGAATTTTTTTATTTAGTTAACTCCTCACCAAGTTTTCGTGCTTCTAATAATTCTTCTTCATTTGGCGATTCCTTAACGGCGATGCTTCCTACAACATTAAAATCGTAATCTTTCATTCGTTCAACCCAATCTCGCATAAATTTTCCATCATCCCATCCGTATGATCCAAATAATGCTATTTTCTTTTGTTGATTTGGCAATAATTTGAATTGGTTAATAAATGGCTCCATTTCTTGTTGCTCTATTCTATTATTATCCATAGACGGACTTCCAAAAGCAACTGCATATGCTTCTGTAACATCTTCAATGCTTGCATCACAAACATTTTTTATATTTACTGAAACATTATCACTTTTACATCCTTCCGCTATCGAATTAGCAAGAACTTCTACGTTACCACCATTGCTCCAATAAATTATCGAAACCTTTTTCATCAATACATCACCTCATTCTTTGACTAAAAGCCAATTCTTTGGATATATATTACTTCTTTACACTTACCCTTTAATTATATAACACTATTTTTATTTTGCAAGGTCTCTATGCTAATATTGATATATTATTACTTTATAAATCTAAAATTACCACACTTTATTTATTTTTTAATACTTTTAGTGATAATTTGTATTATCGAATCAACACCATTTCCCACATCACTTTTAATCATATTATTAACTAAAGTATCTTTACTATCCTTAAGCTCTTTTAACTTTATTAATAACTGATCTGGATCATCAAGCATTGAGTCTTCATCTAAAACAATTGAAAAACCTTCTTTTTCAAATGAATTTGCATTTAAAATCTGATCTCCTCTACTTGTTTTCTTAGATAATGGTATTAATAATGTAGGCTTTCTTAATGCTAACAACTCAAAAATTACATTTGCCCCTGCTCTTGATATAACATAATCTGCTGCTTTCAATAAATCTGCCAATTCTTCTTTTACATATTCGAATTGTATATACCCATTAGTTTTATTTAATTTAGGTACTAAATTATTTTTACCGCATACATGAATTATATTATAAGATTTAAGAAGTTCATTTAATTTTTTTCTTATAACATCATTTATGCTTTTAGCTCCTAAACTTCCCCCAATAATTAATAATATTTCTTTATTATCTTTAAAACCACAAATTTTCTTTCCTTTTTCTTTACTTCCCTTTAGTATTTCTTCTCTAATAGGCGTTCCTGTTAAAACTCCTTTGTTATCCTTTATATATTTTAAACTTTCTCTAAAAGTTACACAAAGTTTATTACAAAATGGAGCAGATAGTTTATTAGCTAGACCAGGAGTTAAGTCAGATTCATGAGATACAACAGGTATTTTTTTTATAGAAGCAGCTATTACTACAGGAACAGCTACAAATCCACCTTTTGAAAAAATAATATCTGGTTTTTCTTTTTTTAATATTTTTTTTGCTTGTAATACACCATTTAAAACCTTAAATGGATCTGTAAAGTTTTTTATATCAAAATATCTTCTTAATTTTCCAGATGATATTTCATAATAAGGAATTTTAGCATCTCCTATAATCTCTTTTTCTATTCCATCTTTACTTCCAATATATTTAATTTCAAATCCTCTTTTCTTTAACTCTGGAACTAGAGCTAGGTTTGGGGTAACATGCCCTGCTGTTCCTCCTCCAGTCATTATAATTTTATATTTGCTCATTTTACCACTCCTTAATTTCTAAGTACTATATCAATATATCATATTATTATTTTCAATTTAATGTTATTTTTTAATTGACTTTTATTTTGCCACTATTTTATCTACTTTCCTTAAGTTACATATAATATTTATTTTAAATTTACACAAGCTATTATTACAAAGTTGAAAAGGAGGTGAATTAATATGGCAACAAAATTAGTTCCAGAAGCTAAAAATGGATTAGCTAAATTTAAAAATGAAGTAGCTAATGAAATGGGAGTACCATTTTCAGACTATAATGGAGAACTTTCTTCTAAACAATGCGGAAGTGTTGGTGGAGAAATGGTTAAAAGAATGGTTCAACAATATGAAAATAACATAAAATAATATAAATATTATTTTATTAAACTTTTACATCTAATTTGGGCTGTCTTATGACAGCCCTTATTAATTACTATTTAAAATAATATAATATTGTAATACATAAATTATTTTTCTTACTGTACTCTTATATTTTTTATATTAATCTGAATACTTCTATTCCCATTAAATTCATTTATACTTGGGTAATAAATCATATCTGCTTTAATATTTAAAAAACTGCTTGAAACAGCTTCATTAAAAATATTTTCTCCATACTTATTTACTATATCTTCCTTAAAGCTTTCAAATTTATCAAAATTTATTCCATCAATATATAAATTTCTCCCACCAACATTAAATCTACATCTGACTTTAAAAAAGTTTTTTTCCTTTCCAAGAAGCCATAATCTTTCAATAAATACATCCTTAATAGCAAATACCGGGCTTGGATTTCCTTTGCCAAATGGTCTTAAATTTTCAATTATATTTACTAAATCTTCATTTAAATAACTTAAGCTTAATGGTAAATCTATTTTTACAACTGGAATTAAATCATCATCTGTTAATTTACAATTTTTATTTAATTCTTCTCTTAATTTATCAATATTTTCTTCCTTTATTGATAAACCAGCTGCCATAGGATGACCACCAAATTTCTCTATAAGATTGGCACAATTACTTAACTCTTTAGATATATTATATCCCTCTATTGATCTAGCAGAACCCTTAGGCATTTCCTTCCCTTTTGTTAAAACTATACAAGGCATATTATATTTTTCTTTTATTCTTCCTGCAACTATCCCAGCTATACTTTCATGAACATCTTCTTCATAAACTACTATAACCTTCTCTTCATGTTTTTTTTCTGTTTCTATTCTATTTATAATTTTTTCTGTGCTTTCTTTAGTTAAATCTTGCCTTATTGTATTTAATTCACTTAATTGCTTTGCTAACTCTTCTGCCCTTTTCTTATCATCAGTTATTAAAAGCTCCACTGATAAATCAGCTGTTTCTAATCTTCCAGTAGCATTAATACATGGCCCAATAACAAATCCAAGATGATATTCTTCTACTTTTTTATTTTCTAATGCTGTTGCTTTTTTTAATGCTTCAATACCTATATTGCTTTTTTCATTTAATAACTCTAAAGCTTTTTTAACAATGATTCTATTCTCATCTACTAAATCGACAACATCACAAACAGTTGCAATACCAGCAAATTGAAATAAATCTATATATTTTTTAGACCCTATATTAAATTCATCAAATAAACATTTAACAAATTTCAAGGCTATTCCAGCACCACATAACATCTTAAAAGGATATGTACAATCTTTTTGCTTTGGGTTAATTATAGCATCTGCATTTGGTACCTTTTCAACCAACTCTCCCCTACTATTCTCTTTAATAGGAATATCATGATGATCTGTTATAACTACTGTCATACCTAGTTCTTTTGCTAGCTTTACTTCCTCAAAAGCAGAAATTCCATTATCACAAGTTAATATTACTTCATATCCTTCTTCATAAAGTTTTTTTATCCTATCCGGATGCATTCCATAGCCTTCCTCTTCTCTATTAGGAATATAATAGCTATAATTTGCTCCAACTTCTTTTAATCCTCTATATAAAATAGTAGTACTATTTACTCCATCACAATCATAATCTCCATAAATAACTATTTTTTTCTGATTTATTATTGCATCCTTTATAATTTCTATACCAATTTTCATATCCTTCATAAGATATGGATCATACAAATCATTAACTGTTCCATATAAAAATCTTTTAGCTAAATTTATATTGTCAATTCCTCTATTAGCTAAAATTCTTAAAACTAATGGGTTTTCCTTTAAAAATTCAGAGAGCTTTAAAAAGCTCTCTTTTTTATTAATTAACATCCACTTTTCAATCATATTACACCTACTATTTAAATAGCATTGCTTTTTTTATTTCATCTACTTTCTCTTTTGAGATAACAGATAATATTTCAAAGGCAAAAGGAATAGCTGCTGCTGGACCTCTTCCTGTAATAATATTTTTATCTACAACAACTAAATCTTCTTTATAGTTACAATTGCCTAATTGTTCCTGAAAACCTGGATAACAAGTTATATTTTTTCCTTCAGTTATTTTAGCCTTTCCTAAAGCTATTGGACCTGCACAAATTGCACATATATATTTATTTTTATCATTAAATTCTTTTATTAATTCTATAACTCTTTTATCATCTCTTAAATTAATAGAACCTGGCATTCCTCCTGGTAAAACTAAAAAATCATATTCTTTTATTTCTTCATCAAATATATTTTTATCTGCCTTCACCTTAATTCCATGTGATGTTGTAACTTCATCTTCATTTAATGAAAAAGTATCACATTTAACCTCTGCTCTTCTTAATATGTCTACTACAGTAAGCCCTTCTAAAGTTTCAAAACCTTCTGCTAATAACACAGCAACCTTCATTAATTATCTCCTCCCAATTATTAATTTATATCTTTTATTTCATCATCTAAAGCTACAAGCATAATACTACTACCTTTTCCTGCTCTATTTTGTAGTTTTATATCTTCTAATAATATTTCCTTTTTTTCTTTATTTTTTGTTACTAAAGTTAATATCTCATTAGAATTCATTGTAGATTTATTGACATCCTTATCATCTCTAATATTTATTAGGGTTCCATACATAACTTCATCGCCTTCTTTTAAGCTTATTCCAGTTACACCTGAAGCTATTTTACCCATTTGATTTATATTATTTGATAAAAATTTAATTCCCATACCTTTTCTAGTTATAATTAGCATTTCTACATTTTCTTCATAGCCAAGTTCTATTGCTATTAGTTCATCATTATCATATTTAAATTTATAAGTTAATTGCACTAAATAACTACCCTCAAATTCTTTAAGTATAGTCTTTTTAACCATTCCTCTTTTAGTGAAGAAATATATAAACTTATTATCTTCATAAGAGTTAATTGACATTACTTTAATTATTTTTTCTCCTTGTTCAAGATTATCAATAACCTTTCTTATAGGTATTTCATCTTTTTTAACTGCTGAAAGTATAAATCCTGGTACTTTAAACACCTTAGCCTTATTAGTAAATAATAAAACTTCACTTAATGAATTTGTCACTACCTTTAAATTATCATTTTTCTTAATAGAATTAAAGGCTTTTATGGTTCCTTTAGATGTAATTCCTATTGAAAAATCGATAAATTCCATATTATCAACATATTTAACTTCTACAACTCTATCTCTTATAGGTAAATTAAACATAGTTGTTGGTAATATATTTCTTGGAGAATCTTCAATTATAGGAGACTGTACATCAAAACTTAATCCCTCTTTAGTTTCAAAGTGAATAAATTCTTTTTCTTGACTTTCCCCTAATATTGTTACATTTATAACTTCATCAGATTCCTTTAATTTTAAAGCTTGAAGTTTAGAATAATTAGTTTGGAACTTATCTAAAGAACTCTTTTTTATTCCTCCATTACAAGTAATAAACTGAATATATCTATTAGGCATAAAACTAGCTACTGATGTAGCATATACTATAGTTTCCTCTTCAAGGTTAAGAGCTTTTATAATACTATCTATTCTCTCCCCTTTTTCCTTCCACTTACCTTCTGGAACATTAATCCCCTTAGTTTGATACATATTTCCCTTATTGGTAAATAATATTATATTTTCGGTTGTATTGGAATTAAATAAAAATTTAAGTTCATCATCTTCTCTATAATCAATATCTTTTGGATCAGCATTTAGTCTGTTATATGTCTTTAACGGTAACCTCTTTATAAAGCCATCCTTAGATAAGGTAATCATAATATCTTCTACAACTATCAATTCTTCAACATCAATTTTAGCTTCACTATCATCCTTAATTATCTTTGTTTTTCTATCACTACCATACTTTTTAGAAATTTCTATTAACTCAGTTTTTATTACCTTTAATAATTCTTTATCCTCAGCTAAAATCTTTTTTAATCTTTTTATAGTTTTTTCAAGCTCATTATATTCTTTTTGGAAAACTTTTATTTCAAGTCCTGTTAATCTATATAACATCAACTCTAAAATTGATTCTGCTTGTAATTCTGTAAATCCAAATTTATTTACAAGATTAATTCCCGCATCCTTTTTTGACTTGGATTCTCTAATAGTTTTAATAATTTCATCTAAAATATCTATTGCCTTTATAAATCCTTCTACTATATGAAATCTTTTTTCTGCAATTTCTAATTCTTTTTTTGTTCTTCTTGTAATAATATCTTTTTGATGATTAAGATAATGCATAATTATAGTTTTAAGTCCCATAGTTTGTGGCTTACCATTTGCTAATGCCACCATATTAAAACTTAAGTTACATTGAAGGTCTGTTTTCTTAAATAAATATTTTAATACTTTATCAACTACTTCTTCATCTGCTGATTTTCTAAATTCAATAACTGCTCTAATTCCACTTCTATCTGATTCATCTCTAATATCAGTTATAGCTTCTAGAGACTTAGAGTGCTTTTTATCTCCAGTCATTTCAGATATAGTTTGTAGTAACCTTGCTTTATTTCTTCTGAATGGAAATTCAGTTATTACTATTCCAAGCCTTCCATTTTCAAGCTTTTCTATAGATGTTTTAGCCCTTAAGGTTACTTTCCCCTCTCCACCTTCATAAGCTGATAAAATTGACTTTTCACCAATTAAAATTCCTCCTGTTGGTAAATCAGGTCCTTTTATATAATTCATAAGCTCTTTAGTAGTAATCTCAGTATTATCAATATATGCTAAAACTCCATCAATAACTTCTTTTAAATTATGTGGTGGAATATTAGTCGCAAGTCCTACTGCAATTCCAAAGGTTCCATTAACTAAAAGATTGGGATATCTGCTTGGTAATACTTTTGGCTCTAGCTCAGTGTCTGAATAATTCTCTGTCATATCTACTGTGTTCTTTTCTATGTCCCTAAGCATTTCCATAGCAATAGGTGCTAGTCTTGCTTCTGTATATCTCATTGCCGCTGCACTATCACCATCCATAGAACCCCAGTTTCCATGCCCATCTATTAAGGATTCTTTAGTTGAAAAATCCTGTGCCATAATAACCATTGCATCATATACTGAACTATCTCCATGTGGATGATATTTACCTAAAATATCACCAACTATTCTTGCTGATTTAAAATATGGTTTATCTGGAAATGCCTTTAATTGGTATGCTCCATAAAGAATTCTTCTATGAACTGGCTTCAATCCATCTCTAACATCAGGTAACGCTCTATCCTTTGCAACTTCAATAGCATAGGGCAAAAAGTTATCTGGCATAGCTTCTTCTAATAAAACAGGTATTATATTATTATCCTTAGGTATTTCATTAATTTTCTTAGCCATAATTTTCTCCAATCTATTTACTAAAATTCTCCGTATTTATATACATAAGCTTTTCTAGGCTCTACTATATCACCCATTAATAAAGAAACCATTTTCTCTGCCTTAGCTGCATCTTCAATAGTAACTTGTAATAATGTTCTTGTTTCAGGATTTAAAGTAGTTTCCCATAACTGGTCTGCATTCATTTCTCCTAGCCCTTTATATCTTTGGATATTGGCACCCTTCCCAATTTCCCTTTTAACCTTTTCAAGATCGTCATCACTATATGCATACTTATATACTTCTTTTCCTTTAACAGTCTTATAAACCTTATATAATGGAGGTTGTGCTAAATAAAGATGCCCATTAGTAATTAATGGCCTCATATATCTATAAATATATGTCATCCATAAAGTTCTAATATGATACCCATCAACATCAGCATCACTCATAATTATTATTTTATCGTACTTTAAATCTTCTTCTTTGTAATTATCTAATGTTCCAGTTCCTAGGGCAGTATTAAATATTTTAAGCTCCTCAGATGCTAATACATTTTCAAGCTTTTGCTTTTCCGTATTCATTATCTTTCCCTTTGATGGCATAATAGTTTGAAATCTTCTATCTCTAGCTTGTTTTGCAGAGCCACCTGCTGAATCACCCTCAACTACTATAAATTCATTTACACTATTATCCTTTAATGTGCATACTGCCACCTTTCCTGCAAGAGGTGCTGCTCCTTTTCCTATCTTTTTCTTTTCAGCTTCATTTATTTTTTTTATTTTTTCTCTTCTTTGAGCTGCTTGAAGTGCATTATTTATTATCATAGTTGCAACTTGCTTATTATCTTCTATCCACTCACTGAACTTAATGTAAGTTAGTTCATTCATCATAGTGTATGCTTCAGTAGATCCAAGTTTTGTTTTTGTTTGCCCTTCAAATATAGGATTAGTAATTTTTATCCTTACTATAGCAGTCATACCTTCTCTTAGGTCATCACCTTCAAATTCCTTATCCTTTTCCTTTATAAGCCCTAACTTTTTAGCACCTTCCTTAAAAGCTCTTGTCATTCCTGTTTTAAATCCAGTTTCATGAGTTCCTGCCTCTGTAGTTGGTATATTATTAACATAGCTTGCTATATTTTCAGTTGTAGAATCTGTAAATTGAATGCATACTTCTCCAGACATTTGAATATTATTTACTATTTTTTCTCCTTCAAAATATATTGGATCTTGATGAAGAGCTGTCTTACTTTCATTTAAATATTCTATAAAATCTAAAAGACCTCTTTCTGAATAATATTCTTTTTTAAATTCTTCATCTTTCCTTAAATCAATTAATTCTAAGTATATTCCTTTATTTTGAAAAGCAAGTTCTCTCAATCTTTCATCTATTATATCTACCTTAAAATCAATAGATGAAAAAACTTCTTTATCTGGCATAAAGGTTACTTTAGTTCCTGTCACTTTTGTTTTTCCTATTATGTCTAACTTTGTTACTGGAGTTCCTGGCATTACCTTTTTAAGTTCTTTGTCATACGCATATTCAAATTTCTGCTTATATACATTTCCATTTTGACAAACCTCTACTTCAAGCCATGATGAAAGAGCATTAACTACCGCTGCTCCAACTCCATGTAATCCCCCAGAGGTTTTATAATTTTTATTATTAAATTTTCCTCCTGTATGAAGCTCAGTAAATACCATCTCAACCCCTGACTTTTTCTTTACAGGATGTATTCCTGTAGGAATACCTCTTCCATTATCTATAACAGTAATACTTTTATCTTTATTAATTATTATTGTTGCCTTATTACCATATCCATTAGAAATTTCATCTATAGAATTGTCTAATATTTCCCATATACAATGATGTAAGCCCTTTGTACCTGTTGAACCAATATACATACCTGGTCTTACTCTAACTGGTTCTAATTTTTCTAAGGAAGTTAGATCTGTAACGTCATATCCCTTTAATAATTCTCCACTCATACAAACCTCCAAATTACATTTATAAAATCTGCCTATATTAAATTACTACTATTAATTATTAATTTTTATATTTCTTATAAATATAACTTCTAATATTTTTATTATAAATTTATATTTATATTTATATTAAGTATTATTTTCTATCTTAATTATACTATTTAAAATTTTATCATAATTAATCTCTAAATAAAAATATATATCTTTATTACAAAAATGTCAAACTTACGTTCGTACTCATTCTTTTTCATAATTATATATCCTTAGTCATTTATACCTGTTTAGCTAATAGCTTCATTAAGGCCTATAAGAGCATGATACTAGTGGCACTACTCACGCTCTGAATAACCAGCATTTCCATATCTATATTTTACGTTTGCAAATCTATCAAAAGTCATCAATCTACTTTTAACTTTTAATATTTCCGTGAAATATCCATCTGCATAGCTAGTTGTTTTCAATACAATACAAAAAGAGCTGTCCTTTGACAACTCTTAAATGAATTTAATTAAATTTATTGAACATCACATATTTCTATATTTCTAACATGCTTAGTTGGATTCCATTCTTTATTATTCTTTCTTAACATACCTTCAATAGTTATAGGAACCCAAGTTAATGTATAATAAGAATATAATAAGAATCTAAAGAACATCTTTAGATTTTCTTTACCTAAGAATAATGCTGTTGCTATTAAGAAGGCTCCATTATAAATTATATTTATTAAAAGCACTTGCATATAGTTATCTACATTAGTTGTAAATATAGGCAATACAAAAACATTAGATGCATAGAAAGCTACCATTATAAAAAATCCTGAAGATATTTTTTTATCTAATTTCAACATTAATGGTGTAAATAAAAACTGTATTACACCCATTATTTGAAATGTAAAGTTTCCTGTTAAATAACTCATAACAAAAATATTACTTGGTACCATACTTTGAATAAAACTTAAAACAGTTGATATTCCTATCATTAATGTGAAGAACGGTTGAATTACATATAAAGCACAATCTAAAACAAACCACTTTCTTTGTTTCAAGCCATTTTTTAATAATTTAAAGAAATATCTTGAAGCTACATCTGTAAATCCTTGCATCCATCTTCTTCTTTGAACCCAAGATTGTTTTAAAGTTAAAGGCTTTTCATCATATATAATTGCATCATGTGCCCAACCAACTTTTTCACCATTTAAAATTAATTTACAACTAAATTCTAAATCCTCTGTAAGACAAGTTGCTCCCCATCCAAACTCTTTTAACACATCTATATCTATTGCAAATCCTGTTCCTCCAATTTGATTAGATAATCCAACATTTGCTCTTGCTAATTGATACATTCTATTTTGAGTCCAAAATGCTATTGAATAAGATGCTGCTATCCAAGAATCATTTGGATTTTTACTATCTATGTACCCTTGTACTACTTTATATCCATCTAGCATTTTTGAGTTTATTTCTTTACACCAGTTTGCTGAAACTAAATTATCTGCATCAAAAACTGCTACTGCGTCATATTGCTTTTTCATCTTGAATATCTTATCAAAGATCCACTCTAACGCATACCCCTTACCTCTTTGTTCTTTATTAAATCTTTCATATACATATACTCCATATTTTCTTGCTATCTTTGCAGTATTATCAGTACAATTATCCGCAATTACAAAAACATCAAAAAGTTCTCTTGGATAATTTTGTTTTAAAATACTTTCAATTAATTTTCCAATTACAACTTCTTCATTATGAGCTGCTACTATCATTGCAAATCTCTTAGTAGGTGTATAATTTTTCTTTTCTTTTTTTCTTACTAGCCCAAAAAAAGCTAATATAAAATAATACATCATTAAAACAAATACAATTATTTGAAATACCGCTGTAGTAGCAAAAATTATTTCTCCCATTTAATCCACTCCTTTAAATAAAGGGTATTATTATATTACTACGTTTTATTCCCTCACTATATCACATTAAATATAGTCTACTATATATAAAAAATCAAGTATTGAAATCTTAAGAATTAATTAATATTTATTAATTAATCCTTAGTTATTTTTTGTTAAAAATAACTCTTTCTAATAAAATTAAATATCTTCTATTTATTATTATTTTCTAAATTCAACATTATATTTTATTTAATTATATCAAAACACTTTTCTTAGTATAAACATAAAATTAAACATAAAATTAAGGGCTGTCTTAAGACAGTCCTTAATTGAAAAATATATTTCCCTATGCCCTTTATACTTGATCAAAATATATTACAAGTTTATATTTATACTATTCCTTGAGCCATCATAGCTTCAGCAACTTTTAAGAATCCTGAAATGTTAGCTCCCATTAGTATATTTTTAGGATCTCCATATTCTTCTGCTGCTTTCTTAGAATTCTTATAAATATTAGCCATTATATCTCTTAATTTTGAATCAACTTCTTCGAATGTCCATGATAATCTCATGCTATTTTGAGACATTTCAAGTGCTGAACAAGCAACTCCCCCTGCATTAGCAGCTTTAGCTGGTCCAAACATAATTCCTGCTTTTTGAAGTTCTTCTATAGCATCTAAATTAGTTGGCATGTTTGCCCCCTCTGATACTACCTTAACTCCATTAGCAATTAATATTTTAGCAGATTCTAAGTTTATTTCTCCTTGAGTTGCACATGGTAATGCTATATCACATTTTTCTTCCCAAATTTTTCTGCAGCCTTCTACATATTTTGCTGTAGGAACTACATCTAAATATTCTTTAATTCTTCCTCTTTTTACTTCTTTAATTTCTTTTACTACGTCTAAATTAATTCCATTTTCATCATATATATATCCATTAGAATCACTTAATGCAACAACCTTAGCACCTAATTCTGTTGCTTTTTGGCATGCATATATAGCAACATTTCCTGAACCAGAAATAACTACTGTTTTTCCTGCAAAGCTTGAATTATTATCCTTAAGCATTTCTTCAGTAAAGTAAACTAATCCATAACCTGTAGCTTCAGTTCTTGTTAAACTTCCACCATAAGTTAATCCCTTACCTGTTAAAACTCCTTGGTCATTAGCATTTCTAATTTTTTTATAATATCCATACATATAACCTATTTCTCTTCCACCAACACCTATATCTCCTGCAGGTACGTCAGTATCTAATCCAATATGTTTACATAATTCAGCCATAAAGCTTTGACAGAATCTCATTACTTCTTTATTAGATTTTCCTTTAGGATCAAAATCTGATCCTCCTTTACCTCCACCAATTGGTAAACCTGTTAAAGAGTTTTTAAATATTTGTTCAAAACCTAAAAACTTAATTATACTTTGATTTACTGAAGGATGGAATCTTAAACCTCCCTTATAAGGTCCTATTGCACTATTAAATTGAACTCTAAATCCTCTATTTACTTGAACATTTCCTGCATCATCTACCCATGGAACTCTGAAGAATATTTGTCTTTCAGGTTCAACTATTCTTTCTAATATCCCTTCTTCTATATATTCAGGATGTTTCTCAAATACTGGTACAAGAGAGTTCAATACTTCCTTTACAGCATCTAAAAATTCCTTTTCTCCACTATTTCGTCTTTCAACTTCTTCAATTACTTTATTAACGTAATCTTTTCCCACCATTTTTCTCTCTCCTCTCCTTATTATATTATATATAATACATTATTAATGAATTCTTTACCATATTTTTTTTAAATATTCTTTATTTTTATTAAATTGTCAATTTTGTATGCATTTTAATATCTATATGAAATTCTGTAACTTTCTTATAATTATGATTTTTAGACTCTACTTTAAATCATTTTTCATAAATATTTTATATATTTATCTTAGATTTATACTCAAAGTAAATATATAATAAAAGTATAGATACAGTAACCATAGTTTTAATAACGTATATTATAGATAGTAATTTTATAAAGAAATATATTATATGACTTTGTTGAAACTATATAAATTTATTGAATTTGATTATTTTTGTATTCTCAGCATCACCTTGTATTTTATTTATAGTGAGTTTAAAAAAAGTAATTTTTAAAGAAATTATTCATCTGTGTTATCATTATTTAAGTACTTGTGATAATAATTACTACAGTATTTCTAATTATATATCTTTAATAAATTAAACTTTGATAAAAGAAGTTATTGATATGAAAAAAATAATAAAATCTTTTACATTTTAGTTTATTGCTATTATCATTATTGGAGTTATTATTAATTTGATTGGAATTGACGACATTAATCTTTTTATTGGATTTAATCCTATTTTAAATATTTTCAGCAGCTCTAAATCTTATCGTGATGTAATTAACTCTATTCCATATTTCTGGCACATTTTAAGTCTACTTACAATAGACGGTTATGGATTAATAATTGACGAAATACAAAATTAACAAAAAAACAAATAATCAAATTTCGATTTTTATGGGAGCTTTGATAAACATATATAATTATTACGAATTAAAGGTTAATAATTATTTATCTACTTTTATACTTCTTATTATCAACATAAGTTTAATCTAGAGATAGTTCTTAAAATAATAAAAAGACTATAACAAACTTAATTAAATATTGCTATAATCTTCTTTATTTAAAAGTATTATTTTCTATTAGATTCTATTTCTTTAACTATAGTATTTATTATTTTTATCTTATTAAATCTACTATTTATATAGATTGGAATTGCTGTTATAATTCCTACTAAAGTTCCACAAACAATATCTAACATGGTATCACGTAAACTATTATTTTGAGCTGTTAATCCAAAAAGAGAGTCTGTTGTAAATTCCCATATTTCCCATACTCCAGCAGCTGCTGTTGCAAATAAGATAACAAAAATTAATGAGGTTATAGGTTTCATGTCAGATCTACTTTTTTGTGATGTTAAATATATAAATAGTATATATCCAATAATAGCTATAACGGCTCCTGATAACAAGTGGAGAAACTTATCATAATTTGGTATTCCATAAAAATTCCAAACACTTGCTAAATACATAGAAATAAAAATAAAAAATATATTTATATAGTAAATGCTCTTTATACCTTTAAGAAAACTTTTTATATATAACCAATACACTAATAATACAGTAATAAATGTTAAAGCTATTCTAAATATTTTCTCTCCACTATTCATAAAACAATCATAAATTGAAGTAATAATTAGAATTACTGTAAATAATACTACAACTAAAAACTCTTTATTATTAAATTTATTTTTCAAAATAATCACTCCTACTATATCTATATAATAATTTCCCATTAATTATATATAATTTATATTTATACAGCTCTCTTTTTTAATAAAAATCCAGATACTAAGAAACCTATTATTAATCCACCAATATGTCCAAATATATCAATATTAGGAATAGCAAAGCTAATTATTATATTAATTACTATCGTTTCAATCATATTTGCAAGGTATTTCTTTCCAACTCTCCCTTTTATCCCAAACAAAAGCATAGCACCAAGTAATCCAAATATTGCTCCAGAAGCACCAACTGAAATACTACTTGGACTAAATAAATAACTAAATAAATTTCCACCTATAGCTGAAAAAAGATATATTATTAAAAATTTTTTACCACCATATACCTTTTCAACTTCTTTACCTATAATATTTAAAGCACTCATATTAAATAGGATATGTAAAATACCTCCATGTAAAAAAGCAGCCGTTATTAATCTATATATTTCTCCATGATTAATTGCAATATTAAGCTTCGCTCCCATATATACTAATGTATTAACATCAATATTTAATAAATTTTTAGATATAAATACTTCTATTATAAATATAAAAATATTAATAAGAATAAATATATTTGTAAACTTACCTTTAGTTAATACTTCTCTCTTTTTAGTATTGGTATCTTTCATAAATTCTATTACTGGTAAAAAAGCTTTTGAGCCTTCACTACAATAAATCACTTCTTTATCTTTTAATGAATAAACTAATTTATTATATTGTGTATTTTCTTTGGTAATATAATTATCTTTTGTTAAGACAACTAAATTAATTATAAATGATTTGTTTAAATTATTACTTAAATATTCTTTTGCTTCATTATATATATTTTCTTCTTCCCAGTCATTAACCACTAAAACTGCTACATATATATGATTTATATCTAAAAGAGCTACCCATTTATTTTGATTATTATAAATACTATAATAATCCCTTATAAAAAAATTCATTTCCTTAGTTAGTATATTAAAAAATAATTTCTCAAACTTTTCCAATAAAATCCCCCATTTTAAAAATAAGGAGCTGCCATAAGACAGTTCCTTATATTTCTTTTTCTAGCATATCTAATAATTCATTAAATCTTTCAATAGTTGCTTCTAAAGGCTTAGATGTAGTCATATCTACACCTGCTTCTTTTAATATATCTATTGGATAATTACTTCCTCCACTTTTTAAGAAACCTATATATTTTTCAACTGCTCCCTCTTTTTTATCTAAAATTGCTTTTGCAAAGGCTGAAGCTGCTGCATATCCAGTTGCATATTGATATACATAAAAATCTGAATAGAAGTGAGGTATTCTAGCCCACTCTACATCTATCTCATCATCTACTATCATATCTGGTCCAAAATATTTAACATTTAATTCATGCCATGCTTTATTGTAATCCTCTGCTGTAAGAGGAATTCCTTTTTCTAATGATTCATGAGTAAACAATTCAAATTCTGCAAACATTAACTGTCTAAATACTGTTGTTCTTATTTGTTCAAGCTCTTGATTTATTAAATAAAGCTTTTTATTTTTATCTGTTTCCTTATTTATTAAATGATTAATTAATAAAGCTTCATTCGTTGTTGATGCAACTTCTGCACAAAATAGAGTATATCCAGCATATATATAAGGCTGCTCTTTTCTTGAATAATAAGAATGAATTGAATGCCCCATTTCATGAGCTAATGTTGATACATCATGAAGATCATAATTGTAATTTAATAAAACATATGGCATAGTATCATATCCACCCCAAGAATATGCTCCACCTTTTTTACCCTTATTTTGATAAATATCAATCCAACCTTCTTCTACTCCATCTTTAAATATATCTAAATATTCCTTACCTAAAGGATTTAAACCTTCAATAACAATATCAACAGCATCATTAAACTCTATATGTTCCTTTGGTATTTCAATAACTGGAACATATAAATCGTACATATGCATATTATCTACACCTAATAAATTCTTCTTAAGAGATACATATCTATGAAGAGAGCTTAAATTTTCATTTATAGTTTTTATGGCATTAGTATATACCTCTACTGGTATATCATTTGGCTTTAAAGATGCTTCAAGAGCTGAAGTATATTTTCTAATTCTTGCACCAAAATTAAAGTTTTTAATTGAACTACTTAGTGTTGTAGCAAATGTGTTTTCTAACTTTTTATAACCTTTAAATAATTCTTTAAAAGCCTCTTCTCTTACTTTTCTATTTTTACTCTTTATAAATGAAGAATAATTTCCTTCTGTAAGTTCTACCTCTTCTCCATCTTCATCTATAATACAGTTAAACTTCATATCTGCATTACTAAGCATATTGTGAATTGATGATGGTGCCTCTAAGCAATCAGAAACAGAGGCTAGAAGCTCTTCTTCCTCCTTACTTAAAGTATGGGGCTTTTCTTTTAAAATACTTTCAAACATAAATGAATAAATCTTTAATTCATCATCATTAATTATACTTCTTATTACATTTTCATCTTGACTTAGTATTTCAGGTGTGAAATACGCAGTATAAGAAGCAAATTCTGCCATATATGAATCTATTTTATTCATCATTGTTTGATACTTTGGATTTTGTGTGTTTTCATCGCTCTTCATATGTCCATATACATATAATTTTTCTGCTTTTCTTCCTAATTCAATGTACTTTTCTAAAAAGCTCTTTATATTTTCTTTACTATTTAGCTTTCCTTCATAATCCTTTAAAGTAGGAGCTTCTTCTTTTAATATTTTAAAATCTTCTTCCCATTGATTATCACTTTTAAATATTTTTTCAAGCTTCCATTTAAATTTATCATCTATTTCTTCTCTATTTTTCAATACCTTTAAATCACTCATAAGTTTTACTAAATATTCTCCTTTCTATATATATTCTTGTTCTTTTCCTTCAATAGAATTAAATACATCTTTCATTGTTTCTTCTATTAAATTTATGCAATTAGTTATTCTTTCCTTCATAAAATCATAGTCATCAACATAGTTGAATTTTAATAGAAATGTTGGATTATATTCATCTAAAACATCATCTATTTCAAACTCTTCTTTTACAAAGGCTTCATAATTAAATAAATCGTATATAGCAGAGTATTCCCATTCTTCAACATCTTTATTTGTATCAAAATATAAATTAACTTCTCCATTTATTACAAATAGTTTTTTAACAAATAAAGCTCCCTCTGATACTTGAAAACTTCCTAATTCTTTTGTTATAATCCCTGTATCTTTATCTTTTTCCATCAAAACTAAACTTGAAAAATCCATTATATTTCCTCCAATTCTTAACTTTTGTTATACATCTATTATATGTGTATAATAAGTATAAAACAAACACTATATTAATTCCATAAATTATTAATATTTTATCTTATAATTATATAATATAAAGTAATAGTTGCAAATCATTTGCAACTTAATATATAATTATTCTAGAATAATTAGGAGATGATTAATTTGATTAAAATTAAAAACTTATATTTTTCATATACAAATAAACAACCATATATTCTTAATGATATTAATTTAGATTTACATAAGGGTATTTACTTATCTGTTATAGGTGAAAATGGAAGTTGTAAAACTACTTTAATCAAACTTATTTTAGGTTTATTAAAGCCAACTCTTGGAAGTATAGAAATAGATTCAAAATCTATAGGTTATGTTCCTCAAAGATTAGATTCCTTCAACTCCCAATTTCCAATTACAGTTAAAGAGGTTTTAGAAAGCCATAAAAAAACATTAAAAAATTCATCAATAGATATAAATACCGTATTAAAAAATATTAATATGTTAGAATATAAAAATAGACTTTTAGGTATGTTATCTGGTGGGCAACAACAAAGAGTATTAATTGCTAGAGCTTTAATTGGTAATCCTGAAATAATAATTTTAGATGAACCTTCAACTGGTGTAGATATTAATAATCAAAAAGAAATTTATAGTATTTTAAAAAGATTAAATAAAGATGATAAAAAGACAATAATATCAATAGAACATAATTTAGATATTGCATTAAATAATTCAACTCATATTCTCCAAGTTGGAAATGCTAATGCTAAATTATTTACTGTTAAAGAATTTCAAGAAAGTAGAAATAAAAGCTTCAGTGCTTAATTATTAAGAGAGGTTATCTTATATGTTTGAATTTAATTTTATGCAAAATGCTTTTATAGCAGGATTAATGATATCAATTCTTTGTCCTTTTATAGGGCTTTTTTTAGTGCTTAGACGCTATTCTATGATTGGAGATACTCTTTCACACTCATCATTTGCTGGTGTAGCTATAGGTCTAGTAATTGGTGTTAATCCTTTAATTACAGCATTTTTATTTACAACTGTATGTGCCATTATTATAGAATTATTAAGAGAGTATTATAAAAAGTATGCTGAGTTAGTAATGTCTTTAGTTTTAACCTTTAGCTTAGGAATAGCCATTGTACTTATTAGTAGTGGCAAGGCTTCTGCTAAGGTAAATTCATTTTTATTTGGTAGCATACTAACAGTATCTACAGAAGATATTTTATTAATTTTAATAGTTGGTATCATATGTTTATTAACTTTAATATTTTTATATAATAAACTTATATATATAACTTTTGATGAAGAAGGTGCAAAAACAGCTGGAATAAAGGTTAAATTAATTAACTATATTTTTACTATTTTAGTTGGTGCAACTATTTCAATGTCAATAAGAGTTATGGGAATATTAGTAATATCATCAATTATGATTGTACCTGTAGCAACAGCAATGCAATTAAAAAAGGGATTTAAAACTACCCTATTATCTGCTATAGGCTTTGGTATTTTCGATATTATAGTAGGTTTAATGTTATCTTACTATATAAATAGTGCTCCGGGTGGTACTATTGCTTTAACCTCAGTATTTACATTAATTTTTGTTATAATAATAGAAAGCTTTCTTAAAGTAAAACAATAAGAAAACTCCAGTAAAATTTAAAATTATTTTACTGGAGTTTTCTTATTTATTATTCTTACAACTATCACATATTCCATTTAACTCTAATTTATGTTCTGTTAAACTAAAACCAACTTTAGCCTTAATTGCTTCTTCTATTTCTTCCATTGGACATGGTATTTCAACACACTTGTGACAAATATCACACTCTAAAATATGTTTATGACCTTCCTTTTTTAAAATATATATCGCATGACCATCTATATTAATTTTTTTAATTACATCTTTTTCTTCTAATAATTCTAAAGTTCTATAAATAGTACTTAAATTTAAATTATTATTTTGATTTTTGCATTCATTATATATACTTTCAGCAGAAAGCCCCTTATCTGATGCTTCTATTATATTTAAAATAGAAATTCTTCCAGCTGTTATCCTAATTCCCTCTTCTTTTAAATAATTTTCCCAGATCATGTTTTTCTCCTAACCTTATATATTTACTTAAATTATATCATTAATATTAGATAAAAAAAAGAGACTATTAATATAGTCCCCTTTAACTTTTAATATTATAAAAATATCATTTCTAAAGCTAAAGCTAAAAGTATAATTCCACCTAATAAATCTGCATACTTGCAAATAAATTCTATCTTTCTTGCATATCTACACAAAAAAAATCCCGTTGTACAAAATAATAATGTTATAAGTCCAACCAAAATAGAATCTACAAATATTAATAGCACCATAACTTCATAAAAACTTGTAAATCCTACTACTAAAGCATCAATACTTACAGACATTCCCAAAATAATATACATTGATTTTTTTATTAATAGTGACTCATCATTATCATCATTTTTAAAAGCAGAAATTATCATTGCTAATCCAACTAATGATATAATAATTCCTCCTAACATGTTTGGTATGGACACTATATATGTATCAAAAAATCTTCCTAATATCCCACCTATGCATAAAAATAAAAACTGAAAAAAGGCAAATGATAATATAAATCTTATTTTATTCTTTTTTACTAAATAAGGATTTATACCTAAACTAATCGATAATCCTAATGCATCCATAGACATGGCTATGCCAATTAATATTACATCTTTTAAATCCATTTCAATATAACCC
Source organism: Clostridium sp. (assembly GCA_017435645.1). Lineage (GTDB taxonomy): Bacteria > Bacillota > Clostridia > Clostridiales > Clostridiaceae > Clostridium. Next base: position 3,291 of record JAFSER010000008.1, on the reverse strand, counting down.
CTCCAAAATATTAAATAATAATCTATATGTTTTATTTATATAGATTATTTATGTATTTATTTTTTATTTAGTACTTTTATTTAAATAAAATTTATTGTATATTATTAAACAGAGTATATTATTTTTTCAATAGTATATCATAATATGTATTTTTAGATAAAGGAGCGTAACTTAATGGTAAATTGTATAATAGCACAATCTGGAGGCCCAACATCTGTAATTAATTCTAGTGTAGTTGGTTTACTTCAAGCAAATAAAGATATTAAAGCCTTTAATAAAGTATATGCAGGTTTAAATGGAATAGAAGGAATATTAAATGGAAAGATTATTGACTTATCTTCATTTTCTGATAACGAAATTAATACTTTTAGATATACCCCTTCTTCTGGACTAGGTTCTTGCAGATATAAGATGAAGAAACTTGACGAATCTACTGAAGAATACGATAAACTTTTAAATATACTAAAATTACATAATATAAAGGCATTTTTTTATGTTGGTGGAAACGATTCTATGGATACAATAGCCAAATTAGGAAAATATGCAAAAGAAACTAAGATAGATATTAAATTTATAGGAATTCCTAAAACTATCGATAATGATTTAATGTACACAGATCATACCCCTGGCTTTGGTAGTGCTGCTAAATTTATAGCAACTACAGCCCTTGAAACATATCTTGATTCTTCTGTATACATAAACAATGGTATCTTTATATTAGAAACAATGGGAAGAGATACTGGATGGTTAGCTGCGTCAGCTTGTATTGCTAGAATTAATAATAAACCAGTTGCTGATTTTATATATTTACCTGAAAAAGCTTTTGATGTAGTAAAATTCCTTGCAGATGTAGCTAAAAGATTCAAAGAAAATAATAAGGTATTTATAGTTGTATCTGAGGGTTTAAGAAACGCTGAAGGAAAATTTATTACTGAAGTAAAAAGTCAAGCTCACGATAAATTTGGACATGCTCAGTTAGGTGGTGTTGGAGCTTATCTTAAAGAATTAATTATTAGTTCTGGAATAACTAATAGAGTTAAATCTTTAGAACTTGGTGTATTACAAAGATGCGCTATGCACTGTGCTTCTGATGTAGATTTACAAGAAGCCTTTGATGCAGGATACTCAGCTTTAAAATTTGCTTCAGAAGGTAAAAGTGGATATATGGTTACTATAAATAGAGAATCTGCTTCTAATTATAAGGTTTCTTATAACATTATTGAAGCTGATAAGATAGCTAATAATGTTAAATACTTCCCTACTGAATTAATTAATGAAGAAGGTAATAATATTAAAGAAGAAGCTTTAGAATATTTTCTTCCATTAGTTTCTGGAGAACCATCTTTAGTAATAGAAAATAACTTGCCAAAATTTATATCTATATCTAAATAATCTTTGTTAATATATAGTTTTAATAAATTAGAGATAAAATAATTTCTGTAATAGATATTTATTTTATCTCTTTTATTTTCACCTTATACCTATACTTTATAATAGATTAATTAAAGAGTTTGATAAAGAAAGAACCTTAGAGTATAATAAAAATGTTATTTTATTATGTCTATTATTAATTTATATATTACCTAATTAATAGGAGGAAATATGATAGTTTTAAGCTGTAAAGATATATCAAAAAGTTATGGAATACAAGAAGTATTAAAAAACGTTACCTTTTCTATCAATGAAGGCGATAAGGTTGGAATTATTGGTGGAAATGGTGAAGGAAAATCTACTTTATTTAAAATTATCTCAAAAGAAATTACCCAAGATTCTGGTGAAATTTTTATAGATAAAAATAAAAGTATAGGCTACTTATCTCAACATGCAAATTTAAACTTAAATAGTGATATATATTCTGAAATGAATTTAGTATTTAAGGACTTATTAGATATAGAAGATAAACTTCATTTATTAGAAATAAAAATGGCTGAGCCTTACAATGAAAGTAATGCTTTATATCATGAAAAAATAATTAAAGACTATACCACTCTTCAAGATTTATATTCTCACAAGGGTGGTTATACATATAAGGGTGAAATATCTAGAGTATTAAAGGGGCTTGGATTCTTAGAAGAAGATTTTAATAAACCTATTAATACATTAAGTGGTGGTCAAAAAACAAGAGCATCTCTTTGTAAATTACTATTAAAAAAACCTGATATTCTTTTATTAGATGAGCCTACTAACCACTTAGATTTAGAGGCTATAGAATGGCTTGAAGAATATCTAAAAAACTATAAAGGTTCTGTTTTAGTAATTTCACATGATAGATTTTTCTTAGACTCCGTTACTAATAGTACCTTTGAAGTAATAAATGGACATGTAAATTGTTATAATGTACCTTATACCAAATTCTTTGAATTAAGAAAAAAAAATTATGAAAATCAATTAAAAGCCTATAATCTTCAACAAGCTGAAATAAAAAGACAAGAAGCTATAATTGAAAAATTTAGAAGCTTTAATAGAGAAAAAAGCGTTAAGGCAGCTGAAAGCAGAGAAAAAGCTTTAGAAAGAATGGAAAAATTAGATGCTCCAGACAAAGATAAAGAAGCCTCTAAAATAAAATTTGAAACATCCATTAAAAGTGGTCATGATGTGCTTCATGTAGAAAATTTATCAAAAAGTTTTGGAGAACTTAAATTATTTTCTAAATTAAATTTTGACTTAAAAAGAGGAGAAAAGGTTGCTTTAATAGGTGAAAATGGTCGTGGAAAAACTACTTTATTAAAAATAATCCTTAATAATTTAAATGCCGATAGTGGAAAAACTATTTTAGGTACTAATGTTAATGTTGGATACTATGATCAAGAACAATCAGATTTAAATTTAGAAAAAACAATAATTGATGAGGTATGGGATGACTTTCCAATGTTAACAACATCTAAATTAAGAGGTGTCCTTGCATCATTTTTATTTACTGGAGATGATGTTTTTAAAGTAATAAAATCCCTAAGTGGTGGAGAAAAATGCAGAATTAATCTATTAAAATTAATGCTATCTAAATCTAATCTTCTATTGCTAGATGAACCTACTAACCACTTAGATATAATCTCAAGAGAAGCATTAGAAGATGCCCTTTTATCTTATGATGGAACATTATTAGTTATTTCTCACGATAGATATTTTTTAAATAAAGTAATCAATAGAATTTTAGAATTACAAGAAGATGGTGTTAAGGAATATTTAGGAAACTATACTTACTTCCAAGAAAAAAAGATTAATCCTAATAGATTTGAGATTCTTGAAGAATTGGCAAATGGCAAAACCAAAACTCAACTTAAAGAAGAAAAG
>JAFSER010000045.1 GCA_017435645.1 Clostridium sp. | reverse complement strand
TTCTTTGAATTTGTGATATTCTTTTTAGTATCCATAGTGATTTCCTTTCGTGAATTGTTCTGCAAATTCAATTTTAACACGAAAATCGCTATGGATTTTTTATTAGTTCAATTTAATTTTACAACTAGCCAAAATTAAATGCATAAAAAGTAATAGCATTAAAATATACTTAAATCAATAATATGTAATAAAAAGTTAAATCGCATAATATTAATAATGCAGTGTATAGGGGAAAAGGTGGAAGAGTGGAAGATAAATTAAAAAGTAAATTCTAGTTGATGAAACTAAAAAATACTTTCTAAATACTTTACCACCTTATCCACTTTTCAACCTAAAAGTTAAAGAAAATATCGTTGTAACTGAAATACTGATACTTCAATTACAACGGTATTTTTTGTTTATGTATATCATCTAATGTGGAAATAAAAGATGTAGCATGATAAAATGAGGTTGATAAATTAAGGAAAATTAAGGCTGAAAAAGTAACTACATAACAGAAAAAATGATAAGGGATTAGAAGTAGTTTTAAAATGGTGGTAAGAATTGAAAACACTCAATCCTACCACTAAAAATAATAAGACAGACTCTGCCCCAAGGGGGTAAGTAAAGCTGAAATTAAATATGCTCATAATATGGTAGAAAATCCTGGACCTCTAACTGAAATGAGAGGAAATCCTGCATCAAATTTTCTAAGTGGTAAATATAATGTGAAAGTTTTAGATGAAGATATAATTTTATATCGCTCAGGAAAAAAAGGAGGACTAACAATTCCAGGACAAGAGCAAAATGCACTTGGACAATGGTTTACTAGAGAGCCAGCAGAATCAGCAGTTAAAGTACGAATAGATTCCGCTGTTAAGTCTCAATGGATAGACCCCAAAACAGGAGTATTAACAGGTACTTCACCATTAGAATCAACTTATTCAATAAGAATTCCTAAAGGAACAACTATATATGAAGGTCCAGTTGGATATCAAGGAGGTTGCTATTTAGGTGGAGAAAGTTGTAATCAAATTTTTATTTCTGAACCATGGAAGATAAAAGGAGTACAACCTATAAGTGAGACACCAATACGTTAGGAGGAGTTTTAATGAGTTCAAATAATCTAATCATAGATAAATTACAAAGTTTATTTAGTGAATTAAGTTTAGTATTAGTAGCAAATAGAAGAGAAGATATTGATTATCATATTTCTGAAGTTAAATATGTAGTGGAAATCTTAAATGAATGTAAAAAAAATAACTATACAGATTCTAATAATGTTATAAATGAGATAAAATCAATTTATAACAATTTATACCCAGCAAGAGGTGGATTATCTGATTTCTTTATATGGAAGGCAGATTTTGATGAACGTGTTAAAGCAAATGAGCCTTTAGATAGGATTAGTGATGAAATATGGGAAATATTAAAATAATTAACTGCAAAATTAAATATTATTTTACTGCATAAAAACAGCAGTTTACCTAGTTAAATAAAATAATCAAAATAGGAAGAATAATTGAAGGCATAATATTAATAATGCAGTGAAAGAAGTTGAGAAGGTTAATGTTTCAGTAATGGGGCATTAATCTTTTTTCATGCACTGAAATATTTATAAAAGCCAAGATATCTAGGATTGAAAACTACCACAAGCTGAAAGGCAAGGAAAACCTAGGTTCAATAATTCCACTTGAAAGTTAATGAAATTGATAACAATAATATATACAGGAAAGAAGCTTTAGTACTTGAACAGATAACTGTATCTGATAAAGGACTTCCTAGCTAATTAAGTCTAGCGACTTCAGAAAACAGTAAAACGAGGATAGAAGAGATGAATAGATTGAAAGATAAGGAAATCCTAGGCTCAATAATTCCACTTAAAAGTTAATGGAATAGTGAACATAATATATGTAGTAGAAAATCACTAAAAAATAAAAAGAATTGATAGAATAGAACATATAAATAAGATAGCTGAGTAGAATAACTAGAGACTTGGAACTCGGGACTAGGAAATTGTAACGGGGGGTAGGGGGGAATAAGGACTTGAAAGAATTGAAATAGACAAATAAAAATCTATTTCAATTAAAAATAATAATAAAGATAAATAGGATAAAAGAAATTGAAGAAATGATAAATAATAACTAATCAGAATAAAGAATAATTAAGTAATTAATAGGTAAAAGATAATTAATCAAGAGATATAATAGATACAATTGATTAAGAAGAAGTAATAAATGCATCAATTAAAGAAAATCTAATCAGATAAGAACTAAAGTAATAATCAATGAAGAAACTATAATAAATAACCAATCAATAGATAATAAAATCATTCAATGGAATAAATAATTGAAAAGAATAAATAATTGAAAATACAATACATCAATAAAGATAAGTACATCAAAAACAACTTATAAGGAATCAGAAAGTAGAGATTTTATAAAATGTGAATAAGAATACTATTCAGAGTGAAAAGCTGCAAATAAAGACTAAATCAACTGAATTTAAGATAAATGATAAATATATATTATAAATCGGATAAAAGAGTTACTGTTTCTAATCAAGGAGCATTAACTCTTTTCTATTTAAGAAAATTGAGAGGAGTAATAGCAATGTGTCAAATAATTGAGAATTTCAAGATAAGACTAGTTGAAGAGGGTAAGAGTGCTAAAATAATAAAAAGTTGTGTTGGAGATATTAAAGCTTTTAAAGAATTTCTAGAGAGTAAAGGAGTTGAATTTAATGGTACGTTACAAAGATTCTACGTAGTAAGTTACAAGAACTTCCTAGTAGAAAGTAACTATGAGGTAGCAATTATTGATAAAAAGAGAAATAAGTAATTTAAAAAGTATAGTAAGTAATATACAAGCAGATAAGGGAATAACTAAAGAGAATAATGGAAAAGGCTATACAAAAGAATATATGGATATGGTAAGTGAAGGGCTTAATGGAATTAAGAATACACTACAAGGATTAATAGAAAGTACAGTAGTTTTATTAGAAAATATAAGTGATGGCTATATTGAAATGGATGAGGCTGCAGCTAAAAAGATTAATGAATTTACAAGTGAGATGTTGAAGAAATGAGTAGTGTAATAAGGGATTTTTCACAAGAAGCTGTAGCCAATATAAGAGAACTGATAACAGAAAATGTAGATGAAGAAAATCAGTTTTTCCTTTGGGATTGGATAGATGATACCTTTAAGATGGATGATCTAAATATATATGATTATCTTGATAATGTAAGTAAGTATCAAAGTCATATGGTAGACAAGCATAATATAAATAATAAGAAATTTGATGCTATACTAGATAGAGTTAAAAATGTTGATGTAAATTACGCTAATAGATTTAACAAGATATATGAAAATATGATATTATATAATAAAAAAATAGTAAATGTTGCTAATATGATTTCGCCAGAAGGAATAACAGTAAATAGTGATACTTATAATAGCGTTCTTAAT
>JAFSER010000044.1 GCA_017435645.1 Clostridium sp. | reverse complement strand
TAAATCCTACTACATCTAAAGCTACTTGCAGATAATCTAAAGCTTTATCGTACCATTCTGTTGTTTCTATTCCATTTGACTTACAGTATTCTTTAACTTCTTTTTTAAACTTTGCTGCTAAATTACTATCTACTTCTTCTATTTCATTTATAAAAGCTCTATAATTATTTATAAATGTTGCTAAAGCATCATAATCATACCTAATATCATTTAAAGCAGAATTTAAATTATTTAGTATATTGTTATTACTACTGTAATACATATTTAAAGATTCTAATCTGCTTCTTAAACTCATAAGCTCTGACATTTCGCTATCAAGATTCCTTAAAATAGAATTTAAATCATTGTCTATAAAGTATTTAGAAGCCCCAGTATCAACCATTAATCTACTCACTTAACCTTCTCTCCCCCTTACAACTTTAATCTATTACTAGCATCTACTAGCTTATCCATTTCATTTCTAGCTTCTTTTAACATAGTATTTAAAAAGATAAGCCTAGATATATGTTCTTTTATACCTTTATCCCACTCTCCATACTCTACTGATATAAATTGCTCTTTTGCATTTCCCTTCCAACCTGAACCTTTAATTAAGTCCAGTGATCTATTTAGCTTTTGTAAGTTTTCCTCTAGTAAGGAAATACAACTTTCATATTGTGCAATACATGAATTCAAAACTTCTATATCAATTGCAAATTTCACAATCCATTCCCCCTAATTAAAGCTTCATAATATCCTTTAAGTATATTTCATATGAGCCTTTTACTTTTTCATTTATTATATCCTTAAGACTATTAACTTGCTTTCTATATTTATCAGCATCTAATCTTTCTATGCCATCAATTAAGCTTATAGCTTTCTCAAAGTCTTGTAACTCTATAAGAATAATAACTCTTAAAATTAATGTGTTAATATCATATGGATTACTTAAACTTTGAATCTTATATATTTTATATAACTTATTAAAGTAATTTTTAGCATCATCATTAGCATCTATTTCTTTAAGACAATATCCTTTAATAAGCATTCCATATTTAACATACTCATTTTTAAAATCATTTGATTTTTCTAACTCATCTAAATATACTAATGCTTTCTTATAATCCTTTATATAGAAATTAAATATTGATAATAAATAAAGTATTATAATATTCTCTTCATCATATACTTCATAACTACTTAAAAGAGATATTGCCTCCTTATATTCTCCTCTTAATGCTAGTATTCTTGCTTTCTCAATACTAAACTCTGTATAGTACTCACTATCCTTATTTACACTAGAAATTATCTCTTCAGCCTTCTCATAATTCTCTTTAACTCTAAAATATTTAATAAAGTCTAACATTAAAGGTGGATAATCATTGAAAATTAACTTTGCTTTATTTAAAACTTCATATGCTTTATCATAGTTATGATTATTCATCTCCAAAGAAAACATCAACGCAAAACCATCATACTCATCAGCATTATTATTTATCATATCTTCTAAAACTTCTTTAGCTTCTTTATTCATATTACAGTTCATATAAATTGCATATTTTCTATAATTAGATGGTAGATATGACTTATTTTTAGTTAAAGATTTATTATAAAGCTTTATGGCATCTTCAATATTATTTAAACTTTCAAAAACTAATCCTTTATAAAAGAATACTTTTTCGCTTTCATAACCTAATTTTATTGACTCGTTTAGATATTCAAAGCATTTATCATAATCTTCATTTTTCTGAAATAATGTGGCTAATTTAAAATATAACTCTCCATTCTTAGGATCTAATTTAATAGCCTCTTTTAACTTCTCTATTGATGTATCTATAAGTCCCTTTTTTTCGTAAACTTTCGCTATTCTTAAAATTATCTCATTATTATTTTTATAATTTTCCTGTAATGATTCAAGGACTTCTAATGCCATATCATACTTTTCAAATCTTACTAGTATATCACTTATTTCAATTTTTTCTTCCACTATTCATCCTCCTCCTGACTTAATCTCC
>JAFSER010000043.1 GCA_017435645.1 Clostridium sp. | reverse complement strand
ATAGGATATGTACCAGAAGTTGCTGAAATATATGATAGCTTAACTGGAAAAGAATATCTAACTTTTATAGGACAACTTTATGGATTAAGTTATGATAAATCAGATGAAAAAGCTAGAAAACTAATGGAGATTTTAGGTATATTAGATGCTTATGAAAAAAGGATATCTTCTTATTCAAAAGGAATGAAACAAAAGCTTATTCTTATATCTAGTTTAATCCATAATCCAGAAGTTTTATTTTTAGATGAACCATTAAGTGGATTAGATGCTAATAGTGTAATGATTATAAAAGAAATATTAGCTACTCTTGCTAAAGAAGGAAAAACAATATTTTATTCTTCTCATATAATGGAAGTTGTTGAAAAGATAAGTGATAGAATAATTCTAATAAATAATGGAGAAATAGTTGCTGATGGAAATTTTGAAGAATTAAAGAATAGTTTTAAAGAAAGTTCTCTTGAAAATATATTCAATGAAGTTACTGGTTTTCATGAGTATAAGGAACTTGCAGAAAACTTTATAAACATAGTCAAAGAGGTATAGTTATGAAAGAGTTTAAAGTTTTAAAAATTATAGATAAGTTCTCAGCTTTTTATAAGAAGTTTGGAGTAGACTATGATGTGTTTAGATTGATATTAAATACTAAATTAACTATGGATGGAAGAAGAAAAGCAACTGTGTTTAATGATACAAGAAATAAGAAAAAAGATTCTAATGAATTTTATAAAGCGTTAATTGTATATGGTTTTATTGGAATATTTATAGGGTTAATTCTCTTATTTAATGCAAATAAAATGTATATTATGACAGCTTATTTTTCAATAGTTATGTTTATGATACTTACTATTTTTATTTCAGATTTTTCTTATGTAATATTGGATGTAAGAGATAAAAATATATTGTATAGTAAAGGTATTGATAGTAAAACTATAAATGCAGCTAAGTTAACCCATGTATTTATTTATATGCTCTACTTAACTTTAGCTTTTGTTGGAGTTTCTTTTATAGTATCTTTTAAATATGGAATAGTATTTGCTTTAATATTCTTATTGGAAATTATATTATTAGATATATTTATGATAATTGTAACTGCGTTAGCATACTTACTAGTATTGAAATTTTTTGATGGTGAAAAACTTAAAGATATTATTAATTATGTACAAATTGCTTTAAGTATTTTTATGGTAATAATTTATCAAATTGTACCAAGATTATTTGAGTTTATTGATATTTCTAATATTATTTATAAAGAAAGACTATGGCATTTATTAATACCCCCTATGTGGTTTTCAGCTCCACTTTCTATACTCTCAGGAGAGGGAATTACAGTAATAAAAATTTTAATGAGTATTTTAGCTATAGCTCTTCCAATAATATCTATTGTAATATATATAAAATTTATACCATACTTTGAAAGTAATCTACAAAAGTTAAACAATAATGAAAGTAAAATAAAAGAAAAAAATAAATTGTTAATAAAAATTAATAACATATTTTGTAAAGACAATACAGAAAGAGCTTTTTTTAATTTTTCAATGGGTATTATTGATTCAGAAAGAGAATTTAAGCTTAGAATATATCCTAATGTAGCTTTAGGTATAGTTTTACCATTAGTTTTTTTAATTCCATCATTAGAACAAAAAAATATAAATGGCATAATTGGATCTTTAAGTAATTCAATATCATATTTATTTATTTATGTATTTGCTTTGATAATTCCTACCATTATAACTATGTTAAGATATTCAGAGAAGTATCTAGGGGCATGGATATATCAAGTTGCACCAATAACAAAATCTTCATCAATATTTAAAGGTGTAATAAAAGGTGCTTTATATAAGCTTATTTTAATACCGTATATAATTATTTGTTTTTTGTACACTTTACTATTTGGACCTAAAGTAATTATTCATTTACTTATAGCATTTTTAGCATTTATATTACTAATAGTAATTAACTTTGCTATTTTAAAGAAGAAGTTTCCTTTTTCACAAAAGTTTGAAATAAATAATAGTGGGGAAAGTGTATTAATAGTTTTAATATCTTTAATAAGTATTTTATTTATGGCTTTGCTTCATTTTATAATTACTTTAAACTCTATAGCCACTTTTATATATTTAATTGCTTTAATAATAATTGATTTTATATTATGGAGATTTGCATTTAATATTTCTATGGAAAAATTAAAGCGTTAAATCAAGGTGTGAAATATAATTTTGATAGTTTTTAAAAAAGAACTATAATTAATATTATGTTTCACACTTTTTATTTTTAGTATATAATAAGGCTTAAGACTATATAAGTTTAAGGAGAAAAAACATATGTCAAAGGTAATTGTAGTTGGGGCAGGACCAGCAGGAATTATGGCTGCAATATCAGCTTCAAAGAATAACGAAGTTATATTACTTGAAAGAAATAATGAAATTGGAAAGAAATTAAAGCTTACTGGTGGAGGAAGATGTAATATAACTAATAATAGAGATATAGAAGAGTTTTTCGATAAAATAGTAACTAATAAAAAATTTCTATATAGTGCACTATACACTTTTTCTAATACTAGCTTGCTAGAGTATTTTTCTAAAAGGGGATTAGAATATAAGGTAGAATATGATGAAAAAGTTTATACTAAAAGTGATAAAGCAGATGAGGTTATTGAGGTTTTAAAGAAAGATATTATAGATAATAATATAAAAATTCAATATGGTAGTAAGGTTATAGACTTAATTATTGAAGATAATATTATTAAAGGGGTTATAACTGAGGATGGAAGAAAAATATTATCAGATAAAGTTATAATTACTACTGGTGGAAAGAGTTATCCAAATACAGGATCAGATGGAAGTATGTTTAATATTTTAGAAGATAAAGGCCATACTATTACAAGTTTATATCCGGCCTTAATTCCATTAGTAATTAAAGAAGGTTTTGTTAAGAATCTTCAGGGCATTTCTATGAAGGAAGTATGTATAAGCACTATAAATAAAAAGAAAAAAATTCAAAATCAAGGTGATATGATATTTACTCATTTTGGAATTTCTGGACCAGGTGTGCTTAAATTTTCCTCATATATAAATAAATTGTTAAATGAAAAAAATATAGAAATAAAAATAGATTTTTTACCAAATGTATCTAAAGAAGAGTTGAGTAAAAGTTTAAGAAGTAGCAATAAAAGTATACTAAATATTTTAAAAGAGTATTTACCACAGAATTTTATAAAAGAAATACTAAATATTTTAAATTTATCTGAAGTGAAAAGTTCAGAGTTAAAGAAGGAAGATGAAATTAAAATTATAGAATATATTAAAGATATGTCCTTAACTGTAGAAGATACTATTACAATAAAGGCAGCTATGGTAACAAGTGGAGGAATTTCTGTAAAAGAAATTAATTCATCCACTATGGAATCAAAAATAATTAAAAATTTATATTTTGCAGGAGAAGTAATAGATATAGATGCTGAAACTGGAGGATATAACCTTCAAATAGCATTTTCAACAGGATATTTAGCAGGAATGTTGGAAAATTAATATTTAGTTTAAGAAAATTAATATTTGAATTATAAAAAAAGTCCTCCACTAATAAATAGTGAAGGATTTTTTTATGGAAGTGGTTGATAGGTACTTCTATCTAAATATTGATTTACAACTAATTCTCCGTTAGAATTATAGCCATATAAATAAGCATCTGCACTTAATGAATTTAAAGGTACTGAAACAGCTTCATATGTCATTCCTTGATTTACAGTTTCATTAGACCAAAATTCTACTGTCAATTTACCATTAGCTGTATAAGAATTTATAACTATAGGATAATCAAATTCATTTACAAATTTTAAATCAATTAAATTATCAGCTAGTGTTGCATCTAATCCTAATGGAACATATGAAACTGGCATCATATGATTAAGTCTTTCGGTAGGTATAATACCAGCTTTTAACATAGTATTATATAATGTTGAAGCAACTTGACAAACTCCACCACCTACACCTTTAACAACTTCTCCACCAACATAAGTATTAGCTTCAACAAATCCATTTTCGATAGTTGTAGGACCAATAGCTTGTTCGGTAGAAAATGTTTCTCCAGGCATAATTATACTATTATTAATATTTCTTGCGGCTATGGAAAGATTTGTTCCACTTGGTCCAGCAGTAAAATTAGTAGTATAACTAGAAATTTTTTTATTTACAGTAGATAATTCTGAAGCAGTTATATTTGCTTCGACAGTTTCAACATTTCCAGTAATTTCAGATATTTCAGGTGAATTTATATCGTTAATACAGCTTTTAATATTATTTAATAATTCCTCAGAATTTAGCTTAAGACCTGGTTGATCATTTACTATACTTCGTCCACCTGCGATATTAATAGATGCATTTTTAGGATTATAGTTAATTGCATTAGAAATTTTATCTACAAAGCTATTTATTTTATCTTCATTAAAAGTAACACTTAGTTCATATTCTTTATTAACAGGTTCTTTTATTAAAGAAACTTTATTAAAGAAGCTTTCATTTTTACCATAACTTAAGATAGAATTTTCAAGCTCTGTAATGTTTATAGCAGATCCTAAATCTTTATACGTAGTATTAAATTTTTCATCCTTTGCAGTAACTGTGATTTGTTTATTTTCAATATTATTAAATAGAGAGATTAAAGTAGCATGTAATTCTTCACTACTTAATCCAGATAAATCAGTACCGAGTATAGATACCCCAGGATATACTTTATTACTATAGCTATTGATTAATTTATTATTGCTGTAAAACCAATAACCAATGGCAATAGATAAAATTAAAATAATTGAAGAAATAATTATAAAGGTTTTAGATTTTAGAAATTTACATACCTTACTTTGTTCAATCACTTCCTTTGATGGTTCTGTATTAAGATTGTTATTTTCCATAAATATCAACTCTCTTTTATAATATATATATATATAGTTTAACTTTAAAAAATAATTATTTCAATATTATTTGGGAAATTAAGTAAATGTTTTTCGTATTTAAATATAACAAAATATTCATAAAAATAGCTTATATTACATTAATTTCAATTATAAATATATATTAATATAATAAAAAATGTACTTTTATGATTATTTATCTATTATTATTAAATTTTAATTGGATATTATAATAATAGATTAAATAAATTAGATTTAAATGAGTAAATATACAGAATTTTATAAATGAGAATCACTATTGACATAAAATTCTGTAATAGTATAATTATAATATACACCCCCTGGGGGTGGTGGAGGTGAAGGATATGAAAAAAGAAAAAATAAAAATAGTCGGTATGTCTTGCAATTCTTGTGCTAATAGATTAGAGAAGGCAATTAATAATGTTGAAGGCATAGCTTATGCTAATGTAAATTTTGCAACGGAAACTTTAAGCTTAGAATACGATAATAATATTCTAACAAGATTAGATATTGAAGAAGCTATAGAAAAAATAGGGTTTTCTGTTGAAAAGAAAGTTAAAAGTTATAGTTTTAAAATTCAAGGAATGTCTTGCAATTCTTGTGCTAATAGAATAGAAAAGATAATTAAAAAAGAAGAAGGTATAATTGAAGCTAATGTTAATTTTGCAACAGAAAAGTTAAGTATATCCTTTAATGAAAATATAATTTCTATAAATGAAATAAGAAAAATAGTAGAGGATGCAGGCTTTAAGTTGTTTATTGAAGGAGAAAAAAAGAAAAGTGAAAAAAATATAAATAATTCTAAAAAGCTTTTTTATAGATTTATTTTATCAATTATTTTTACTATACCTTTATTTATAATATCTATGGGTCATATGATGGGAATGCATTTACCACATATTATTGATCCAATGAATAATCCTTTAAATTTTGCAATAACTCAATTATTATTAACTATACCTGTTATGATAGTTGGATATAAATTTTATATAGTTGGCTATAAAAATATTTTTAGGCTATCTCCAAATATGGATTCTTTAATTGCAATAGGTACTTCTGCAGCTGTAATTTATGGAATATTTTCAATATATAAAATAACAAATGGATATAATGATTATGCAATGCATTTATATTTTGAATCTGTAGGAATGATATTAAGTTTAATAACCTTAGGGAAATATTTAGAATCAGTTTCTAAGGGAAAAACATCAGAAGCAATTGAAAAATTAATAAGCTTGGCACCAAAAACTGCTAATATAATTAGAGAGGGAAAGGAAATAACTGTAACTATAGAAGAAGTAATGATAAATGATATAGTAATAGTTAGGCCAGGTGAAAAATTACCTGTAGATGGTGAAGTTATAGAGGGAAGAACTTCAATAGATGAATCAATGTTAACAGGAGAGAGTATCCCAATTGAGAAGACTATAGGAAGTAATGTGATTGGAGCAAGTATTAATAAAACAGGATTTATTAAATATAGAGCAACTAAGGTTGGAAATGATACAGCTTTAGCTCAAATAATAAAATTAGTAGAGGATGCTCAAGGTAAAAAAGCTCCAATAGCAAAATTAGCAGATGTAATATCTTCTTATTTTGTTCCAATAGTTATTAGTCTTGCGGTGATATCATCTTTAGCATGGTATATTTCAGGAGAAACAGTAGTTTTTTCATTAACAATATTTATATCCGTGTTAGTAATAGCTTGCCCTTGTGCTCTAGGATTAGCAACACCTACAGCAATTATGGTTGGTACAGGAAAAGGTGCAGAAAATGGAGTTTTAATAAAAGGTGGAGAAGCTTTAGAGAATACATATAAAATTAACACAATTATATTTGATAAAACAGGAACAATAACAGAGGGTAAACCAAAGGTAACTGATATTGTTTCAAATAGTTTAAGTACTAATGAGATATTAACCTTAGCAGCTAGTGCTGAAGTAGCTTCTGAACATCCATTAGGAGAAGCTATTGTTAAAAAAGCTAAAGAAAAAAAACTTTCACTAAAAAAAGTAGAGGATTTTAGGGCTATAACAGGATTAGGGATAGAAACTAAAATAGAAAATGATATAATTCTTTTAGGAAATAAAAAGCTAATGCTTAAAAGAGGAATTAGCTTGGAACATTACATTGAAAAATCAAATGAATTTGCTAAAGAGGGAAAAACTCCTATGTTTTTAGCTGTAAATAATAGTATAGAAGGAATTATTGTAGTTGCCGATACTGTTAAAGAAAATAGTAAAAAAGCAATTGATATTATTCACAAAATGGGCATTAAGGTTGCTATGATAACAGGAGATAACAAAGAAACTGCAAATGCCATTGCTAAAGAAGTTGGAATAGATATAGTATTATCAGAGGTTTTACCAGAAGATAAAGCAAATGAAATTAAGAAATTACAAAAAGATAATAATAAAGTTGCTATGGTAGGAGATGGTATAAATGATGCTCCAGCTTTAGTTCAGGCTGATATAGGAATAGCTATAGGATCAGGTACAGATGTGGCTATTGAATCAGCTGATATAGTTCTTATGAAAAGTGATTTACTAGATGTAATAAAAGCGATACAATTAAGTAAGGCCACAATGATAAATATAAAGCAAAATTTATTCTGGGCATTTGCCTATAATGTATTAGGTATTCCTGTTGCAATGGGAATTTTACATTTATTTAATGGACCATTGCTTAATCCAATGATAGCAGCAGGAGCAATGAGCTTAAGTTCTATTTCAGTTTTAGGTAATGCCTTAAGACTTAGGAGTTTTACTCCTAAACTATAAATTACAAAAGAGTAGCTATATAATAAATATAAAAATACAAATAGCTAAATTAAGAGTTTTACATTAATTTTTATCAGCCCAATTAATATAATAGTTATTTTGTATTTTTAGTTTATTAACTATAAATTTACAATAAGCTAATTTTTATTATTAAGCTTATTAATTTCTAGGAGACACAAATGAAAGAAAGACAAATGAAAAAAGAAATCAGTTTATTTATGGCCACAATGCTTGTTTGTGGTAATATGATAGGTTCTGGGGTATTTATGTTACCAGCAACATTAGCAGAAGTATCAGGTCCTTTAGCAACAATAATTGCTTGGATATTAACTACTATTGGTTCAATACTTATAGCAGTATCTTTTGCTAACTTAGGAAGTAAATATCCTTCAACAGGTGGAGCATATCAATATACTAAAGAAGCATTTGGTGAATTTGCAGGATTTTTAAGTGCTTGGTTATATTGGAATGGTTCTTGGATAGGAAATGCAGCTATAATAGTTGCCTTAGCAAGTTATAGTTCAACTATAATTCCAGCTTTAAGTAATCCATTAATATCTATTATATATACAAGTTCCATCTTATGGATTTTTACTATTATAAATATTATTGGAGTGAAAAAGACAGGGCAAATTCAATCCTTTGCTACAGTATTTAAAATAGGTTTTTTTGCTCTATTTATAATAGTTGCATTTATATATTTTGATCCTTCAAATATAATGCCATTACTACCAGAAGGAAAAGGGCTTGAAACTATTCCATTAGCCGCAACATCTACTTTATGGGCATTTGTTGGATTAGAAAGTGCTACTGTAACGGCTGAAGAAATTCAAAATCCAGAAAAGAATATTAGAAAAAGTACTATATATGGATTATTGATCTCGTCTGTTATATATATATTGATTAGTATAGTAAGTATGGGAGTTATGCCTAATAGTGAATTACAGCTCAGCTCAGCACCTCTTACAGATATATTAACAAGAGTATTAGGAAGTGGAGTAGGAAAGCCATTAGCAGTGTCAGTAATTATCTGCATATTAGGTACAACTATAGGATGGCTTTTATCTACAGCTAGAGTTTCTTATGCAGCAGGTAAAGATGGAGTTTTCCCTAAAACATTTGGAAAAATTCATCCTAAATATGGGACTCCAGTAAATTCATTAATTATTGGAGCAGTATTAGTTAATATACTTTTAATAATGAATTATCAAAAAAGTATGGTATCTACATTTACTTTTATAACTATACTTGCAACCTTAACTTTTTTACCAGTTTACTTATTGACGGCTGCAGCTGAAATGATGCTTACCTTTAAAAATGAGGAAAAGATAAATGTAAAGATATTTATTAAGAAAAGTATAGTGCCATTATTAGCCTTTATATATTCTCTATGGACAATATATGGTTCAGGGGCTGAAATAGTAATGTGGGGCTTTATACTTATGTTATTAGGTATTCCTTTTTATATTTATAACTATCACAAAAATAAATAATTATACAATATGTAATATAGGATAAATTTATGGAGTTGTAGCTTAATTAATGGGCTGTCTTAGCGACAGCTCCATTAAATTTTCCAGTGTTCTTTAAAATTTAATACTTCTTTTAAACCTTTAGTAGCCATCTGTTGGGTTAAAACCAGTTCATCTTCAATTTCAGTTATCCGCTTACCTAAAACTTTACCTAGTATATTTAAATCCTCTTCTATTTTATCTATATTTGAAAAATTCTTAGAAACAATATTTAATGCACGAGTAACATCTTTTTTAAACTTTTCTTGTTCAGATTTCATTATATTTACTTCTGCTTGTAGCAATGATAAGTTGTTATTAGTATTTAAAATAATATTTTTCATTTGATTTAATATCTTAGGCAGTTGTTTTAGAACTTCATTTGTTTCATATAATGTAAGATAATTAGCATCATTAGGCTGAGTTATTTTATCACTCATATCTCTACTATTTTTATCCATAACTTATCACCTCATTATAGTATATGAAAATTTATATATTAGTTACATAAAAATATACAGTATAATATAACAAATAATAGTATTTTAATTATAAATAAAATATAATATATAAGAATATTAAAAAATTATTTTTCAATTGATTATTATCAATATGAAAATGAAGGAGTAATTTTGGAAGCGAAAGAACAAGTAATAGAAAAAACAAATATAAAAATTAAAAAACCTAATAATTATAAAGTAATTATGTATAATGATGATTTTACAACTATGGAGTTTGTTGTTTCAATTTTAAATTTTATATTTAATAAAAGTTATGAAGAAGCAAATAATATTATGATGGAGGTTCACACAAGAGGTAGAGGTGTAGCAGGGGTATACCCTTATGATATAGCTATTACAAAAGTAAATAAGGCTACATCTATAGCAAAGGAAGAAGGGTTTCCTTTTAAATTAACAGTGGAGGAGGAGTAAAATGGATATTAGTAGAATTGTACGAGAGGTATTGCTTAGAGCATATGATATTGCTAGAAATAATAAAAATGAATATGTAACACCAGAACATTTATTATTAAGTGCTTTAGAAGATAGTATGTTTCAAGAAATAATGCTTAAACTAAATGTAGATATTAGTGAATTAAAAGAAGAACTAAATAAATATATTAATGATAATATAGAAAAGATTGAAGATGGTGAAGAACCAGATGAAAGCTATGGTATTAAAAATATATTAATTATTGCAACTCAACAAGCAGCCTTTAGTGAAAGAAATTTTGTAGGATTAGAGCATATTATAGCAGCTATATACACATTGAAAGATAGTTATGCAGTATATTTCTTAGAAAAGCAAGGTGTTTCAAAACATGATTTATTATTTGAATTATCTCATAACAAAATAGAAGAAAATAATCTAGATAAAGATGCTATAAAAATTGTTGAGATAGATAATAGGGATCCTAAAAAGGAAGGAAATATTGTAAGTAAATATTGTGAGAATTTATTAGAAGAAGTAAGTGAAGAAGATGACTACCCTATAATAGGTAGAGAAGATATAATAAGCAGAACTATTCAAGTTTTATGTAGAAGAACTAAAAATAATCCAATTCATATAGGTGAGGCTGGAGTTGGTAAAACAGCTATTACTCGTGGACTTGTTAAGAGGATAAAAGAGGGAAATGTTCCGGAAAAGTTAAAAAATGCTCAAATTATATCATTAGATATTGGAACAATATTAGCAGGAACAAAATATAGAGGTGACTTTGAAGAAAGAATAAAGCAAATATTAGAAGAAATAAAGAACTATGAAAATCCTATAGTTTATATTGATGAAATTCATAATATTGTAGGGGCAGGAGCTTTAAATGGTAGCTCTTTAGATGGAGGGAGCTTAATTAAAAAATATTTGTTAGAAGGTAAAATTAGATTTATTGGTGCTACTACATATGATGATTATAAAAAATACTTTGAGAAGGATAAGGCTTTAGTTAGAAGATTTCAAGTGATAGAGGTTAAGGAAACATCTATAGAGGAAACGATAGAAATTTTAAAGGGAGTTAAGGAGACTTTTCAAGAATATCATAATATTAAATATACAGAAGATGCTATTATAAGTGCAGTGGAATTAAGTGCAAAATATATAAATGATAAATTTTTACCAGATAAGGCAATTGATATAATTGATGAAGCAGGTTCATATGTTAATATTAATAGAGAAAGATTTAGTAATAGTATAGTAGATAAATTAGTTATAGAAGAAATACTATCTAATATATGTCATATTCCTAAGCAGACTATTGAAAATACAGAAATTAAATCTTTAAAGATTTTAGAAAAAACTTTAAAAGATAGTATTTTTGGTCAAAATAGAGCTATAGAAGAAGTAGTAAGGTGTATTAAAATGTCACGTGCTGGATTAAATGATGATAATAAACCAGTTGCATCTATGTTATTTGTGGGACCAACAGGGGTAGGTAAAACAGAAATAGCTAAGGTACTATCTAGTACTTTAGGAATAGAATTAGTAAGATTTGATATGAGTGAGTATACTGAGAAGCATGCAGCATCAAAACTTATAGGATCTCCACCAGGATATGTTGGTTATGAAGAAGGTGGACTTCTAACTGATACTATTAGAAAAAAGCCTAATTGTGTTTTGTTATTAGATGAAATAGAAAAAGCTCATCCGGATATTTCTAGTGTGTTATTACAGGTTATGGATTATGCGACTTTAACAGATAATAAAGGAAGGAAGGCAGATTTTAGAAATGTAATATTAATTTTAACATCAAATGCTGGAGCTAGAGATATAGGCAAAAACTTAGTAGGTTTTGAAAGAGGAATTGTAAATAATGAAGCTATAGAAGAGGAAGTTAAAAGAACATTTACGCCAGAGTTTAGAAATAGATTAGATAAAATAGTTGTATTTAATCAGATTAATAAAGAAGTTGCTTTAGATATAACTAAAAAAGAATTGAAGAAATTTAAGAAGAAGCTAAAGGCGAAGAATATAGAGATTAGCTTTAGTGAAAATATAATTGAATTTATTAGTGAAAAAGGGCTATCTAGGGAATTTGGAGCTAGAGAAATATTAAGAATAATAAATTCTGAAATAAAACCACTATTAGTTGATGAAATTTTATTTGGATCTTTAGATAAAGGTGGAAAGTGTAGCATTGATATAGAAAATAATAGATTTGTACTTTTTAAGTAATAGAGAGAAGAACATATGCTATTAAATATTTTTTAACAGATATAACTCTTTATTACAATATTAATATTTTCATAGTTATTATACTTATATGGATTTAGAAATTTTATTTTTAAAGATTATATTAAGGGGATAGAAAATGTAATAAAAATAAGAGGTGTTTATGACTAACAAAAGATATTTATTTGAAAATAATTTGAATATTGCAAGGAGTTTTGTTACTCAAAAGGAATACTCCAAAGCATTACATTTTTTTAAAAGAGCATATAAATGTGAAGAAGGGAAAAATGATATAGATTTAATTTTAGACATTGCATTATTATACGATAAGTTAGGATATAAATTTGAAGCTGAAGAAAAGTACAAAGAGGTTATATTATTAGATAAAACAGATCCAAGAGCTTATTATGGCTTAGGGGTTTTGTATGATGAGGATAGTTTTTTTGAAGAGGCAATTGAGTTTTATAAGAAAGCAATAGAGTTAGATTCTAAATATGATAGAGCATATTTTTTCTTAGCAAATGCTTATGATGAAATAGGAGATAGAGAAAATGCAATAAAGTATTATAATGAGGTATTAAAAATAGTACCTAATGATTTATGGGCATATGCTAATTTAGGTTGTATTTATGAAGAAAATAGAGAATATAAAAAAGCTTTAATATATATGGAAAAAGCTTTAGAAATAAACCCTTCACATTTTAGAATTCTTTTTAATATGGGAGTATTATTAAATAACTTAAGTAAAAAAGAAGAGGCAAAAAAATATTACTATAAATCAATAGAGGCGAACAGAGAATATCCATATAGTTATTTAAATTTGGCAGTAATGTATAAGGAAGCTGGAGAAATAAAAACTGCTATAGAGATAATTTCTAAAGGAATAAAAAATAATCCTAATACATCTTTTTTATATTATAATAGATGTTGCTTTTATTGTAATATAAATGAATTACAACTTGCCTTATTTGATTTAATAAAAACTATAGATATTAATAGTGATTTTATAGAATATATGAAAAAGGATAAAGATTTAGATTTATTAAGAAGTTTAAAAGAATATAAAGAATATGTAAAAGAGCTTGAAATATAGCTCTTTTATATTTATAGCTTAAAGATTAATAAGAAGACTAGTTATAAAATGATTTATATCAAGATTTGATATTTATATATTTATTTAAATCTTTCTTATAAATGTAAAAAATCAACATAAATTCATTTTCTTTCAGAAAAATTATATAAAAATACGTTAAAAAAAAGTCGAAAGTTGTTAAAAGAAATTATTTATGTTAATATGTAAATGTGCGTAAATTTTATTATAAATATGTACAATTATTATTAAATACTATATATTAGGAGGTTTTGTAGTGTTAATTAATTTTTTTAGTAATGTAGATACTTCAAATAAATTATTTACATTACCTGATTGTAATCCAATACAATCTTTATTAAAAAAAGAAAATTTAGAAGAATCTAATAGTAAAGATATGGATGAAAGCTTAGTATTATTTTATGAAAATAATAAAAATAAAAAAGTAGTAATAAAAGCATTCAGCTTTCAGCCAAATATTAATGGATATAAGGTTATTATTAGAGATAAGAAGCAGGAAATAGAAAAAGCAATTGAAAAAATAAACTCTTTAAATGAAATAAAATTTATAATTGATAAAAAAGATAAATGTTTATTTGAAGAGTTAAAAAAGTATGGTGAAGTTATAAAAGTACCTGCAATAACTGAACTTTATGAAAATAAGCTTAAAATTAAGGCTTATGGAAAAGAAGAAGACGTTATAATATACGATATTTTTGATCTTGTAAAACTAGGACAAATTCTTCTAGGAAAAGAAAAAGAAGGATATGTAACTGTTTATGGAAGTGCAGTAGAAGGGAAAAAAATTGTTGCAATTAATGAAAATACAACTTATAGAGATATTTTTAATTTATTAAATGGAAATGAAGAATATCTTGTAAAGATTATTAATGGAGGAAGTTTAAAAGGAACTCCAATATATAATCTAGATAATAAAGTAAGTATAGATTCAAAAGGAATATTATTTTTAGCTGAAAAAGATATTCCTTCAAATAAAAAGTTTAGTTGTATTAATTGTGCAAAATGTCTAAGAGCATGTCCAGAAAATTTAAATCCAGCTAAACTTATGGATTTAGCAAGGAGAAATGAAAAAGATGAATTTTTAAAATTTGGTGGAGATAAGTGTATAGAATGTGGCTTATGTAGTTTTGTATGTCCATCAAATATAGAAGTTTCACAAATAATAAAAACAGCAAAAGAATTTAGATAATCAAAAGAATAGGAGTGAAGATAGTGGAAAAAAGAAATCTTAAAGTATCTCCAGCACCTTTTATAAAAAGAGGTTTAGAGATAGATAAGATAATGATAGATTTTATAATTTCTTTAATGCCAATAATAATTGCAAGTATATATTTTTATAAATTTGATGCATTAAAGATAATTATTGTTACAGTTATGACCAGTGTTATTTCAGAAGGTTTATGGAATAAATATGTTAAGAAAACAAGTTTTTTTAATGATTTAAGCCCAATCGTATTAGGAATTATTATTAGTTTAATTATGCCAACTTATGTACCTTTATGGATACCAGTAGTTGCAACTTTATTTGCAACAATAATAGTAAAACAGTTTTTTGGAGGTTTTGGACAAAACTTTATGAATCCAGCAGCTGCAGCTAAAGCATTTTTAATTGCATCTTGGGCTGGAGTTATGGCAAAACCAGTAACAGATGCAACAACATCAGCATCATCAACTACAGAAGTGACAGTTTCTTTATTAGATAAAATAATAGGACAAGCATCTGGTACTATAGGCGAAGTTTCTATATTAGCACTATGTATTGGTGGATTATATTTAGTTATTAGAAAAAGAATTAGCTTAAGAGGTCCAATAGCATTTATTTTATCTGCTATGGCTATGTATAGCTATTTTGGTAAAGAGTTATTATTACCAGGATCATTTTTTATTGCTGCAATATTTATGACTACTGATTATGGAACTACACCAATGACAAGAGTAGGACAATATATATTTGGGATATTAGCAGGAATATGTGCCTCTTTAATCGTTGTAAAGGGTTATAATAGCGAAGGGGCTTATTATGCAATAATAATTATGAATTTATGCACTCCTTTGATAGACTATTTAGCAACTAAAAAATTTAAAGTTGAAAAGGAGGGTTAAAAATGATTAAAAACTTAAAACTAGGAGGAATCCTTCTAATAATTACAATGATTTCAGGTCTACTACTTGGTTTTGCAAATGATTTAACAAAAGAAGCTATTATAGAAAATTCTAAAATTAGCAAAGAAGACTTAAGTTACATAATGCCATTAGCTGAGAAGATTCAAGATACAGATATACAATTAGAAGAAGATGATAGTATAAAAGAAGTTTATGAAGCAGTTAGTGGAAATGATGTTATTGGATATGTTATGAAAGTTAGAACTAAGGGTTTCCATGGAGATGTTGACTTTGTAGTTGCTATATCAAATGAAGATATAGTTACTGGTATGAAGGTTTTATCTCATAGTGAAACTCCAGGATTAGGAGCAAAAATAACGGAAGAATATTTTACAGAAAGATTTAGAAATAAGCCAGCTACTGAGCTTTTAGAAGTAGTAAAGGTTACTCCTAATAGTGATATTGAGGTAGAGGCTATATCAGGAGCTACGTCTTCAAGTAAGGCATCTGTTAATGCAGTAAATGAAGCTATTACTTTTTATCTAAATAAGATAAAGGGTCAAGTAGTAGATTTACAAGAAGAAGCTACTGATGTTAATACAGCTGCTAGTTCAAATTAATTAAATTAGGAGGAAAGCAATGAATAAATTTATTGAAAGAATAAAAAATGGAATAGTTACTGAAAATCCTATTTTTGTACAAGTGTTAGCAATGTGCCCAACATTAGCTGTTACAACAAGCGTAGAAAATGCTTTAGGTATGGGATTTGCTTCAACTGTAGTATTGATTTTTTCAAATATGATAATTTCAGCTATTAGAAAATTTGTTCCAGATCAAATTAGAATACCAGCTTATATAGTAGTTATAGCATCTTTCGTTACAATAATAGATATGTTAATGCAAGGATATCTTCCAAGCTTATATTCTTCACTAGGAATATTTATACCTCTTATAGTTGTTAACTGTATTATATTAGGTAGAGCAGAAGCATATGCATCAAAAAATAAAGTTTTACCATCAATTTTTGATGCTATAGGAATGGGCCTTGGATTTACAGTAGCATTATTTTTAATAGGATCATTTAGAGAAATGTTAGGAGCTGGACAATTTCTTGGAATACAAGTAATACCAGAAATGATTAAACCAGCTTCAATTATGATATTAGCACCAGGAGCATTCTTTACTTTAGGGGGATTAATGATAATCTTAAATGCTTACAATATGAAAAAAGCTAAAGAAATTGGAGAAGTAGCAAAACCACTAGAGCATAATTGTTCAGGATGTTCAGGTTGTGGTACTTCATCATGCAATACTTCATCAGGTATTGAAATAAAAGAAGTAAATAAAAACTAAGAGGAGTGAAACATATGGAATTATTTATGATTTTTATAGCATCTATGCTAGTAAATAACTTTGTACTTTCAAAATTCCTAGGAATTTGTTCATTCCTTGGAGTTTCAAAGAAAAAAGATGCAGCTATAGGAATGGGATTTGCAGTAACCTTTGTTATGATATTAGCTTCTATAATGTCATGGCTTGTATATAATCAAGTTTTAGTTAGATTTGAGCTTGAATATTTAAAGACTATAGCCAATGTATTAGTTATTGCAGCTTTAGTTCAATTTGTTGAAATGGCAATGAAAAAATTCTCACCAGCTTTACATAAAGCACTAGGAATTTATTTACCACTTATAACAACAAATTGTGCTGTACTTGGAATGGCTACATTAAATATACAAGAAAACTATAATTTTATTGAATCTGTAGTAAATGCTTTAGGTTCTGCATCAGGATATATGCTATCTATAGTACTACTTGCATTTATTAGGGAAAGAATTGATAATAATGAGAATATACCAGAAGTTCTAAGAGGATTACCTATTACATTATTTACAGCAGGATTAATGTCAATTGCCTTTTTAGGATTCCAAGGATTGATTCACTAGGGGGAAGTTAAATATGAATATTTTATATGCTACGTTAAGCTTAGGAGTTTTAGGATTAATTTTTGGAGTGCTTTTAGGCTTTGCATCGAAAGCTTTTGAAGTAAAAGTAGATCCTAAAATACCAAGATTAAGAGAATGTCTTCCAGGGGCAAACTGTGGTGGATGTGGTTTTGCAGGTTGTGATGCTTATGCAGAAGCTGTAGTTATGGAAGGAGCTAAGCCGAATTTATGCTCAGTTGGTGGAGCTAAAACAGCAGAGGTAATAGGAGAAATTTTAGGTGTTAAAGTTGATGCAACAGAAAAGATGACTGCTTTTGTTAAATGTAACGGAACTTGTGAATCTGCTAAAGTTAATTATGACTTAGAAGGAGTAACTGATTGTCTTACTGCTTCACTTATGATTGATGGAGGAGCTAAAGCATGTTCATATGGATGTTTAGGTTTAGGAAGCTGTGTTAGTGTTTGTGAATTTGGAGCATTAGAAATACAAGATGGTATTGCTAAAGTAAATGTTGAAAAATGTACAAATTGTGGAGCATGTATTAATATTTGTCCTAAGGGACTTATTGAATCTGTTCCTATTTCTAAAAAGGTTAGAGTTCAATGTAACAATATAGAAATAGGCAGACATGTTAAAGAAAATTGTTCAGCAGCATGTATAGGATGTAAACTTTGTGAAAGAAATTGTCCAAAGGATGCAGTACATGTAACTAATAATTTAGCAAAAGTTGATTATAGTAAATGTGTAAACTGCAGACTTTGTACTAAAAAGTGTCCTACTGGAGCTATTAAAGATATATTTTTAGCATAATTAATATAAAAGGAAGTTCGACTTTGAACTTCCTTTTTGCATAATAAATAATTTATAACTAGAAATCTTTATTAAGTATTAATTAATAATAGGTAATATATTATAAACAGGCTCTTCATAAGGGTGAATAGCTTTAATAACATTAATTACTTCAAGGGCTAAGTCCTTATTACACCTAAATTCCATTTTAAATTCTTTTTCAATACTTAAAGTATTTTCTTTTCCTAGATAGGGATTAGAATCTTTTAATGGTCTAAAATAACCATTTACTTCAGTAGTTGAAATACAATTATCATAATTTCCTATAGTTAATGCACCTGTTTTATTAATTGCTTCCCTTAGTATATCAATATGAGATATTGGAATAAAAATTTCAAATTTTACTTTTGTATAATTCATTAGTTACCTCCAAATAATGCTTTAACTTAATATTATTCTATTGTTTAAAAATAGTAAATAGAATAAATATACAAGTAAATTTTAATTCAATATAAATAATATATTAAAAAGTAACTTTATATAGTCTTAATTTATTATAGTTAAAATTTTAATAAGGTTTAATTTGTTTATTTAAAATATATCTTATAAATTTAGTTTTGAACTTAAGTTTAATATAAATAATTTATACTAAAAGGAAATAGAATTATTTTTATAGAGAAAGAAAATAATAATTAAAGAAAATTATAATTAAAGAAAATTAAATATTACTATATATAAATAAAGAAATTGTAATACTAAATATATAATTTTAAAACCTAAAATTAAGCATTGATAAGATAGTAAATGAAATAAAAGATAAGATAATATTATAATAAATATAAAAAGTTAAAGTTTAATATAAAACAAAATATTTTGATACACAAAATATTTCAAGAAAGAAGGTTTATTTCATTGAATTTTATATAAGTTTAGATTATTATTTAATTATGTACAATAGAAAAGGATGGGATTAATCATTATGAAAAGAGATGTAAGCGTAGTTAATGAACTTTTGGTTAAAATATTTAATGAGATACTTCAAATTGAGGAAAAAACTTTAAGAAGTGGACATTTTTCAGATTTATCTATAAGAGAAATGCATACTATTGAAGCTATAGGAAGAAAAGAAAAAAGAATGATGAGTGAAGTAGCACAGGATTTAGGGATAACTGTGGGTACATTAACAACATCAATTAATAGATTAATAAAAAAGGAGTATGTTAACAGAAGTAGAATAGAAGAAGATAGAAGAGTAGTTTTAGTTGAATTAACTCAAAAAGGAAAGGTAGCTTTAAGATTACACGAAAAATTTCATAATGAAATGGTAATAAGTATGATAGATACTTTAGAGGAAGATGAAAAAGAAGTTTTAATTAGATCTTTAAATAAATTAAACAAGTATTTTATAGAGAAGTGTGAAGCTATTAAGTAAAATTATTTATAAGGTATAGGAGGAAATTATGGTTAATACAAGTTTGGAAGTTGCAAAATATGCAGTAAGGATGGCAATTTCATCTAGGGAAGAAGAAGAGGATCTTAAATTAGGATTAAAAAAAAATGGTATGCTAGTAACTGCAGTAAATATAGGTGGAAATATAAACGAATCAACTTCCAAAATATTAGAAAGAGCATTGGTTGCCTCTAAAAGAAATGGTCTTATTAGAGAAGAGCATTTACATGAGGGTGCTATAGTAGGAGCAACAAGAGATGCTTTAATGCAGGTTTGGAATAGAGCAAGTGGACAAAATGTTGGTGGGAAAATTGGTATTGCTAGAAAAGGTGAGCATTTAAGTATATGTATATTTTTGAGTGTAGGATTTTTACATTTAGATGAGGTAGTAATAGGTATTGGTCATAGGGCTATACCAAATTAAAATATACTAATTAATTTTTCAATTAATAAATAAGAATATAGTGTAAATTTTAGAGTTATAGTACTAAGAAAGAGTATAAATACTATAACTCTATTTGTTTAAATAATAAAATATTTTATATATAAAAACAAATATCTTCATAATTATACTAAATATTCTGAATAATATTTACAAAAAAACTCAATTATGATATTATATGATAAATATTAAAGTAATAAAAAAATATTATTATTTATAACAAAATATTATTAATATAGGCATATTTATAATAATATAAAAACAGTATTAAAAAGAGTAATACTTAATTAGTATTTATATGCTTAATTGTACATGGGAGGATGGTTAAAATGGTAGGAAAAAGAAAAATTTTAAGTATGATAGCTGCATTATCAGTATTTGTAACTTTAGGAGGATGTAGTAATAGTACAGCTTCAAAGGAAGATAGTGAGGAAAAAATTTATGAGATTGGTATTAGCCAATTAATACAACATACAGCTTTAGACTCAGCAAGAGAAGGCTTTATTGAAGGTTTAAAGGAAAAGGGCTACGAAGAGGGTAAGAATATAAAAATAGATTATCAAAATGCTCAAGGGGATAATCCTACAGCTCAAACTATTGCGCAAAAATTTGTTTCAGATGAAAAGGATTTAATATTAGCTATTGCTACAAATTCAGCTCAAGCAGCATATAATGCAACAAAAGATATTCCAATAATTTTTACTGCAGTAACAGATCCTATTGAAGCAGGAATAGCTAAAGATTGGAAAAGCTCTGGAACAAATGTTACAGGAGTATCAGATATGGTATCTATAGATGAACAATTAGACTTATTATTAAAATTAGTTCCAGATGTTAAAACTATTGGTGTAGTGTATAGTACATCAGAAGCTAATTCTAAAGTTCAAGTAGATGCTTTAAAAGAAGCAGCAAAAAAATTGAATTTAGAAGTAAAGGATATTACAGTTACAAATGTAAATGAGATAAATCAAAATTTAACTGCAGGTATATCTGATATAGATGCATTATATACACCAACAGATAACACAGTTGCATCATCATATGATTTAGTAGGACAAATTGCATTAAAAAATAATGTTCCAATTTTAGGTGCAGAACAAGCAGTTGTTGAAAAAGGTGGATTATGTTCAATTGGAATAGATTACTACAAACTTGGAGTAGAAACAGGATATAAAGCAGCAGAAGTATTAGAAGGAAAGAAGGCAAGTGAAGTAGAAATTAGTACTTTGAGTGATTTAACTGTAGTAGTAAATACAGATGTATTAGAAAAATTGAATTTAACAATGCCAAGTGATTTAGAAGAAACAGCCACTAAGGTTACTGGAGGGGTTAATTAATGGTAAGTTTAATCACTAATGTTTTGGAACAAGGGCTACTATTTGGAATTGTAGCTATTGGAGTTTATATAACTTATAAAATTCTTGATTTTCCAGATTTATCAGTAGATGGTACTTATCCTTTAGGAGCAGCAATATGCGCAAGCTTATTAGTAAAAGGAGTTAATCCTTGGATTACAGTTGCAATTGCTACTATAGGAGGTGCTATAGCAGGATTTATAACAGCATTTCTTCATGTGAAGTTAAAAATATCAAATTTAATGTCTGGAATATTAGTTATGATTGGGCTATACTCAATTAACTTAAAGGTTATGGGAGCATCTAATGTGCCATTATTTGCTACTGAAAGTGTATTTGGAGAATATAATAAGATTATTATAATATTATTAGTAGTAGTAATATTAAAAGTTATTTTTGATATGTTTTTAAAGACTAAGGTTGGTAAATTATTAATTGCAGTTGGAGATAATGAACAATTAGTAACATCCTTAGGAGTTAATAAAAGTAATATAAAAATAATAGGATTAATGATTAGTAATGCTTTGGTAGCATTAAGTGGAGCATTAACTGCACAATATCAAGGTTATTCAGATTCTGGAATGGGAACAGGTGTAGTAGTTATGGGATTAGCGGCTGTTATAATTGGTACATCACTTTTTAAAAAGTTATCTTTTATAAAAGTAACTACAATATCTGTTTTAGGATCAATTATATATAAATTAGCATTAGCAGTAGCATTAGAGTGTAATTTAGATCCTAATAATTTAAAGCTTATGACAGCAATTATAGTTATTATAGCTTTAAGTTTAAATTCGGATGTTTATAAAAATATTTTTAAAAAGAAAAAAGTTAAAAGCATACAAAAGGAAGAAGGTGGTGATTTAAATGCTGAAGATTCAAGGATTACACAAAGTCTTTAATAAAAATACTATTAATGAAAATAGAGTGTTTTCTAATTTTTCTATAAAAGTGGAAGAAGGAGATTTCATAACTATAATTGGATCTAATGGAGCAGGAAAATCAACATTATTAAATATTATATCAGGTAATATTGAAAGTGATGAAGGGCTAATTGAGATAGATGGAAAAGACGTATCTTATAAAAGTGAGCATGTGAGATCGAAAATCATAGGAAGAGTATTTCAAAATCCATCTTTAGGGGTTGCTCCTAATATGACAATTCTAGAGAATTTATCATTAGCTGATAATAAGGGAAAAAAATATGGCTTATCTTTAGGTGTAGATAAAAAGAGAATTCCTTATTATAAAGAAATTTTAAAAGATTTAGATTTAGGGCTTGAAGATAAGCTTTATAATAAAGTAAGTTTATTATCTGGAGGACAAAGACAAGCTATTACATTATTAATGGCAGTTATGTCGAAACCAAAATTGCTTTTACTTGATGAGCATACAGCAGCATTAGATCCAAAAACTTCGTTAAAGATTATGGAAATAACAGAAAAAATAGTTAAAGAAACAAATATTACTACTATGATGGTAACACATAATTTAAATCAAGCTATTAAAACAGGAAATAGGTTGATTATGATGCATAGTGGAAAAGTGTTAATAGATGTAAAAAATGATGAAAAAGCTGAATTAACTACAGAAAAGCTTATGAATTTATTTAAAGAAGCAAATATAAGCAATGGATTAAGTGATAGAAGTTTATTAGGTTAAGTTAAAAAGAGCTATAATACTAAATTTAGTATTATAGCTCTTTTAATGTATAATTTATATTAATTTTTGGAAGAGTAAGTGTAAGAAATAAATAATAATCTACAATTATTGTTATTTTAATAACAATAATTGTAATGTAAAATGATAATTTAAAATTATAAGTATTTAAATTATAGAAAAAATAAAACTATATTATTAAATAAGCATTATTTTTATAGAAATTAAAAATAAATATAAGATAATATTTATGTGAATATTAGATAAATATTGGAAAAATAAAAAAAGACAAAAGTTGATAAAATTTTAACAAAATAGATTGACAAAAAATAAACAATAAAATAAAATAATATTGCGAAAGGGATAAATAAATTTTAACAATAAAGTTAATATTTATTTGAATACAAATTAAAATTTTAGGAGGAACTAAAATGGTAGTAACAAATACACAAGAATTGACTCAAAGAATTCAGAAGTTAAGAGAAGCTCAAAGAATATTTGCAACATATACTCAAGAGCAAGTAGATAATATTTTTAGACAAGCAGCTATTGCAGCAAATGATAGTAGAATTAAATTAGCTAAGATGGCAGTAGAAGAAACTGGAATGGGGATAGTTGAAGATAAAGTTATAAAAAATCATTTTGCTGCTGAATATATATATAATCAATACAAGGATATGAAAACTTGTGGTGTCTTAGAGGAAGATAAAACTTATGGAATTACAAAGGTAGCAGAACCAATAGGAGTTATAGCAGCTATAGTTCCAACGACAAATCCAACCTCAACAGCAATATTTAAAACTTTAATTGCATTAAAAACAAGAAATGCTATAATAATTTCTCCACATCCAAGAGCAAAGAATGCAACTATTGCTGCAGCAAAAGTAGTTTTAGAAGCAGCAGTAAGAGCAGGAGCTCCAGAAGGTATAATTGGTTGGATAGATGAACCTTCAGTAGAATTATCTCAAAATGTTATGAGAGAATCAGATATAATTCTTGCTACAGGTGGTCCAGCAATGGTTAAAGCCGCATATTCATCAGGTAGACCAGCTTTAGGAGTTGGAGCAGGTAATACACCAGCAATAATTGATGAATCAGCACATATAAAAATGGCTGTAAATTCTATACTTCTTTCAAAAACTTTTGATAATGGTGTTATTTGTGCTTCAGAACAATCTTTAGTAGTTTTAGAAAAAGTTTATGATGAAGTTAAAAAAGAGTTAAGTGAAAGAGGAGCTTATATTCTTAAGGGAGAAGAAATTGATAAAGTTAGAAAAATTATTTTAAATGAAAAAGGTGGATTAAATTCTAATATAGTTGGTCAATCAGCTTATAAAATAGCAGAAATGGCTGGGATAAATGTTCCTAAAACTGCTAAGGTACTAGTAGGTGAAGTTGAATCAGTAGAATTAGAAGAGCCATTTTCTCATGAAAAATTATCACCAATTTTAGCTATGTATAAAGCTAAATCATATGAAGAAGCTTTAGATAAAGCAGCTAGATTAATAGAGTTAGGTGGTATGGGACATACTTCAATTCTTTATACTGATCAAATAAAATGTAGAGAAAAAATATTACAGTTTGGTGAAAGAATGAAGACGGCTAGAACTTTAATAAATATGCCTGCATCTCAAGGAGCTATAGGTGATATATTTAATTTTAGATTAGCGCCATCATTAACACTTGGATGTGGATCATGGGGTGGAAATTCAATTTCAGAAAATGTTGGTCCTAAGCATTTAATTAATGTAAAGAGCATAGCTGAAAGGAGAGAAAATATGCTTTGGTTTAGAGTTCCTGAAAAAATTTACTTCAAATATGGATGTTTACCAGTAGCCCTTGAAGAACTAAGCGATATGGGTAAAAAGAAAGCATTTATAGTAACTGATAGAGTATTATTCGATATGGGATATACTAATAAGGTTACTGAAGTTTTAGAGAAAAATGGAATACAATTTAAGGTGTTTTCAGATGTTGAACCAGATCCAACGCTAAAGTGTGCTAAAGCTGGAGCTAAGGAAATGTTAGATTTTAATCCAGATATTATTATAGCTTTAGGTGGTGGTTCTGCTATGGATGCTGCTAAAATTATGTGGGTTATGTATGAGCATCCAGAAGTTAATTTCCATGATTTAGCTATGACTTTTATGGATATAAGAAAGAGAATATATAAATTCCCAGCTATGGGTAATAAAGCTATGATGGTAGCAATAGCAACATCAGCAGGAACAGGTTCAGAAGTAACACCTTTTGCTGTTATTACAGATGAAAATACAGGAGTAAAATATCCATTAGCTGATTATGAATTAACTCCAGATATGGCAATAGTAGATGCAGAACTTATGATGACATCACCAAAGGGATTAACAGCTTGTGCAGGTATTGATGTATTAGTGCATTCAATTGAAGCATATGTTTCAATAATGGCATCAGAATATACTAATGGTTTAGCTTTAGAAGCTATTAGATTAGTATTTAAGTACTTGCCAGATGCATATAATGAGGGAACAACTAATGTTAAAGCAAGAGAAAAAATGGCTCATGCTTCATGTATGGCAGGTATGGCATTCTCAAATGCATTCTTAGGAGTTACTCACTCAATGGCTCATAAATTAGGGGCTTTCCACCATCTGCCACATGGTATGGCTAACTCATTATTAATGAATGAAGTTATAAAATTTAATGCAACAGATGCACCAACTAAACAAGCTGCATTTGCACAATATAAATATCCAAATGCATCATGGAGATATGCAAGAATAGCAGATCATCTTGGATTAGGTGGAAATACTGAAGAAGAAAAGGTAGAATTATTAATTAAAGCAGTAGAAGAATTACAAGATAAGTTAAATATGCCAAAAACAATAAAGGATGCAGGTGTATCTGAAAGCAAATTCTATGAATCTTTAGATGAAATGGTTGAGCAAGCATTTGATGACCAATGTACAGGTGCTAACCCAAGATATCCACTAATGAGTGAATTAAAAGAGATGTATATTAATGCTTTTGAAGGAGCTAAAGTTAAAGAAGATAAAAAGGATTCTAAGAAAAATAAATAATTATAGATAAAAGAGAATACAACTTTGTATTCTCTTTTTTTATAGACATAATCATAATAATTTTATGATATTATTATATAGGTAAGAATTATTTAGGGGGAATAGTATAAATTATGAAAAAAAGATTGAGTATAGTGTTTTTAATAATTTTAAATTTATTAATGATATCATGCTCTAAAGATAGTTTACAAAGTGAAGTTGATGAATCTACTGCAAAGAATGTTGTTGATTTAGTATTATCTTATGAAAAGGGATATGATGAAACTATGAAAAAACACATTAGTGAAAAAAACTTTTATGTAAGCAATTATTTAGAGTTTTATTCTAATTATATAGGAAATGCAGATATTACAGACTATAGTAGTGAAGTAGTTAGTTTTAGAGAAAGCCAAGAAAGATATATAGTTTGTATGATTTTAAATATAAAAGCTATAGCTACAGATACTCATGAACATGAGGAAGGAGAAGAGGGGTATAGTGATGAAGCAATTGGAGAAAATATTCCTATAGAGGTTATATTAAAAGAAAGAGATGGAGAACTGTATATAGAAAGCTTTACAGAATATGAAAATCTTGAAAAAGCTAAAGAATTAAATGGTGGATTTAAATAAAAGGAGAGTAAATAATATGCAACCATTAGCAGATAAGATGAGACCAACAAAAATAGATGATATAGTTGGTCAATCAGATATTTTAGGTAAGGGAAAGGTATTAAGAAATTTAATTGAAAACAAAAAGGTTACTAATATGATATTGTTTGGAAATCCTGGAATAGGAAAAACTACTATTGCTAATTTAATTGCAAATTCATGTAACAAAAAGTTATTTAAGTTAAATGGAACAACAGCTTCTGTTAAAGATATTCAAGAAATAGCTAAGACTTTAGATACATT
>JAFSER010000042.1 GCA_017435645.1 Clostridium sp. | reverse complement strand
AATGGAGCGGGTGATGAGAATCGAACTCACGTAACTTGCTTGGAAGGCAAGGGCTCTACCATTGAGCTACACCCGCATATTAAGTTTTAAATGGTCGGGGTGACAGGGATTGAACCTGCGACCTCATGGTCCCAAACCACGCGCGCTCCCATCTGCGCCACACCCCGAGATTATGGTGCGTGTTAAGAGATTCGAACTCCTGGCCCACGCCTTAGAAGGGCGTTGCTCTATCCAGCTGAGCTAAACACGCATATTCTCGTAAAGAACATTAACTATTCTAACTTATTGTCACTTGCTTGTCAATACATTTTTTAAACTTTTTTTGGAGCGGGTGATGAGAATCGAACTCACGTAACTTGCTTGGAAGGCAAGGGCTCTACCATTGAGCTACACCCGCTTATTAAGCTTTAAAATGGTCGGGGTGACAGGGATTGAACCTGCGACCTCATGGTCCCAAACCACGCGCGCTCCCATCTGCGCCACACCCCGAAACTAATATCTCTCAGCGACAATGTTTATTCTACAATAGGAATAGCAATCCGTCAATACATTTTTTTAATAAAATTAATATAAATATAATTTTTTTTTAAATCCTTAATAAATCACAATCATCTAACGGATTGCTATTGTATATATCTAGATTTCTCTAATGTATACTTCAAATTCCCTATCATTATATATTTCTACAAATCCCATAGTCTTTTTTGCTCTTCCATAAGGTAACGATAAACTCCCTGGATTCATTATAATTATTCCACCAACTCTTTCTATTAGTGCTTTATGTGAATGTCCAAATAAAACTATATCTGCCTCTACTTCTTTTCCTTTATAAAATATAGTATTATATTCATATTTAACATTATATCTATGACCATGTGTTATAAATATTCTTCTTCCCATTATTTCTATAATCCTTTCAATTGGATATAAATTATTTATATCACAATTTCCTCTAACTGCATAAATTTCTCCTGGAAAATCTTTCGCTAGAATATCTATATCTGGTGAACCATCTCCACAATGTATAATTATATCTACATTATTAAGATGCTTCTTAACAGCCTTCACTGAATCGCTATCATAATGAGAATCACTTATTACAGCAATCTTCATATCTTCACCTATACTAACCTTTCTATTATTCCCTTAAGATTCTTTAGAGCAGTTCCTCTATGTGAAATTTTATTCTTTTCTTCTATTGTAAGCTCAGCAAAGGTTTTTCCTAGTGGTTCATAAAAGAATAGTGGGTCATATCCAAAACCATCATTACCTTTTATCTCTTCTAAAATATATCCTTCTACAGTTCCATTAACTTGTATATATTCATTTTTATCATCTATTAGAGCTAATTGACATACAAACCTAGCTTTTCTATCTTCATACTTAACTCCCTTTAATGATAAAATAAGTTTTTCATTATTCTTTTTATCATTCCCATGTTCTCCTGCATATCTAGCAGAAAGAACTCCTGGTTCATTATTTAAGTACTCTACTTCTAAGCCTGAATCATCAGCCATTACTATAAAGTTACTATATCCCCTTTTTATTAACTCATTATATATTTCTGTACTCTTCTTTTTTGCATTCTCTTCGAATGTACTTCCATCCTCTTCTACATCTATATCTAAACCTATATCTTTTAAAGATAATACTTCAACCTTTATTTCATTTAATACTTTTTTAATTTCAGCTATTTTCCCTTTATTATTACTAGCTATAATTAGTTTCTTCATAACTACTTTCCCCCAGTACCTATCCATAAAGAATCCATCTTTAAAGCCTCTTTTTGTATATGCACCATTTGCTTAATACCCTTTTCTGCTAAATCTAATAACTCATTTAACTCACTTCTTTTAAACGGAGCTTCTTCTCCTGTTCCTTGAACTTCTATAAATTCACCTTCATCAGTCGCCACAACATTCATATCTACCTTTGCATTTGAATCTTCCTCATAGCATAAATCTAAAATCTTTTCTTCATTAACTATTCCAACACTTGTTGCACTTACAAAGCTTCTTATTGGATAAATTTCAAATGGCTTTTGCTTATGAAGTTTATTTACAGCATCAACTAATGCTATAAATGCTCCTGTTATAGAAGTAGTTCTTGTACCACCATCTGCTTGTATAACATCACAATCAATCCATATAGTTCTTTCCCCTAATGCTTTTAAGTCTACAACAGATCTTAAAGCTCTTCCTATTAGTCTTTGTATCTCCATAGTTCTTCCATCTATTTTTAACCTTGCTATATCCCTAACCTTTCTAGTTCCAGTAGAGCTTGGTAACATACTATACTCAGCTGTTATCCATCCTTCTCCCTGTCCCTTTAAAAAAGGTGGAACTTTTTCTTCTATAGAAGCAGTACATATAACTTTTGTATCTCCAACTTCTATTAATACAGATCCATCTGCATACTTTGTATATCCTCTAGTAACTTTAGTATTTCTTACTTGGTCATTTTTTCTTCCATCTATTCTCATGTTATTTCCTCCATTTCTTAATATTATAAATTTTATGCACTATTTTTACTTTTATCTCATATTATTAATATAAGGACTAATAAAGAGGTGAAGAATTTGCGATATATAGGACCTTATTTTAGAATGAATAAAATATCTTATAAAGAAATTAACGGCCAGCTTTTTCACTTATCGAAAGAGGCCATAAGAACTTTAGTTTTAGAGTCAAAATGTGGATTAATTGATTCCATTAAAAATTATAAAAAATTATCATCCTCCATTGATATTACCACAAGTGCCAATTTTTCTCCACTATTATGTATATATAGGAGATCCTCTCCAAACTATATCCATAGTAAAAATCAAAATGGATTTGATGATGAATCTTTTAAAAAGGATATTTCTCCTACAACTAATGCTTTATTAACTACAAGTATACTTTATTTATCTACTTATTATTCACGATTTAAAGATACAGATAAAAAATTATTTTCTTATTCTCAAGTATATAAACGACTTTCAAAAGAACAACTTAATTTTTATTCAATTAATCTTAGAAATAATGAAGGTGTTTTTGTTGAAAAGCGAAACTTATCTGAAAATAATTATACTGGTTTTAAACTAGAAGATAAAAATAATAAATTTAAGTTCTCTGATCAAGCTTTTATGATGGTTTCTTACAATTTATTTTCTATACTCTATCCTGAAGATGAACTTGCATCAGATTATAATAATTTTTCTATTGAAATACTACAAACACTTATTGAATTTAAGGAAAAAATATATGATTCCTCTTTCGAAGAAATATGCAAAGTACTAACTGCTATAAATATTTTTTATAACAACTCCAAAAATAATGATGCTAACATACTAATTGTTGATTTAACAGATTTCTTAATTAATAAATTTGATGAAAAAGATTATTTTATAGATTCTTTAGATTTTACAGCATTATTATCAATAAACTTAATACTATCATTTAAACATAGTAAGATAATCTCATTTAATGAAAAAACTAATGATATAATTAATAAGTTACTCTCCTTATATGATAATGAAAAAGATTTATTCCTTAAACTATCTAGTAAAAAAGAAATAAAATATAGTTGCTTTGATATAGTATTTTATTTCTTAGCAATATATGTATATTCTAAAGAAGATGGAAAAGAGCAAGATTTTAAAAATATAATTTCTTCATTATATAAGAAATCAATTGTCAATTCTGGAATAGTTACAGCTTGGCCTGATGCCCCTACATTAGATGATGCTGAAAGATATAAAGGATTAACCTTTAATTCTAAAGATATGCTTAATGAAGATTTCTTTAAACTGCCAACTACACAATCACCATCTAACTTAGGAATAGCTCCTATATTTAAAAAAAATGTAACTTACTCTAAAAAGAAGGATTCCTTCTCAACATCTAATTCATCTTTTGATAGCTATAAAAATATGTTTGTATTAACTCTATTTATATTTTTATTTAAGGATGACTTCTTAAGTGAAACAAGTTTACCTAAATCTATTGAAAATATTCCATCAATAGAAACAGAGCTTAATAATATGTATAGTAAGAATACTAATATAGATTTAGATACTATACTGGAAACTACTGATAATTATATTAATAAAAAAGAGAATTTTAATACTAGAGTAAATGAAGATACATCTATTTCTCTAGATAATACTATTAGTGATGATAATACTATAGAAGTTGATTATTCATCTAAGGTTAACGCAGAAAATAATTGTGATATTAGTAACTCTGAAAACTCTAATGATATAGAAGAGGATTCAACTATAAAATAATAAAGGCTGAGTTAATCTCAGTCCTTATTATTTTCTATTTTAACAAAACTAATATTTCCATTACCATCTAATGATATGTTTTTAATATCTTTGTTAATTGCAATAGTATCATTAAAAAATACCAAAGGTAAAACTCTGAAATTATTATATAACTCTTCTTCAATGTTAATAAAACTTGAATATTTATCTCCCTCTGTTTTAGCAAATAAGAGTTTTTCTTTATTAGAACTATCTAAAAAGTTAATTATTTTATCATAAATAGAATTTTCATCTACTAAAGATAACTCTCCTTCTATTAATGCAAAATTATAATAGTTAACTTCATTTATAGAATTCATCTCTTCCTTAGAAATTAAATCATAAATTAAACTAATTCCTTCTTTCTCTTCAAACCATGAAACTAAAAAATCGCATATTTCTTTATTTTCGCTACTTTCCTCTGCTATCATATGTATAGTATTAGGCTTTTCCCATTGAACTTCTTCTGAATTCATAACCTTTCTAGCTTGTAATTTAGCTAAATCATCCTTGTCATTTCTAAAATAACTTCCTTCAGCTAATTCCATATATATATTATTTTTCAATTGATATTCTTCTATAGCTTTATTAAGTAACTTATAAATTTCTCTTCTCCCTACTAATTCTAAAGTGCTATCCTTTGGATTAAAAGCTATATACATAGTCCTATTAGAATTTAAACTAATTAACCTTCCTTCAGATTGTAGTCTGTTTAATTGGCTTTTAGGTGGATTAATAACTATATCTCTTCCTCCTATTTCAAAAGAAGCCATAGCTAATTCTTCATCTTCACCAAAAACTATTTTTATTTCATTAGCTATACCTGTATCTATATCTTCATTTCTTTTAAGCTTGATTTCTTCTAAAGATATACTTTCTATACTATAATAACCTGAATAAATTAGCTCATCATAGCTGTTAATAAGATTTTCCCACATGATTACATTCTTTCTTAATCTATATTGTGGAGTAGTAAGCTCCTCTATAAACTTATCATCCTGTGAATTTAACCTAAATATTATCCTATCTTCGGTATAGCTAATACCAACATCCTTGCTAAAAATCCCCTCTCCTGCCCTATAATTCTTAGCACCATATACATTAAGTAGGGCTGATATACTTTCTTCATTTTCTTCTATTAATATTTCTCTAAAAAATGTTGCAATATCCTTGGGAGTAATTTTAGTTCCATCACTCCAATATACATCATCTCTTATTTTAAAGTCATATTGTAAACCATCTTCGCTTATTTCAACACTTTCTGATAATGAAGGTTTAATTTCGTTATTTGAATTTAATTCTACTAATCCTCTACTAGTGGCTGCAACAATATCTTGAGTTCTCTTATCTAAGCTTCCCACTGACTTAAAATCATTTGGAATTTCAGGTACTGAATATATTATTTCATCATTGTTAATTTTATTAGTACCTTCTGATACTTCAATAAAACCTATTAAAAAGCTTACTATTAGTATAGAGGATATAAGTGTAATTACTATTTTTTTCATACAACTTCTCCTTATAGTTAGTATTATCTAGAAGTATAGCCATATAAATAAATAAGTAATCATAAAAAATATTATTCTTATTTTTTATTGAAATAAGATATATTTTTAAAACATCCTAATTTATACCACTTTTTTCATCTTATATGATATAATAATTTCTAAGTAAAATACGGAGGATTAGTAATGGATTTAGCAGTTCAAATATTTCAAATAGTTTTCTATAGTCTAGGGGCGCTCTTTATGATTACTTTTGGTATTATTGGTATATGGAGCTTTATTATTTTTAATAAGCATTACAAGACAAAAAGAATCCAAAACTATATATTAGAAAAGATATATCAATCTATTAATAATTTAACATATAAATCTCCAGATATAATTTCTGATAATCATGAGGATTTAGCAAATATAGAAGATTTATTTGATAACGAATCTAAAAAAGAAAGATAAAAATTATTTTCAACAACCAAAAAGAGGCTATCTATTAAAATAGCCTCTTTTTTATTAGAATATTGTATTTTGCTCTTCTTTATCAAATAAATGCATCTTATCTGGATCAATACCAAATTCGATTTTATCACCTATCTTATAAATTTCAGTTGTTCTTGACTTAATAATGAAGTTTGCTCCATCCTTCTTAAGGTGAATATATGTTTCAGCTCCTAAATTTTCAGTAAGATCAACTATACCATCAAATTTAATAACATTAGGTTTAGCTAATTCTTCCTTAGTATGACAGATATTTTCTGGTCTAACACCTACTATTACTTCTATATTTTGAGCATTCTTTTCTTTTATAAATTGTATTTTATTTTGTGGTATTTCAATTAATTTATCAAATACCTTAACAAATTGCTTTCCACCTTCAACTACATTTTGTCCATAAGTCATATTCATTTGAGGACTTCCTATAAATCCTGCAACAAATAAGTTCGCTGGATGGTTATATATTTCTGTTGGTGATGCAACTTGTTGAACAATACCATCTTTCATAACAACTATTCTTGTTCCTAATGTCATAGCTTCAGTTTGATCGTGTGTAACATATATAAATGTTGTATTTAATTCATTATATAATTTTGATATTTCTATTCTCATTTGAACTCTTAATTTTGCATCAAGGTTTGATAAAGGTTCGTCCATTAAGAATACCTTAGGACTTCTTACTATAGCTCTTCCCATAGCAACTCTTTGTCTTTGTCCACCAGATAAAGCCTTTGGTTTTCTGTCTAATAAGTGCTCAATATCTAATATTTTTGCTGCTTCTTTAACCTTTTTATCAATTTCTTCTTTAGGTAACTTTCTAAGTTTTAATCCAAATGCCATGTTTTCATAAACAGTCATATGTGGATAT
This sequence comes from Clostridium sp., assembly GCA_017435645.1. Taxonomy (GTDB): domain Bacteria; phylum Bacillota; class Clostridia; order Clostridiales; family Clostridiaceae; genus Clostridium. Next base: position 109,506 of record JAFSER010000042.1, on the reverse strand, counting down.
AATGCATAGTTTTGGAAAACCATTGCTATATCTCTGTCTTTAGGTGCAACATCATTTACTAAATTATTATCGATATATAATTCTCCACCTGAAATTTCTTCTAATCCAGCTATCATTCTTAAAGTTGTTGATTTACCACATCCTGATGGTCCAACAAAAACGATAAACTCTCTATCCTGGATATCTAAATTGAAGTCCTTAACTGCATGAAATCCATTGTCATAAATTTTTTGAATATTATTTAATTTTAAACCTGCCATTTTCTCTCCTCCAATATATTAATAAAATGCTAATGGGTTAACTTTTTTTATTAAATTTATTAATTTTTCATCTGCTGATAATTCATACCCTATAACTCCAGCAGAGCTATTAAACAAATACACCATAGGTTTATTTTCTGTGTTCTTTAGATAAGCTTTTTTAATTTTTATATCTTTTCCTACCTTGTCCACATCTCTTATACTAGATATTTCTTTTATGTTGAAGCTTGCAATCTCTTTTCGCCTACTTTTTTTCATAATTTTACATATTGAAAGTTCATAACCAGTAAGCTCATATTCATACTCTACTATTATATTATGTTGTAATAAAATTACTCCTAGATAAAGTAATGCAAATGGTGTAACAATTATAAAATTTAAGGTAATTAAAAGTAAAACTATTATTATTACTAAGATTATTATTATGCAATTAAATATCTTCTCTACCTTAGTATAATCCTTAGTTTGAAATTGTTCATAAAAGCCTTCCATTTCTCCACCACCTTGTATCGTTTACAAAAAGCTTATGATTTAATTATATAATTATTTTCTTAAAATACAATTTTATTCACTATATTGAAATACTTTCCTTAATTATGACTAATAAATCTATATATATATTGTGAAAAATTACAACTAAAGCATTCTAATAATTTTTATAAAAACTGATAATAAAAAAATAGAGTAAGCTTATACTCACTCTATTCTTATTAATTATATTTTCTAATTCTCAATTCAAAACATATTCTATACAATATTTATAACAGATAATCTATGCAGAGCTCTTGTACTCATTATATATTTAATTAAATTATCTGTATCTTTATCAAAATTTACTATTATTACAGCATCAAACTCTAATCCTTTTGCATAATATGAAGGAATCAATACCTTTCCTCCCCTATATACAATATCCGATTTATTAAATGCTAAAATATTAGTATATTTTTTAAGTTCAGTTGCAATACTATTTAATCCTTCTTTATCTTTTGTTATAACAGCTATATTTTCATATTTCTCTTCTTGATAATCTTCTAATAAATTTGTTATAACCTGAATCAAATCATCTGTATCATTCTTTTTAACAACAGTTTCTAAAACATCAAACTCTCCTTTTCTAACAAAAGGGACTACTGCATTTTCATCTAAAAGCTTACTTGCATATTCCATAATTTGATAAGTAGATCTATAGCTTTTCTTAAGCTCATGTAAATTAAAGAAACCTCCAAATATTTCTTTAAGTCTTAGCATAGCTGCTGTTTCTTCTGCCTTAATTAATCGTTGATTAGAATCCCCAAGAATTGTATAGCTTCTACAGTTTGTTAATTCTTTTAACACTATAAATTGTAGCATATTATAATCTTGAGCTTCATCTATTACTATATGCTTAATTTCATAACTAGATTTTTTCCCTTCTAGCTTTATCATTAAATATAAAATGGCTGGTAAATCTAAATACGATAATTTTTCGATATTCATAAATTCCTTATAAATATCTACTACATCTTTATTTTCAATCCATAGATCTATTTCCGATTTTGATTTTATAACTTCTTTAACAACATCTCTAATAGCTATTCTTCTTCTAAATTCTATATTATTTTCTTCTACTAATAAATCATCTGTAGATAATTTAGCCCTTTCCTCTTGAGCCTTATTATTAATTTCTCTAACTTTCTCATCTCTTTTATCTTTAATTTTTGAAGTTAAGATTCTTTTAATTTTTTGACTTCTTCTAAAAATAGGCATATATTTATAATGTTTTTCAAAAAGCTCACTTATCTCTTCTGTAGAAACTATTTCTTCTTCCATAAACCTTACAGCTTTATGATTAAAGTATCCTTCTTCTATCTCTGTAATTTTTTTATCTAATAATTCAATAAACTCCTTAGAAGATTTATATTTTATTTCATTAATTATTTTTTGATTTCCCTTAAAGACTTCTTCTAAATAAGCTGTTATATCTATAATATTTTCATTTAATCCTATTTCTTTATAGGCATACGATAAAAATGTTTCATTATTAACTGCAGTTTCTCCTAAATTAGGTAAAACTTCTGATATATAATCCATAAATATATCATTAGGTCCTAATATTAAAACCTTATCAGTTAATTGTTCTCTATAATTGTATAAAAGATATGCAACTCTATGAAGAGCTATTGTAGTTTTACCAGAACCTGCTACCCCATTAACTACAACTACCTTATTTCTATCTGCTCTTATTATTTCGTCTTGCTCTTTTTGTATTGTATTTACAATATCCTTTAGCTTTTCTCCTGAATTTGAAGATAAAACTAATTGAAGAATTTCATCTTGAATATTTATATCAGAATCAAAAAATCCTTCTAACTTGGCCTTTTTAACCATCAATTGTCTTCTACTTAAAATATCTACCGGAACTTCTCCCTGTGGTGTCTTATACGTAGTTTTTCCTACCATTCCTTTATAAAATAATGATGCTACTGGAGCTCTCCAATCTATTATTACTGGCTCATAGCTTTCTTCTGGTGTTAAGCCATATCTTCCAATATATAATTCTTCCCCATAGCCATCATCTATAAAATTAATTTTTCCAAAGTAAGGAGATTCCTTTAATTTTACAAACTCAGATAATTTTCTATCTATAGCCTTATAGCTTTCTTCTTTTATATATCTCTCATGATCGAAATACTCTATTAATTTATCCTCATCATCTCTATATTCTTCAATGTATTTTTTCCTATAATCTAAAATATAGTCTGAAATAGCTTTTCTCTTTTCAATGTAATTTAAAGTTTCATTATTTAGTATATTTAATGTATTTTTTAGATTTTCTTCTTCCTTTAAGAATTCTATTTTATCCAAAAGAATTCCCCCCTTGATATTTTTTATAAAGTATAAATTAGGGCTGCCATATGACACCCCTAATATTAATACCATTAATCTATTACAGAATAACTGTTTTATTTATCCTCTAACTTTTCATAATTATTATCTTCTTGTATAGTTTCTATATTGGTTTCTCGATTATTTTTTTCGAAATCTACTTCTGTATTATCTTTCTTTTGTTTTTTCTCCTTAAGTTCTGGGTATTTTTCATATACAAATTCCATAAACTCATCACCAAAAATAGTTTCTTTTTCAAGTAAAAATTCAGAAATCTTATCTAGTAAATCTCTATTTTCTTTTAAAAGCTTTCTTGTATTTTCATGACAAACTCTTATTATACTTAGAACTTCTTGATCTATTAAAGTAGATGTTTCTTCACTACACTCTCTTACAGCTCTTCCATCTAAATATCTATTTTGAAGTGACTCTAAAGCCATCATATCAAACTTTTCTGTCATACCATATATAGTAACCATACTTCTAGCTGTTTTAGTAGCTCTTTCAATATCATTAGATGCTCCAGTGGATACTAAATTAAATACCTCTTCTTCAGCTGATCTTCCACCTAACATAACCATAATTTGATTAGTTAATTCTTCTTTAGAAACAAGATACTTTTCTTCTTCTGGTAGTTGCATAGTATATCCTAATGCTCCCATAGTTCTTGGAACTATTGTTATCTTATGTACTGGATCGGTATTATCTAATAAGGCTGCTACTAAAGCGTGACCAACTTCATGGAAAGCAACAATTCTTTTTTCCATAGTAGAAAGTATTCTATCCTTCTTTTCTTTACCTGCTATAATAACTTCTACAGCTTCTCTTAAATCTTCTTGTATAACAAATTCTCTTTTATTCTTAACTGCTCCTAATGCTGCTTCATTTACTATATTAGCTAAATCAGCTCCTACAGCTCCTGGTGTACTCTTTGCAATCTCTTCTAAGTTTACATCATCTCCAAGCTTAACACCCTTAGAGTGAACCTTTAATATATCTACTCTTCCCTTAAGATCCGGTCTATCTACAATAACTCTTCTATCAAATCTACCTGGTCTTAATAAAGCTTTATCTAATATTTCTGGTCTATTTGTTGCTGCCAATACTACTATTGTCTTAGTAGAATCAAAACCATCCATTTGAGTTAATAATTGATTTAAGGTTTGTTCTCTTTCATCATTTGTTTGAAGTTGTGAATCTCTACTTTTACCTATAGAATCAACTTCATCTATAAAAATTATACATGGAGCATTTTTCTCTGCTTCTTTAAATAAATCTCTAACCTTAGCTGCTCCCATTCCAGCAAACATCTCAACAAAATTTGATCCTGAAATTGATAAAAATGGTACATTCGCTTCTCCAGCTACTGCTTTTGCAAGCAATGTTTTTCCTGTTCCTGGAGGACCAACCAATAATGCACCCTTTGGAAGTTTAGCTCCTATATCTTTATATTTTTCTGCATTATTTAAGTAATCTATTATTTCTTCTAGCGATTCCTTAGCTTCATCTTGCCCTGCTACATCATCAAAGGTAATTTTTATATCATTTTCTTTATATACCTTAGCATTACTTTTACCTAAACCCATCATTGGGCCTCCACCCATTTTCTTTCCTAGTCTACCTGCTATAAATTTAAATAAACTAAATAATATTATGGGCATTATTACCCAACTAAAAATAAAATCTGCAAAATAACTATTTTTTATAATTTCTCCAGTATAATCTACTCCTGACTCATTTAACAGATTAATTAAGTTAGGGTCATTAACATTTCCTGTATATAAAACTTTTTTTTCTTTATTCTCATTTTCATCACCAGTAGTTAATATTTGTATTTCATTAGATGAAATTATAACTTTTTCAACTTGTTTATTTTCTAGCATATTTAAAAATTTATTATAGCTAATTTGGTCTGTACTAATAAAGCTTTTTGTTATCGTAAAACCATATAAAATTAAAAATGCTAAAACAGCATAAATTATAGTATTCTGTTTTTTATTCTTATTATTATTTTCTTCAGTATTCTTTCTATTCATTATATTTCCTTTCTATTAAACTACTCTATTATTCCAATTTTATCAAAAGGATATACCCTAATTTGTGCCTTTGCTATTATATCTTTACCATCAATATATGGATTTTTCCATACTCTAGCATCATTTGAATATAATCTATTATCTCCTAAAAAGAAATATTTCCCTTCTGGTACTTGATATCTTCCATTAAAAGAAGCATTTTGAGCTCCAATATAGTCTTCTTCTAAAAGTTCCCCATTTACATAAACTATACCATCTTTAATTTCTACAGTATCTCCAGGTAACCCAATTAATCTTTTTATTAAATCTTGTTGTAATTCTTCTGAATAAAATACTATTATATCTCCTCTTTCTAATTTATCTAAATTATAAATTCTTGTTACAAATAATCTATCATTCCCATTTATTGTAGGTACCATAGACTCTGATGGAATATAGACTTTAAATAACACAAACTTATTAATAAGAAATGCTATAACAAAGGCAGATAATATAGGAACAATCCATTCAAAAAATATATTCTTTATTTTACTATCTTCTTGTTTATCTTTTCTTCTATTATTATCTATATTTTCAGTATCACAATCACTATTAACTTTATTTTCTGAATTATATTCTTGTTTATCTTCATTATTAATCATCATGTTACCATCAAAAAAATCATTAACATTATTTTTATTATCTTTCATTAACTCCATAATCCTTTCATTAAATTCTTTATTTCTTCTTCTCTTTTCCTAGTTCCTTCTTCATCTATATAATATAAGTTTTCTTTTTTATAAAGTATATGTCCTTCTTTTGCTAATCCAATTACATACTTGCTTTCTACATTAATTATTTTCCCTTTACCATCTTCTAATACTATATAGTTTTCTTCAATTCTATCAACTATATATATATCTGGCATCATACTTCTTACTTCCACCTCTCCTCTCCTATCCTGCACTTATAATTTAGTATATCATATTTATAACAATTTTAAATAGATTATAAAATCTTTTAATACTGATTTAAATGATTTAATAAATATTTAATTATGTGTATATCTTCTATAATTAAAGGGAAGCCGTTTCATACAGCCTCCCTAAACAATCTTATCTATTAAATTATTATATCCAAATATTATTATTTTAAAGTTCATCTCTTATTAAATCTTCATAACTTTGTTTTTTTACAGCAACTCTAGCTTCTCCGTTTCTTACAAATATAACTGCTGGTCTTGTTAATTTATTGTAGTTACTGGACATAGAAAAACCATAAGCACCTGTAGTTGAAATAGCAAGAATATCTCCACCTTCTGCTTTTTGTAAATTAATATCTTCTATTAAAACATCTCCTGATTCGCAACATTTCCCTGCTATTGTTACTATTTCATTTTTTTCTTCTGATGCCTTATTAGCTATTGTTGCTTCATATTTTGAACCATATAAAGCCGGTCTAATATTATCTGTTAATCCACCATCTACTGATACATATTTTCTTACTCCAGGTATTTCTTTTATCGCTCCTATTGTATACAGCGTAGTTCCAGCATTAGCTACTATGGATCTTCCTGGTTCTATAGTTAATATAGGCTTCTTCAATCCTAGCTTAGCGCACACTTCATCAACTTTATTTAATATTGCATTGCAATATTCTTCAGTTTCTTTAGGCTTATCCTCTTCTGTGTAATAAACACCAAATCCACCACCTAAATCTAACTCTTCAATACAATGTCCTGTTTCTTGCTTTATTTCATTAATAAAATTAAGCATAACTTCAGCTGCATCTTCAAAAGGCTCAGTTTCAAAAATTTGTGAACCTATATGACAATGAAGACCTACTAAATTAACATAATCAAGAGATAAAGCTTTCTTTACAGCATCCATAATAATATTACCTACTGGTGCAAACCCAAATTTTGAATCTATTTGACCAGTTTTTATATAATCATGAGTATGAGCTTCTATTCCTGGTGTTAATCTTAAATAAATATCTTGTTTTTTATTATAAGTTTCTGCTATCTCATTAATTTTTGCCATTTCCCAAATATTATCTACTATAAACCTTCCAACCCCTAGCTTAATTCCTAAGTCTATCTCTTCTAGTGTTTTATTATTTCCATGAAAATATATTTTTTCCATTGGAAAACCTGATTTATAAGCAGTGTATAATTCTCCACCTGATACTACATCTAAATATAAACCTTCCTTACTAATTAACTTGCACATTTGAATAGTTAAAAAAGCTTTACCTGCAAAAGCAACTCTATTATTCTCTTCTTCAACCTTAAATGCTTTAATATATTTTCTGCAGTTATCCAAAAGTAATTGCTCATCCATAACATAAAGTGGCGTTCCATAGGCTTTAGCCAACTCACTGGCCTTTATTCCACCAATTATTAAAGTATTGTCTTTAACTTTACTTGCCCCAAATAACTTCATATTTTCCCCTCCAACGTTATATGTATTTAATTAAAGGCCATCTTTCGACAGCCTTTAATATCATCATATTTATTATTATACATAAACCTAATAATTATTCCATAGTTTTACTTATTTTCTATTTTTAATTTTCTCCTCTATATTTGTTCATTAATTCTCCCATTACATCACTTGATGGAAGAGGTGTATATGTTATAGCATTTGCTCCTGCTTCTATAGTTTCCATAATACTTTCTCTAGTCGGTCCACCTGTAGCAATAATAGGAAATTCCGGAAATTCTTTTCTTATCTTTCTAACCAAATTCGGAGTATTCTTTCCTCCAGATATATTTAATATTGTAGCACCTGCCTCTATTCTTTCTGCAACATTTTCACATTCTGAAACTATTGTTACAATTACAGGTATATCAATTGTTTCTCTAAGATCTCTTATTATATCATTTGCTGTAGGCGCATTAACTACTACCCCCATAGCTCCTTTAAACTCTGCATCTAATGCTAAATTAACTACTCTTTTACCTTGAGTAATTCCTCCACCTACACCACAAAATACTGGTACATCTGCTGCTGTAACTAATGCTTGTGTTATAATAGGTTGGGGCGTGAATGGATATACTGCTATAATAGCATCAGCATCTGTATTTTTAATAATTGCTACATCTGTAGTAAATAAAAGTGATTTTATTCTTTTACCAAATATCTTTATTCCACTACAATTTCTTATACATGCTGGAACCTCTATTACATGGCTTCTTAGTGTGCCTTTAATTTCTGGTACTTGTTTTATTTTTTTACCATTCATCTAAACTCCTCCTATTTATCTTTCTATATACTATGTTATTTTATATAATTATATTATAACTACATTTTTTATTTATTAAAGTAATTAACCAATTTATTTTATATAATAATTATTATATAATCAACATCTATTATAAGTTAATATCCCCAAAAATTTTATTTTTTAAAGAGGTGGTCGATATAAAAAAAAGTAAACTTTATTTCCCTTATACCATTTTAATAATATTATACATATTTTTCATAATAGCAGCATTCATTATAGACACTCCGAGAGAAATTTTCTCAGGATTAGCAAATATAATTCTAAGTCCAGACATATTAATATCTGATTATGTAGAAATTGGTGGTATTGGAGCCTCCCTTGTTAATTCAGCTTTAACTAGTGTTCTATGTATGTTACTTTTAATATTATCGGGTGTTAAACCTAATGGTGCAACTATTATGTCATTATGGCTAATAACTGGCTTCTCATTCTTTGGAAAAAACTTATTAAATATTTGGCCAATAATTATTGGAGTTTATCTATACTCTAAATATGAAAGAGAACCTTTTCTTAATTATAGCTTGGTTGCTTTGCTATCTACAGCATTAGCTCCAATAGTGAGTCAACTTAGCTTTATAGATTCCCTTCCAAAAATCACAAGTATATTACTTGGATATTTAATAGGCATATTTACTGGCTTTATTTTAACCCCTATTGTTTCTCACTGTATAAAAGCTCATAATGGTTATAACTTATATAATATAGGTTTTGCAGCTGGACTTTTTGCAACATTACTAATGTCTATATTTAGAGCTATTGGAATTGAATTTGAATCTAGAGTTTTATGGAATACTGAATCAACACATGTTTTCTTAGTAATTCTAATAATTATTTCTCTATATTTAATATTTTTAGGTATATATAATAATCCAAGGGTAAAAGAAAATTATATAAACTTACTAAAAAAGCCTGGTAGATTAGTTACTGATTTCTATATGTTATATGGAAATACTTGTTACTTGAATATGGGTATACTTTGTCTTTTATCAACTATTTTAATATTAGTTCTGAGAGCAGATTTAAATGGTGGAACTATTGCTGGTATCTTTACAATTGTTGGCTTTAGTTCATTTGGAAAGCATTTAAGAAATGTTATTCCTGTTATTATTGGAGCAATTTTAGCTGCACTAATAAATATAAATCCTATAAACTCTCCTTCTCTTATATTATCCATACTATTTTCTACATCCCTTGCTCCTATAGCAGGAAAATATGGATTTAAGATTGGTATATTAGCAGGCTTTCTACATGTTTGTATGGTAAACAATATTGGGTATATTCACGGCGGACTTAATTTATATAATAATGGATTATCTGCAGGTCTAATAGCGATGTTATTAATTCCTGTAGTAAATGTTTTTAAAAAGGAGACATAATCAAAATGAAGCATATATTTGAAAGAAATTTAAAAATTGTTAATGAATTAATGAATTACTTACATAATCTTGGAGCAAAAGAAATTAATACTAAAATAAATACTAATGATTCTGGTACTTCCTTTACTATTTGGGGGAATGTTATTGATGTTCCTTCTGAAGAAATAGATAATTTAACTAACACCTTAAATATTGAAAGACAACATGAAATTGAAGAATCTTATTGGTACTTAGGTGGAGAAGATGATTCTGATGGAGAACTTTCTTTAGTTGGTGTAATGATTGATAGCGCTGAAATAACCTATGTTGATAATATTTTATGTATTAAAATATATAGAAGTGAAGTTTAGAAGTAATATGCAAATATTAATTCTTATTAGTGCCTATTTGCTTATAAATTCAAAATTTATACTTTATATTTAATATAATTCTTTAATAAATATAGTTATCTAAAAAGCATAATTTATAACATCTATAAAAATAACCAGTAGATATTTAGTGTTCTACTGGTTTTATATTTTTAAATATATAATTTATCTATATTTTATAATATACAAGATGATTAAAAATAATTAATTTTACCAATTTGTATGTAAAATTTTTTGTACTACCTTCTTACCTATTATATCTTCCTTCATTTCTTCTAATGCGTTACTTATCTTTACCCAACCTATTTCCTCTACCTCATCAGATTTATTAATTTCTCCTGAAATATAGTCTGCCTTGAATGTTATCATAAGAATTTCTTTATCTTTTACATAGTCTGATCCCAAATATATAATATTATCTACTTCAATTCCTGCTTCTTCATTAACTTCTCTTTTTACAGCATCTTCTGCTGTTTCATTATTACCCACATATCCAGTTAATAAAATCTTAGAATTTTCATATATATACCCTTGTTTTAATAGTAGAATCTCATCTTCCTTTATTACAGCTACCATAATACATGGCTTTGGAGTATCAAAAAACATTATGTTATCCTGATTACAATAAGGAACTCCACCTTCATCCCAACTATAACGCTCCTCTAGTTTTTTCCCGCAAATAGGACAAAATTTATATTTCATATTTACCTTTGCTACTATATAAATATAGTAATAGCCACCTCCCTTTTATTTCTACCTCATTTACAATATTATATCAATTTTCCTATTTATTTCAATGCTATTTTCTGTAACAATACAATCATATGCCATAATATCCACATTATTTTCCTTAGCTAATCTTAATGCTTTACCGAACTCTGCGTCTCTTTCATCATTTGGTGAAAACGTCTTTATACCTTCTAATTGAATTAAAAATATAATTCCTGCACCATATCCTTGCTTCTTTGCCTCTATAAGTTCTATTATATGTCTAGCACCTCTTTCTGTTGGTGCATCAGGAAACATACAATGCCCATTCTCTTCTAACGTTACTCCCTTCACTTCTAAAAAATATTCTTTATTATCTTCTGTCGCTAATTTAAAATCAAATCTACTTTTCCCAAAGGTTTTTTCACGCATAATCTTCGTATACTTATTTAAATTTTCAATTTTTTTATTCTCTAATGCTTCATTAACTACCTTATTAGGAATTTGTGAATCAATATTTATAATAGAATCTCCTTTTATGGCTGCTATCAAATCATATTTTGTCTTTCTATTAGGATTTAATTCTTCCCTTAAAAATATAGTTGCCCCTTCTATTAATATCTCTCTACACCTTCCAGTATTAGGAACATGAACAATAATTTCTTCATCATTTAATAAAACTTTTGCATTAAATCTATTTGGCCTACTTATAAATTTTCCTTTAAAAATATTTTTATCAAAATTCATTTTCACATCTCCTTAAACATAAACTTTATTTTTCATCATTTTTGTCAATTTTTTTCATAGTTATCAACTTTAGTAATAAAAGTTTTCCACAGGAAAATATTTGAAAACTGTGATTTTATCTATATTTATAATGATTTTTCAAAGATATCCACACTTTTTATCCACATTTTATCCAAACTGTGTATAACTTCATTTGATTGTATATAAATCCCTTTTTCATTATTATTTGTAATTTATCATTTATAGCTATACCTCATCAAAAAACATCATATTGTTACAAATGTATATTTAATACATATATATTGTGTCAATAGTTTATCATAAAGTTTTCAACAGTTTTTTATAGTTGTCCACATTTTGTGGATAACTTTCCACAGTTTCAACATACTTTTTTATACTTTCAAACCAAATATCCTCATTTAAGTTAATTATCATTTGATGAAACTGACTTTTTATTATATATTAAACTAAATCCTTTAATTTTATAAGCTACATTAGCAATAAAATTTTTATTTTCTTATATAATATATATTTTTTATTTATAGTATTTAAAAAGGAGCATATTTTCTATGCTCCTTTCCTTAAAATTAACTTTTTTACTTTTAAAATTATCTTAAATTCGAGTTTCTTGCTATGTATAATGTTGCTAAATATTGAATAGCTAGAACTGTTGGTCCAAAATATACAGTAAATATTGTCCATAAAATTTTATTTTGACCTTTTTCTTCTGCTAATTTAAATGATGCAACTGCTGATGCAATTATTATTATAATTGATATTAAATTCATAAGTTGTCCTATCCCCTAATTAAATTATTTCTTAACTTGAATCTATTTTATATAATAACTACAGTTTTATCAATGTATTTTACTAACATATCTACCTATTAACAATAATAGTTACTACATTATACAAATTAACAATATTTAAAATTATCTCTATTATTAATATTTTTATGCATACCTTTTTATTTTACTATCCAATTATCTTTTCTGCTTCTTCTCTTAATAAATTAACGTCTTTATTTTCATTAGAAAGTTTATCCCCATCTGCATACTTATAAAAATAATTAGCTATAGCTATTTTCTTTGATCTCTCTATTTTTAACTCTTCTGCAATTTTTTCCAAAAAATCTACTTCATGAATTTCATATTCTCCATCAGCTAAAGCTAGGGAAACTAACTCAAAATAAGCTATATTTTTAGATTTATTACTACTTTTTAAAAATGTATCAATTATTTCATTATAATCCCTACATTCATCATTGTTAAATATTCCTAACTCTTGCTTATATGCTTCTAATATCTTCTCTTCTTCTTTTGTAAATCTATTATCAACCTTTACAAAAATTGATACTAAATTTAAAAATCCTATAGCTTCTTCTTTATTTAATTCATTTAAAAACATATTATCCCTCCAATTTCTTTATTGTTAACTCTTTTTTATTCCATATATCTATATTATTTCATAAATATAAACTATATATTAAGTTTATTATTACTAAAAAAGCTTATAAATTTCACTAAATATTCTAGCTCTCTCTTTGTTATTTAATTTTTCATTGACCTTACTAATTAATAAATATATTTCTTTATTGTATGGATCCATAGCTAAAGCTTTTTTTAATAATTCATGAGCTTGTATATAATTTTTATCAATTATTAACTTAACTTCCTCTAAAATATCCTTTTCGTTCTTCTCTTCAATAAATTCTCCGTTTTCTCCTTCAAATTCATCTAAAATCATATTTATTCTATCTGTAGAAAAAGGTTTTTGTAAATAAATCAACGCTCCTAATTTTGTGCATTCAATTGCATTTTTTACTGTAGCAAAAGCCGTCATAATTATTACTGGACAATTTTCTCTTTCTCTTTTTATAACCTTCAATACTTCAGTTCCACTTATTCCAGGCATTCTAATATCTAAAAAAATCAAATTAATATCTATATTTTTATCATTAATTACATTTAATGCTTCTATCCCACTATCTACTGTAGTTACTTCATATCCTCTTATTTCAAGACAGGTACTTAGTAAGTTTCTAATATTTTTTGTGTCATCAACTACTAACACCTTTTTCATATCTTAATTCCTCCTTCCCTTGATAGTTCAACGGAATAGTGAAAATAAATATACTCCCTACCCCCATCTTACTTTCACACCAAATTTCTCCTCCATGTAGCTCTACAATTTCTTTTGCTATAGCTAGTCCCAAGCCCGTACTCTCTTCTGGTACTTCAAACCCTTCTACTCTTACGAATCTTTCAAATACCTTTTTCAAATAATTTGCAGGTATACCCCTTCCTGTATCTCTAACAGTAATAATAATATCTTTTTCATTATAGTTTCCTGAGATATCAACTCTCCCCTTTTCTGTATATCTTATAGCATTAGAAATCAAATTATTTAGTACCCATCTTATTTTTTCTCCATCTATCATTACATTAGGTAATTCATTATTAATAGCTAAAGATAAAAAAATCTTCTTTTCCTCCGCCTTTGCCTTAAAACTAGTAAATACATGTTTAAGTATTTTATTAATATTACAACTGCTTATATTTATATTTTTACTTGTATTTTGTCTTTCATATGTTGTTAACAACTTTGATACTAACTCATTTAAACTTTGAACATCTTCTCCTATAGCATCTAATATGATTCTTTGCTTTTCATTTAACTCCCCAATACTTTTGTTACTTATAAGCCCAACTCCCATCATCAATGATGTTAATGGGGTTTTTAACTCATGAGATATAGTACCTACCATATTTCTACTTTCTATTTCAGCTTCTCTAATTTTTGTAATATCCTTTATTATTAAAACTACTCCTTTAGATTTTTTACTTTTATTTCCAATTTCTGCTATATCTATTTCTAATATAAGATTTCTATCATTATAGTTTATCTTTAATATATTATTGTTAGATTTATTAAACTTATTTTCTTGAATAAAATTATAAATATCTGGAATATTAATTATCTCTAATATATGTTTGTTCCTACATACTTTTCTTTCTAATTCAAATAAAATCTCTGCATTCTTATTAATAAACTTAACCTTGTAATTTTTATCCAATATTAAAATAGTATCATTAAAGGAATTTAATAATAAATTTATTATGTAAAAATACTTATTCACTAATGTAAAACAAGTAATTGTAGCTACCACTGCACCTAATAAGGAAATTGATATTATACAGTATATAAGTTCAGTAATTTTTCTATCAAATAATCCTTTTTCTATTATCATAAAATCTTTATTTATTCTTCCTATATCTTTCAAGTCTTCAATAACAACTTCTATTTGATTTGATATATTTTCTATATAGTACTCTAATAATTCATTATAATTATTCCCATTGTTATAATCTTGTAACTTAGAAAATGATTTTCTCAATTCTATATATTCATCATTTACCTTTTGAATTAGCTGTTCTTCTTTATTATCAATAGCATGTTCTTTAGCAACATATAACCACTTATAAAAATCATCATCTTGATCCTGAAGTATATTGATAGCTTCCTCCCTATTACCTTGCAAATAAATAAGTATTGCCTTTTCTTGAGAATTAATATTACTAATCATGCTATTTATAGAACTTAAACTTGTATATGTATTACTCATAGATTTTTCCATAGAATCCTTAGCTTTATATACAGATATAGATGTTACTACACCAATTAAAAAAATATTAAAAATTAAAACTATATAAACAAATTTAACTTTCTTATTTAAGGATTTCATCCTTACTTTCTTCCTTCCTTTTTGTTTAGTTAATTTTTATAAAATATTTATATGTAAATTAAATAATGATACCTTATATACTACTTATAATTTATAAAAAAAGACTGTCAATCGACAGTCTAATATATGATTTTTAGTATGTTTCAATAAACACTTCAAAATATGCTTTTGGATGTAAACAAGCTGGACATGCTTCTGGAGCTTCTTCCCCTTCATATATATAGCCACAGTTATTGCATTTCCATAATACTACTTCATCTTTCTTGAATACTTTTCCTTCTTCAAGATTCTTAAGTAGCTTATTATATCTTCTTTCATGTCTATTTTCTACTTCACTAATTCTTTCATATGCAATTGCTATATTAGGGAATCCTTCTTCTCTTGCTATTCTTGCAAATTCTGGATAATCAGTGCTCCATTCTTCATGTTCTCCTGCTGCAGCCGCCTTTAAATTTGAAGCAGTATCAGAAAATAATGCTACAGGATATGATGCATTAATTTCTATTGCTTCTCCTCCAAATTCATCCTTTAAGAATTTATAAAATCTTTTTGCGTGCTCTTTTTCTTGTTCAGCTGTTTCTAAAAATATATTTGCTATTTGTACATATCCTTCTTTTTTAGCAATACTAGAGTAATAAGTATATCTAGTTCTTGCTTGGCATTCTCCTGCAAAAGACTTCATTAAATTTTCCGCTGTTCTAGTTCCTTTTAAACTTTTCATTTTCCACACTCCTAAATATAAAATTTTCCTTTTGGAATACTTTACCTATATTATATTACAATTTATAATTTCCCTCAAATAATTTTCTTTATTTTTTTAATTATATTAATATTCTTAATTTTCTTTATATTGTTTTGTTTATAACAAACTTTTTTTACTTTAGATAAGCTTTTTTTATGTTTACTTTAAATAATTATGTATATTTAATAATTATTTATTTTTTAAACGTTTACTTTAAATTTGTATTACATTTATTGTAAATTTGTTTTGTGTAATCCTCTATATCTCTCTATTTTCCTATCTTACGCCTAATTATAATTTTTAGAATATAAAAAAATTACAATTATACTATATACTTATTATTTATTTATATTATAATATTAAGTGTAGTGTAAATTAAAAACTGCATATAATAATATTGTGTATTTAATTAAAATTACAGAAATGGCTTGTTAAATTTTAGTCATTTTGTATTGATATTAGTAATATTAAATGATAAAATATAGATAATAACTATTCTCTATTAATAATAATTCCCACTTGATAGAATGTTTATTAATTTTTTTAAAAAGGAGTGCAAATATGAATCAACAATGGATCAACTTTAAAGAAGGTCAATGGACTAAATCAATTGATGTTAGAAACTTTATCCAATTAAACTATACTCCATATGATGGTGATGATAGTTTCTTAGCTGGAGCAACTGATGCTACCAACAAATTATGGGAAGAAGTAAGCGAACTATTTAAAAAAGAAAGAGAAAATGGTGGAGTTTTAGACGTTGATACAGAAACTATTTCAGGAATCAACGAATATAATGCTGGATATATTGATAAAGCTTTCGAAAAAATAGTTGGTGTTCAAACTGACGCTCCATTAAAAAGAGCTGTTATGCCTTTTGGTGGTGTAAGAATGGCTGAAAATGCAGCAAAAGCTTATGGTTATGAAGTAAGCCCAAGAATATCTGAAATATTCACTAAATATAGAAAATCTCACAACCAAGGTGTTTTTGATGCATATACTGATGAAATGAGATTAGCTAGAAAATCTGGTGTTATTACTGGTCTTCCAGATGCTTATGGTAGAGGAAGAATCATAGGCGACTACAGAAGAGTAGCTTTATATGGAGTAGATAGATTAATAGAAGATAAAATGGCTCAAAAGAAGAGTTTAGAAGTATCTTGCATAGATGAAAATATAATCAGATTAAGAGAAGAAATTTCTGATCAAATAAATGCTTTAAAAGAATTAAAAGGATTGGCTCAAACTTATGGATTTGATATATCAGCTCCTGCTTCTAATGCTAAAGAAGCAATTCAATGGTTATACTTTGGATTCTTAGGAGCAATAAAAGACCAAAACGGAGCTGCTATGTCTCTAGGAAGAACTTCAACTTTCATTGATATATATATTGAAAGAGATTTAAAAGCTGGATTAATAACAGAAGAAGAAGCTCAAGAATTAGTTGACCATTTCGTTATGAAATTAAGACTAGTTAAATTCTTAAGAACTCCAGAATACAACGATTTATTCTCAGGAGATCCAACTTGGGTTACTGAATCAATCGGAGGTATGGGATTAGATGGTAGAACTTTAGTAACTAAGAACTCATTCAGAATTCTTAACACATTATATACTTTAGGACCATCACCTGAACCAAACCTAACTGTACTTTGGTCAACTAGATTACCTCAAGGATTCAAAGATTTCTGTTCTAAGGTTTCTATTGATACAAGCTCAGTTCAATATGAAAATGATGACTTAATGGCTCCATACTGGGGAGATGATTATGCAATTGCTTGTTGCGTATCTGCTATGAGAGTTGGTAAACAAATGCAATTCTTTGGTGCTAGAGTTAACTTAGCTAAAACTTTACTTTATGCTATAAACGGTGGTAAAGATGAAAAGTACGGAATGCAAGTTGGACCTAAACTTGCTCCAATTACAAGTGAATATTTAAATTATGACGAAGTTATGGATAAATTTGAAGTTATGACAGATTGGTTAGCTAACCTATATGTAAACACATTAAATGTTATCCACTATATGCATGATAAATATTCATATGAAAAATTACAAATGGCTTTACACGATAGAGATGTATTTAGAACAATGGCTTGTGGTATAGCTGGATTATCAGTTTGTGCTGACTCATTATCTGCAATTAAATACGCTAAAGTTAAGCCAATAAGAAATGAAGAAGGAATTGCTATAGACTTTGAAGTTGAAGGTGATTTCCCTAAATACGGAAATGATGATGATAGAGTTGACGAAATCGCTGTTTGGTTAGTTGAAAATATGATGAATAAAATCAGAAAGAATAAGACTTATAGAAACGCTTATCACACTCAATCAGTATTAACAATAACTTCAAATGTTGTTTATGGTAAGAAAACTGGTACTACTCCATGTGGAAGAAAAGCTGGAGAACCATTTGCTCCAGGTGCTAACCCAATGCACGGAAGAGATAGCAGTGGTTCATTAGCATCATTAAACTCTGTTGCTAAATTACCATATGAACATTCACAAGATGGTATCTCAAATACTTTCTCAATTGTACCTGATGCATTAGGAAAATCAGCTGATGATAGAATCCACAACTTAGGTACAATGATGGATGGATACTTTGCTCAAGGAGCTCAACACTTAAACGTAAATGTATTTGATAGAGCTACTTTATTAGATGCTATGGATCATCCAGAATTATATCCTCAATTAACTATAAGAGTTTCAGGATATGCTGTAAACTTTATTAAGTTAACTAGAGAACAACAATTAGATGTTATAAACAGAACATTCCACAAATCAATGTAATTAATTAGGGCTGTACTTACAGCCCTTTTTTAATTAATGACATACTCAAAACTAGCTTTATCACTATTTAAATTAAAAATCAATTTGCTGCCTTTATAAAATTTAAAATTTGCATTACAAGATATATTTTCATTTATAGTTCTTTTCATCTCTCCAATATTAGGTGCTAAAAGCTCTTGAGGAGATAAATCCCTTATTTCTATCTCTAATTTATATACTCCTTTTTTTATTATTACTTGTTTTTCATCATATTTAATTATTTTAGCTCCATTATATGTAGCTAATCTATATTCCTTACCTTGATAATAAACTATTGCTATACATCCTTTAAATTTAAAACCTAAAAAAGGTATATCTGCAATAGAGGCTATAATACTCATATCCTTATCTTTAAAATAATTACACTGAATCCATAAATAATTCTCTGGAAAGGATTTTCCCGAATCCTTTTCTATATATCCGCTATCATCTAGAAATTCTATTTCTTTATCATTTATTTCTAATATTCCATTGACTTTATGCTTCAAACTTAAAATCCCATGAATACATTCCATAAAAGGAAAAAATGCAAATGGACCCATTATATCACTCTTTACTTTAGTAATATCTTTATATATGAGTTTTCCCTTTATATTTATATCCTTATTTTTGATATTAATATCAATGCCATTTATTGAAAATATATTATTCTCTATTTGTATTGTAAGTTTATCTTCACTTATTGAAAAATATTTAAAATCATAATTTATATTATAGGATTTTTCTTCATCTATAACTTGTATAAATGCATATTTATTCCCATTCCTATCTATATTTATTCCAGGTATAAATGCAATACTATAATTTCTAGTTTGTTGTTTAAAATACCATCCTTCAAAATAGCTATTCTTATATGTATTTTTATTCTTCATTTTTTAAATCTTTTATAGATGGAGATTCTAAAAAGTTTCCTTTGTAATCAAATCTTGAACCATGGCAAGGACAATCCCAAGATAAATCATCCATATTCCACTTTAATTCACAACCTAAATGGGGACATTTATTAGATACTGTGAATATATTTTTGTCTCTATCCTTATATACTCCAACCTTTTTTCCATCATATATTACTACACTTGCATGGCCTTCTGGAATATTTTCTACTATTTCTAATGGTATCTTTACTTTTTCAGCTATAAAGCTATATGTAGTTTTAGCTCCATCCTTAAGTAAGTTTTTAATAGATGCTGTTAAATCAAATCTATTTGGAGAAAATATCTCATTAAAATCATAATTTTTACCTGTAATAATTCCACTAATAATTATTGCTGATACCATTGATGAAGTCATTCCCCATTTATTAAATCCTGTGGCTACATATACATTAGGTAAGCTTTTAGAATAATGTCCTATATATGGGATTCCATCTGATGTCATACAATCTTGAGCAGACCAATGATATTCTTCAATTGAGTTTGGATATAATTCTTTAGCCACTTTTCTTAATTTATCATATCTTCCACCATCTTCATTACTGCCAGTTCTTCCTGATGCTCCTCCTAAAATTAAATAATTTTTATATCTTCTAAAAGAATATCCTTCTTCATTTTCATCTATATACATTCCATTTAAAATTTGAGCATCTCTCAAAGCTAAAACATATTCTCTTTCTTGATGCATTCTTAAAAAATAATAACCTGGCATATTAATAATAGGAAAATGTGTTGAAACTATGACATGTTTAGCTTTAATATTACCTCTATTTGTTATTACTATATTATCTTCCTTAATATCTAACGCAGTTGTATCCTCATATATAGTTAAATCTTTTTTAATGAAATTCAAAAATTTTATTGGATTAAAATTAGCTTGATTTTTAAACTTAATAGCCTTTTTAATTTTAATTGGAAGTTCTATATTATCTACTAATTCTGCATCTATTCCTAAGCTTATTGCAGCTTCATACTCTTTTTCTATTTTTTTAGAATCATTTAATGTATAAACATAGGAGTCAACAACTTCAAAGTTACAACTAATATTATTTTCTTTAATTATATCTTCATAAGTTTCTAATGCTAATTTATTTGCTAAAGCATAATTTTTAGCTTTATCCTTACCAAACTCCTTAATTAACTTATCATATATAATATTATGCTGTATTGTTATCTTTGCTGTTGTATTTATTGTATTTCCCTTCAATACCTTTTTTCTCTCTATAACAACAGCCTCTATTCCTTTCTTCTTAAGCATATATGCATTTAATATCCCAGCTATTCCTCCCCCTATAATAACTACTTCTGCTTCTTCTATATCTAATTTTTCTTTACTTATATTATCTTTATAACTTTTACTCCAAATTGATTCCATGTAAATAACTCTCCTTCTCTAGTATATATTTATTAATTTCTAGATAACTTTCTCTTATCTATTCATTATTTACATTAATTCTAATATTAATACTTATTTATCTAAATAATTAATATCTTTATATATAACAAATACTACTTTAATTATTCTTTTACTTAATAGAATTACTACATTAAAATAAATTTTTATATCTAAAGATACTACAAGAGGTTATTCCTAATATATCCCCTTCAAAATTTCTATATATAAAAAAGGCTACCTATAACGGTACCCTTTAAATAATAAATTTTAACTATTCTAATGTTCTCTTTAAAAATTCCCTAGTACGTTCTTTTTTAGGATTTTTAAATATTTGTTCTGGAGTTCCTTCTTCTTCTATAACTCCATTATTCATAAATACAACTCTATCTGAAACTTCACTTGCAAATCCCATTTCATGAGTAACAACTAGCATTGTAAGCCCACTTTTGGCTAATTCCTTCATTACTTTCAATACTTCTCCTACCATTTCTGGATCAAGAGCTGATGTTGGCTCATCAAATAATATAACATCTGGTTCCATAGATAATGCTCTAGCAATAGCTACTCTTTGCTTTTGTCCTCCTGATAATTGCTTTGGCTTAGCATTTATATAATTGCTCATTCCAACTATGCCTAAATACTTCATTGCAATTTTTTCTGCTTCTGCCTTACTTCTTCCTAAAATCTTAATTTGTCCAACAGTACAATTACTTAAGACATTATGGTTATTAAATAAATTAAATTGTTGGAACACCATTCCTAGCTTAGTTCTATACTTATATATATCATGATTATCATCTAAAATATTTTCATTATTATATATTATTTCTCCACCTGAAGGCTTCTCTAGTAAATTAATACATCTTAATAGTGTAGATTTACCAGAACCTGAAGATCCTATAATGCAAACAACCTCTCCTTTTTTTACTGAAAAGTCAATGTCTTTTAAAACTTCATGATCTCCAAAGGCTTTACTTAAATGCTTAACTTCTATTATATTTTCCATATTCATTCCTCCTTAAGATACTACATAGACTTTTTAACCATATCTTCAGCTTTAGCTACTTGCATCTGATTTCCTGCAATCATATAATTCTCTGGACCATCTAATTTCTTTTCTAAATATCTTAATATCCTAGTTATTGTAAATGTCATAAAGAAGTATAGAATACATGCTACAAAGAACGATTCAAAGTATCTAAAATTGTTACCTGATATTGATTTTGTATAGAAAAATAACTCTGAAACTGAAATAACATTCAACACAGATGTATCTTTAATATTAATTACAAATTCATTACCTGTAGCTGGTAATATATTTCTTATAACTTGAGGTAAAACTATATTTACCATTGTTTTATAATGATTCATTCCTATTGCATGAGCTGCTTCAAACTGTCCCTTATCTATAGAAACAATTCCTCCTCTTACTATTTCAGACATATATGCTCCAGTATTAATTGAAACTATAAATAAACCTGCTACTATTCTATCAATGTCTATTCCAAAGGCTGCTGCTGATCCATAGTAAATAACCATAGCCTGTACTATCATTGGTGTTCCTCTAAAAAATTCTATGTAACATGATAAAATTCCATTAACTATCTTTAAAATCACTCTCTTAGTTCCCTTTTCTGGAACTGGTATAGTCTTTATTACTCCAACTATAAGACCAATTAAGGTTCCTATTATTGTACCTATTATTGAAATAAATAAGGTCATTCCTGCCCCTCTTATAAACATCGGCCAATTATTTTTTACAATCTCAATTACCCATTCTAAACTCATAATATTCTCTCCTTTTAAATTTAAATAGGGGCCATTGATTATATTTATATCAATTGTGCCCCTTAAAAAATAATACTACTGTGCTGCTGGTTGATTTTCTATTGCTTTATTCATAATTTCTTCTTTTTCTTCATCTGATATTCCACTTAATATTTCATTTATTTGATCCTTTAACTCACTATCTTTTACAAGTCCAACTGCTATAGCTGTATCTTCTTCAGAAGTAACAAATCCCTCTTTAAACTCTACCATTTTGAAGTTTTCATTAGCTGCTTGTGCACTTATTGCTTCTGGCTTTTCAGTTACATATCCATCAATAATTCCTGATTCTAAAGCAACTCTCATTGCAGGGAAGCTTTCCATAGCTTCTTGCTTTTCAACATTAGGAATTTGGTCTATTACTGTATAGTGAAAAGTATTTAATTGAGCTGTTATTTTAGCTCCTGAAAAATCTTTTAGAGTTTCTGCATTATCATATGCTCCACCCTTTTTAACAAGCATTACTAAATTTGAATTATAATAAATATCACTAAAATCTATAGTCTTCATACGTTCTTCTGTTGGAGACATCCCTGCTATAATTGCATCTATCTTTCCTGATGTTAATGCTGGTGTTAGCCCGTCCCATTCTGTCTTAACAATCACTAATTCTTTTCCTAATCCTTCCGCTATTTTCTTAGCAATTTCAACATCATATCCCCCCGCATATTCTGGGCTTCCATCAATTGCAACAGCTCCATTTGAATCATCTATTTGAGTCCAGTTAAATGGTGCATATCCTGCTTCCATCCCAACTCTAAATACATTTTCATCTGATTTTTTTTCACCACAACCTGTTAAAGTAAATGCTGCAGTTGTAACTGCTAAAAGTAATAATGCTAATCTTTTTTTCATGTTTATCCTCTCCTTTTTTGATAATAAAAAAACCAACCTACCTAGGTTGGTGCTATCTTAAATATTATGGATAGATATTCTAAAATAATCAGTCTTTAACTAAACTTCTTATATATACTCTCCCTCCCCTTCCCATTTGAGATAGCACAACTTAATAAACCGGGCAGCTTATTAAGACAGTCCTGCAACTATTAATTACAGGCCCAGCATATAATATTGAGATATACTATACACTTCGGCAAAATTTCCTTCTCTATAGTTTCACAGCGCTCTCAAGCTCCACTAAAGACTATTAAATTCTGCGCCTCTACCCCACTAGTAAGTGAGGTATATATTTAAATTTAAGCTAATTTTACAACTAATTACCTATATTGTCAATGCTTGTACTCGTAAAATTCTAAATATTTATTTATTTTTGAATTTTTATATTATATCATTAAATAAAATAGTTATTTGTTTCTTATTTTGTCAAACCATTTTAATACATTTTGTATTTCTCTATCCCATGCTGTCCAATTATGTGTCCCCTCTGAATAAGCAAACTCAATATTTATATCTAATTCTTTCATTTTTTCTTCCATTTCTAAGTTATTATCATATAAAAAATCTTCAGTGCCACACCAAGCATATAGTTTAGGTATATCTTTTTTTCTTCCTGCTTTAATAAATGATTCTAAAAGATATACTAAATCATTGTTGGAATTTTCCATATTATCTAACGGTCCAAATACTCCTTCCCAAAAAATTTTATTCTTTCTTTTTAAATCTTGTATTTTTGCTTTACTAGCTATGTTTAACGGCCCAGATAGTGATGCTGCAGCCATAAA
This sequence comes from Clostridium sp., assembly GCA_017435645.1. Taxonomy (GTDB): domain Bacteria; phylum Bacillota; class Clostridia; order Clostridiales; family Clostridiaceae; genus Clostridium. The sequence continues at coordinate 84,720 of JAFSER010000042.1, read as the reverse complement.
CTTATCTGGATTTCTTAAAGCTAACTTAAATGCCCCATGTCCTCCTAAAGAAACCCCTGCAACAAATGTATCTTCTTTTTTATCTGAAAAATTATTAAAATACTCCTTACAAAATTGAGGAACTTCTTTCGATATGTAAGTCCAATACCTAACCCCATAAGCTGTATCATTATATCCTCCTAAATATGTAGTTGGAATAACTACAGCAAAACCATATTGAGATGCATATCTTTCAATAGAAGTTCTTCTTAACCATACACTTTCATCATTTCCCATTCCATGTAATAAATATAATACAGGAATTCTATTTTTATTAACAATATCATTAGAATCAATATCATTAGAATCAATTTCTTTACTTCCCTTTTGTGGTAATAGGACATTTAGTTTAGTATTGATTCCTAGTGTATTGGAAAAAAAATTAATTTCAAATAACACCATATTTTATTCTCTCCAATCTATATATTTAATTTATAACTAGATAATTTTATTAAAGTTTAATTTTTATCCATTCAATACGAGTAATATTATATATCTTTTTTCAGAAAATTCACATTAATTAATAATTATTTTTTCTTATTAATAAAAAAATAATTCTATATAACATTAATATTCACTAATTTATAGTTATGTGAACTAAAGTTATATAGAATTATTATAATTAATTTTTATTTTTTATATTAATAATTACATATTCTGCCGGTGCGGAAGTCTTTACTGGATACCTCCATCCTGCTAATCCTGATGTAACTATAGCTTGTGTATTATTAGCAACTCTTGTATAACCATATACAGAATCATTAATTTTAAATAGCTTATCAATATAATTTATTGGCCATAATTGCCCTCCATGAGTGTGCCCTGATAAAATTAAATCTGTTCCTGCATCTTTATTTTCTTTATACTCATTAGGTTGATGATCTAGAGCTAAAATAAAAGAATTTTTGTCTACTCCATTTATTAATTGCTCTATACTCATTCTTGAACCATTTAATCCAAAACTTCTATCCTCTCTTCCTATAATTACAAAATCATTATTTATCTTATACACTTCATCATCTAATATAGTTATTTTATTATCCTCTATAACATTCATTAAATCTTCTTCTGTATATTTATATGGTATAATATTAGAAGGTTTATCATGATTGCCATAAACATAAAAGATTCCATATTTACTTTTTATAGTTGATAAAGCTCTAAAGCTTTTTTCCATACCTTCTTTTGTAGTACTATCATCAACAATATCGCCACATAATACAACTAAATCTACATTATTATCAGTAATATCATTACAAACTCTAAGTAGTTCATCATAATTAAGAGAAACCCCAAAGTGAACATCAGCTATCAATGCTATACGATACCCCTCTTCTCTAATATCCTTATCTGTATATATATCATACTCTACTTTTACTATATTATTTAAATTTATATATCCAAAGATCAATAATACTACTGATAATAAAATTGGTATAACTCCACTTCCATATACCTTCTTCCAAAAATTAAATCCTTCCTTATATTTATTCTTTAATAAAATTTTTAACACAAAATTTATTAACTGAATAATTAAAGCAAACATTATAATATGTATAATTATAATAGATAGAAAACTAAACATATTTATGCTTATTACTCCAAGAAAAACTGATATAATACCTAAAATTATTTTTATCCTCTTTTTATTTGTATTAACATTAAATGTTTCAAATATTCTTTTTATAAACGTATATAAATAAAAAGTTATACCTATTACTAATACTATGGATACTATTCCTACTAATAACAACATATATTATCCCTATACTTCCCTAAAAACTATCTTTTTTTCTACTATACTTAAATAATAAATTATTATATTGTAATAATTAACTTTATTTATCACTTTTATACTTTTCACCTGTATATGAGCCACAAACCTACTATTCCTTTAATAACTTTTTCATACTAGCAAGTCTAACTCCACTAATTATAAATAATATTACTCCAATACCTATAATTAATATTGTAATTGCTAACATTATTGTTTTAAAAATATTATTTTTAAAGAATACGCATAAAAACAAAGGAATTACTGAAGTTATACAAAGAAATATTGCTACAATATTATATTTATTATATGTATTTATATATTTAGTTTTCTTATGCTTCACTAACCTCCTTACATCATGCTCCATCTCAAAAACTCCATAATTTAAATATTTATATGGTGAATTCTTTAACTCACATAAAATAAATATTGCTACTGCAATTGCTACAATAAAAAACATTGTAATAATTCCTACTCCTGACGCAATTTCCTGATTTATTCCAAACATATTATTCTGTGCTAATTCAACTAATATTATTAATGGTATCACTGAAACTATACAAAGAAATGTTGCTACAGCAATCATTACAGATGCTTTCTTCCTCCATTTTATAAATTTATTTACTTCAAATATATTGATATCTTTAATATTTAATTTTTCATTATCATCTATATCATCCTTAAGAAGATAATCTGTTGTCACATTAAATAACTCACTTAATTCTACTATCTTCTTAATTTCTGGAGTAATTTGTCCTTTCTCCCACTTATATATAACTTGTCTAGGTACATTAATTTTCTCTGCAAGCTCCTCTTGAGATAATCCTATGTTCTTTCTAAGTTTAATAATTTTTTCTGCTAAGCTCATTTACTCCACCCCTTTTGATGTAAAAATATTTATATATTTCAAACTAATAAATAAATTGTTATAAATAGTTCCAAATCAACTCTATACGTTATATTAATATTTTCTATGTATAAACTCACTTATCCTTTTCTTTTTGGTTAATTTTTTGTAAATTATGACTATTTCGAATAAAAAGAAACTCAATCTAATTATTGAGTATTTTAATAACTAAATTGAGCCTTTATATTATTTGTTTTTAAAATTTATTGCTCTTTAATAGAATTAAAGAAATCAAAAAGTCCACTATTAATTCTAGTTCCAGAGTTTTCTCCTATTCCTGCTCCTCCATATGCATGAATTCCAACAGCTTTATAATTACTATCATAAATTGGTGATCCACTTTGTCCACCTGTAGTATCTATATTGTAATATACCTTTCTATCTGTAGCATAAACTACTTCTCCAGTCATTGTCCACATTTGACGATAATATTCTCCTGGGTAACCTGTAATTGTAACATCAGTCCCAATAATATCTGTATCGCCTGTTGATAATCCAAACCAACCTGTTGATGTTCCTATATTACTAGAAAGTTTTAATACACCATAATCATGTTCCCAATCTGAACTTTCAATCCACTCTGTTGATGTGTAAAGATTAGTAGCATAAACACTTCCAAAAGGTTTAGAATATTGATTTGCACCAGGACTTATTTCTATAGATGTTGCCCAACCACCATTATCAGCACTATAAATACAATGTCCTGCTGTAATAGCTGTATTTTTTCCATATAACCAAGCTGTTCCACTAGATCTAGCTCCATCTGGCCAAGTTATTATCATGCTACATACTGCTGAAAAAGGATAGCTTGATGAATTAACTAACTTTCTGTTATCACTTCCAATTATATTTTTAGGTTCTATAAACTTATTTTTACTTGAAGAAAAATCAATTCTACTTGCACTTATCTTATTATTAGGAAAATATGCACTTGATTCCTTCTTTTCTACATTAGAATTTGTTGTTTTTTCATTACCTAAAACATTTACTTCAACTCCATTATTATATAAATCATAATAAATTTCCTCATCTGTTATTAAATCTTTACTTATGAAATTAGCATCAGTACTATTTTTTTCTACATAAGAAATTTTATCAGCATTCTTAAGACTCTTTGCATTAACTGTATTGCTTGTAATTACTGACATTGCCATAAGGGCTAATGCTAAGCAACAAGGAATACCTCTTCTAAATAATTTATTTTTAATTTTCATAAAATTAATTATCTCCCTTTAAATTTTAATTAATAAATATTATCCTTGATTATTAATTTTATGCTACTTATAACTATATGGTGATAAATTATAATATTCTATTTATATTTTTCGTTTTATATATGGATATTTATTTTGATGACTATCGCTAATTTATCATAAAAATAAATGAATTAATTTTTTATTTATTAGAATTCTATTAATATACTTTTGGTATACTTTTTCTATGCTATGTTTATACTTTAAACATACACTTAATATTAAAGTTCTTTACTATAACAATTTATTTTTATTAAGCTTACATAAAATATTTAAGGAGATTTTAATATGAGCAAATCTAAAATCCTATCTACTACAATTATGTTTATCGCAATAGTAGTATCAATAGCTTTATTTAAATCTATATTTGGTGAAATTAATTCTTTAGTTGCAGTAACCGGAGTTACAGCAGCGCTTTCTCTATTAGATAGGGATTATACTATAAATCCAATAAAAAATACAATTTATTTTGTAACTTTAGAAATTTTTCTAGGAATATCCTCCTATTTATCATCATTAAATGCTTTTTTATCACTTATAATAACATTTTTAGTTATTTTCTATATAGTTTATTCTTTTACATATAATACAAGAAAGCCTGTATATATTGGCTTCACTTTAGGATACTTTTTTATGTTATATACACCCATACCAATTCAAGAAATGTCAACAAGACTATTAGGGCTTGCTACTTGTGGTTTAGCTATTATGCTGTTACAAATTATTATTAATAAAAATTCAATTCAAAAACAAACAGATACTAAGCTAAAAATAATTTTAAATTCTACCAAAAAGCAAATAAAACTAATTAATAGAAAAAGTACTATTAAACATATATTAGATATAAATAAATCAAATCATATAATTTTAAGAAATTTAATAGATTTACTGCATGAATATATTGATAGAGGAGCTCAATTCCCTACTTATTTATTTCAAAAATTATTTATTATTTATTTTTTAGATAGCTTAAATCTAAAAATAAATGAAGTTTTAAAATCTAAAAAAATAATAAATATAAATCAATTTAATAAAATATTTAACATATTAACTTCTATAGAAAACTTCATTGATGATAAGTCAAAATTTAATAATCTCATTAATGAACTAAATACATATTTATCTTCAAATGAATTGTTTGAAGATAAGGATTACTTTGTACTTGAGTTAAATCTATATTTAGATATACTAAAAAATGATTTAGAAAGTATTCAAAATAATAATTTCTCTAATTTATATAATCAATATATATATCAAAAGGATAAAGTATATAACCTTAAAAATAATATAAGCAAAGATTCATTAAAGTTTACTCTTGCATTTAGATGTGCATTGATTACAAGTATAGGAGTTTTTATAGTTAATCTATTTAATATTGAATTAGGAAAATGGATAATTTTCACTTTGCATGCTATAATTCAACCCTATTCAGATTATAGTAAAACTAAAGGATATCAAAGGCTTTATGGTACAGCTATAGGGTTAATACTATTTGAAATACTATTTTCTATATTTACATCTACTTCATCTAGAACCATTATCTTGTTATTAGCAGGATACTTAAGTACTTATCCTGAAAATTATGGGTATAAAATGATTTTTATTACAATTTCAGCCTTAGGAGCCTCTTCTCTAACTTCAAATATAGGAATAGTTGGTTTTGAAAGAATATTATTTGTTATTATAGGTACATTAATTGCATTATGTGCAAATAAAATAATATTACCTTATAAAATTACTGAAGCTACAAAATCGCATATAAATAACTCAATTTTATTAAATAGCGAGATATTATCTACTATTTGTAAAAAGTATTCTAGATTTAGTACTTCTGAAGAATTAATTAATAATTTACTAATAAGAAATAAATTACTGACTAGAAAAATTGATTATAATAATACTCTTATTTCATCAGATGATATAAATGAATATATTTATAATCAACATACTTTTATTAATGATATACGTATACTTTCATATAGCTTTATCAATATTAAAAATATATCCCATAATGCAAAATTACTAAAATATATTAATTTATTAATTGAAGAGGATATTGATGAGTATACTATATCGAATTATATACATTCTATGGAGGATGTACTATCTAAATTAGTATTAATATCTATATTTAGAATAAAAATTAATATTCTTAAATCAAAAACTCTATCTGATCATATATTAAAAACAATTTAATTTTATAATATTAAGAATTAATGTATTACTAAGTAAAATTAACATTATAAAAATATTTCCCTATATCATAAATAATAAAAGTACTTATAATATAGGGAAATTATTAATTTTATAACTATCTTATACCATTAATTAATTAAATAAATTATTTTATAAGTTAGCTATATCTCTTAATTTTTATAAAAATCTTTAATTAGTATAATTTTATTAATTTATTAAATTAACTCTATTTTATAAACTTTATTAATCCTAGCTGGATAACTCTCTATAATACTACCATTATATTTTATTGAAATTAAATCTCCAGTAGATAAAGTAGTTAATAATTCTTTTGTTTCTTCATCTTCTATATTTTTAGTAGTAATAACAATAGTATCAGAACTTTTATATTCAGTACTATCTTCATCTGGCTTTACAGTAATTGTACCTTCTCCAATTTGTATTACAGTTGCCTTAAATATAACCTCATTAACTATATCTTCTGTTGCCTTTTCATTATTTGAACAACTAATAAGTAATAGTGATATTGATATAATTATAGCTAATAGCTTTTTCATCTTATATCCTCCTTAAATAAATTTCCCCATACTTAATTATATTTCATATATTAATAGTTTAATTTTCTTTCTCACTTATCTACTCACTAATAATTAATACTTAGTATTCTATATTTTTTATAGTTAAATTTATTAAAGCTTAATATATTATAAATTAAAAATTCTATTATAGTAATTTTGATGCTTTAATAAGATTATATAATTAAAACTGATACTATTATTAGATTCTTAACTATAAAATCTATCATTATAAATATTTCTTATTATATAGTTGATATTAATACAGAAATATTCTTTCTTTATCTTTAAAAGTCATTAAAATCATAAAAAAATATCACCTAGTTAGATTAAGTATACACCTAGATAATATTCCTTGTCCTATTTAAAACTTTTAAAATAAATCTTTTTTATTTAATCAATTTAGCTAATGAATTCTTTAAATCCTCCATTATATTTCTATCTCCACATCGTATTGCATCTGTTACACATTGTTCTATATGTTCTTGTAAAATTATTCTACTTACACTATTCAAAGCTGAAGTAACTGCTGCTATTTGATTTAATATTTCACTGCAATCCCTTTCATCTTTCACCATACGTCTTACAAACTCTAAATGTCCTGCAGCTCTAGCTAAGCGATTTGATATATTTTTTGTACTTTCATTTGAATGTACATGATTATGTCCCTTCATATGTTTGTGAGTATGGGTAAAGCTTTTCTCTTCAGTATTTATATGAGTATGTTCTCCCCCCTCAACAATATCCATTTTAACTCTCCTTTTTATACTTACATTATAATTATTAATTAATTTAATGTATTTATATGCTGTATATATTAAAATTAGTACTTATAAAAAAATAGGCTCTGTTTTAAGTAAATTTTTATATAAAACTAAATAGTAAAGTGGAAAATTTAACTTATCTACTTTACTATTTAGTTTGTACAATAAAAGTATTATTATTTTTTAATTATTTTATTTATATGAAAATAACTATAGAGATTGCACAATGCTATAATTAATAAAGGAATAATTATATATGTTTCGGAAATACTGAAAATTTTAAAAATTAACCCCATAAGGAAAGTTGAAATCCCTAAAATCGTATAAACTCTCCCAATAAATTGAGCAATCTCATCTTTATTTTTTACTAATTTTTTTTCAGGATATTTTTCAATACTTTTTGCATAAAACAACATATACGCTATATTAAACTTTTTATATTTGAATATATATAACCCTATACAAACAGAAATTATTCCTAATATCATAAAAAAAATTTCAATCATATTACGCCTCCTTAATTTATCTAACCCATATAATTATATACCATTTATGTATTATAATTCCAGTAAATATGTTAATTAAATCAAACTTATTCAAATATAAGTTGCCTTGTTTTAAATTCTTTTGTCATAGTATAATTATGTGCTATATTACTATGAATTATAAAGTTTTTGATTCTTACGATATCTTTTTCTGCACTAAAAATATTTATCAATTTATGCCATTTTAAATAATTTTTAAGGTATTTTGTGTTTCTATATTAATTTCTACTTCTTTAGAAGATTTTCTTATAGAATAACCACTTTACATACATTTAGCATATTTAAGCCACTTATCCAAAGTCTTTTTGCTTCTGTAAGTAGCAGAATTAGTTGAATCAGTGAAAGATTTTTTACAGTCTCTACATAAATCTCTTTGCAAACTATTCCTTTTCTACTTCTAACTACTTCAGTACCGTTACAATGACAACAAACTCTACCTTTAAAAAATCTTATTTCTTTAATTTCTATAGTTATTTATGAAACTTGAGTACCTAAAACAAGATATTCTTCTAATATGACTTAGCTCTGATATATTATTAATGATATCAGCATATTCATCCTTAGGCCCACGGCTATGATTTACCAGAGAAGGACCAATTATATAATAATCTAATTCATATAGCAACAAACAACTCAGTTGTGTATGGAACTGCGAAAATCCATTGTTGTTTTTCGCAGCTATCTTAATTATAATTTTTTTACTTCTTAATTAACAATGAACAGCATTCAATATGTGACGTATGTGGAAACATATCAACTGGCTGTACTTTTTCTGTTTTATAGCCTTTTTCCTCTAGTATCTTTAAATCTCTAGCTAATGTACTTGGATCACAAGAAACATATACTACTTTTCTTGGCTTTACTTTTTCTATTGATTCTAAAAGCTTAATATCGCAACCCTTTCTTGGTGGATCAACAACTATTACTTCTGGAACTACACCTTTCTCTATAAGCTCTGGTATAATTTCTTCTGATTTTCCTACAAAAAATTCTGCATTATCTACATTATTAATTCTTGCATTCTCTCTAGCATTAATAATTGCTGGTTCTATAATTTCTACTCCATAAACCTTCTTAGCCTTTTGGGACAAGAAAAGTGTTATCGTTCCTGTTCCACAATAAGCATCAAAAACTATTTCTTCTCCTGTTAAACCTGCATATTCTAAAGCTTTTTTATATAATTTTTCTGTTTGTACAGGATTTACTTGGAAGAATGATAAAGGCGATATATTAAATTTAAAATTGTCTATGTAATCAGTTATTATCTCTTCACCCCATAATGTTATACATTGTTGTCCTAATATAACATTTGTATTTTCTTTATTTACATTTAATATAATACTTTTTATTCCCAAAATATTATCCTTAATTAAATCTATAAACTTATCTATATGATTAACCTTTTCTCTTGTTGCTACCAAAACTACCATAACCTCATTAGTAATAAAGCCCTTACGTATCATTATGTGTCTTATTATACCATTTTTATTAAAAACTCCATCAATGCTTGCTGATGAAATATTATATTTTAACATCCATTCCTTTGTAAGCTTTGCTACCTTATCTGCAACTTCATCTTGAATTAAGCAAGTATCTAAATTAATTATGTTATGACTTCTTGAGGCATAAAAACCAATGCTTAATTCCCCTTTAACTATTCCAACAGGTAATTGAACCTTATTTCTATATCTTTCTGGATATTCCATTCCCATTGGGTATTCTACTAAAGAACTATCTAAGCCTCCAATTTTTGAAATACAATCCTTAACTCTTTCAAATTTATAATCTAATTGTTTATTATAATTCATATGTTGAACTGTACATCCACCACATCTTTTATAAACCTTACAGTTAGGCTCAACTCTTGAATCAGAAGCTTCAATCACTTCTATTAACTTACCATAAGCATAACTTTTTTTAACTTTCACTATTAAAGCCTTAACCTTTTCTCCTAAAATAGCACCTTCTATAAATATTGGATAACCATCTATCTTTGCAATTCCTTCTCCTTCATATCCAATACTTACTATATCTAATATATATTCATTATTTTTTTTAACCAAATTTATTCCAACTCCTAAAAAGTATTTAATTTAATTATTTCAAAGTTTTAAGTAAATAATATCATAAAAAATTTAAATATTAAAGAATTAGAAATTGGCTATAAAAGTAAAAAAAAAGAGCATCACACGATGCCCAATCGCAGAATTAAGTTGCCATTTAATTCCATAATATTATTATAACATTATTCAATAGATAATATACATTATAACTTAACTTTTATCAATATAATTGTTAACATTCTGTTAATTATCTATATTTATTCTAATTTTATTATATTTTTATACTATTTTATAGCATATATTTTGTTATTTTAAATTTAATTGATATTAATTATCATTTATTGTCTTTTTAATATTTATATACTAAAACTCAATAAATTATAACTCATAGAAAATTAATATATGCTAAGTTCAAAAAAACCAGCAGAAATATTAATATCTACTGGTTTTTTTATTTATAGCTCTTTTATAATTTTTCTAAAATTATAGTTTTAAGATAGCTACTCTTTTTTATCTTAATTATAAGTTATTATATCTTAACAATTAACTTATTAATTATGATAAATTATTCTACTATACTTATTTTTAATAAGTTAGTTGCACCAATCTTATCAACTGGAACACCTGCAGCTATAACAACTGTATCACCTTTAGTTACGAATCCATATTCTTCTGCAACCTTAACTGATTTTTCCATCATTTCATCTGTTGATTCCATTTTGTCTGAAACAACTGGATATACTCCAAAGCATAAAGCTAATTTCTTAGCTACTCTTTCATTTGGAGTAACAGCAACTATTGGACATTCTGGTCTACATTGAGATAATCTTCCTGCAGTTGCACCACTTTGAGTTGATGAAATTATTGCTGAAGCTTTTAATTCATAAGCAGCATTTGCAGCAGCTCTTGAAATAACTCCTGATATAGCAGGTATATGCTTGTTAGCTTTTGATGTAGCTATTTCATAATCTAATTGTCTTTCAGCTTCTAAAGCTATTTTAGCCATTGTTTGAACAGCTTCTACTGGCCAATCTCCGTTTGCTGATTCTCCTGATAACATTATTGCATCAGTTCCATCATATATAGCGTTAGCTACGTCTGATACTTCAGCTCTTGTTGGTCTTGGGTTTCTTATCATAGAATCTAACATTTGTGTAGCAGTTATAACTGGTTTTCCAGCAGTGTTACACTTTTCTATTATCATCTTTTGAACTGCTGGAAGTTTTTCCATTGGTATTTCAACACCTAGGTCTCCTCTAGCAACCATTATACCATCTGAAGCTTCTAATATAGAATCTATATTATCAACACCTTCTTGGTTTTCTATTTTTGAGAATATTTGAATATCTGCTCCGCCATTTTCAATTAATATTTTTCTTATAGCGTCAACATCTGAAGCTTTTCTTATGAATGATGCTGCAACTAGGTTAACACCGATTTCACATCCAAATTTTAAGTCAGCTATATCTTTTTCAGTTAAAGCTGGTAATTTAATTGAAACTCCTGGTACATTAACACCTTTGTGAGTTCCTACAAATCCAGTGTTCATAACTTTACAATTAACTTTGTTTCCATCAACTGATTGAACTTTTAATCCAACTAAACCATCGTCTATTAATACAACATCGCCTGGTTTAACATCATTTGCTAATCCTTCGTAAGTTACAGAACATTTAGTTGTGTCACCAACAACATCTCCACCTGCATATATTACAAAATCATCACCTGATTTTAATTCAACTTTTTTAGGTTCAAATTTACCAGTTCTTATTTCTGGTCCTTTAGTATCTAACATTATAGCTATTTCTTTATTATGTTTTTTAGCTAATTCTTTTACTAAGTTTATTCTTTCTGCGTGTTCTTCATGGTCTCCATGTGAAAAGTTGTGTCTTGAAGCATTCATTCCTGCTTCTATTATTTGTGATAATATTTCTGGTTTTTCACTAGCTGGGCCGATAGTGCAAATCATCTTAGTTTTTCTCATGTAATAACACTCCTTTAATTAAGTATATATAAATTTTAGGTTAACTTAATAATAACTATTTGATTATACATCAAATAGTGTAAATTATGATGAAATTTCTTCTGCAATTTTAAATAATTTTTCATCAAATTTTCTATCTAATGCTAATGCTTCATCTATATCTTGATCTATTATTTGATTATTTCTTATTCCTATTACTCTTGAAGTCTTTCCTTCTATAAGAACTTCAACTGCCTTTGATCCCATTTTTGAAGCTAATACTCTATCTGCAGATGTTGGGCTTCCACCTCTTTGAGTATGTCCTAACACTGTTGCTCTTGTTTCAATTCCTGTAACACCTTCAACGTATTTTGCTAACTCTTCAGCTCCACCAACACCTTCTGCTAATAGTACTAAATTGTGTATTTTTCCATTTTGTTTTCCTTCTAATATTACTCTACAAAGTTCATCCTTATCAAAACCTTTTTCTGGAGTAATTATATATTCAGCTCCACCTGCAATCCCTGCATATAAAGCTAAATCTCCACAGTTTCTTCCCATAACCTCAACTATTGATACTCTTTCATGAGAAGTGGATGTATCTCTTATTTTATCTATAGATTCTATTACTGTATTTAATGCAGTGTCAAATCCTATAGTATAATCTGTATAAGTTAAGTCATTATCTATAGTTCCTGGTAATCCTACAGTTTTAACTCCTAATTTAGATAGAAGCTTAGCACCTGTAAATGATCCATCTCCACCTATTACTACTAAAGCATCAACACCATAAGCTTTTAATATCTTTGTAGCTCTAATTCTAACTTCTTCTTTCTTAAATTCAAGACATCTAGCTGTTCTTAGTATTGTACCACCTCTATGAATGATATCAGAAACTGATGATCTATCCATTGTAAATAACTCTCCATTAATCAATCCGCTATATCCTCTTTGAACCCCCATCACTTCTAATCCATGATGCAAAGCGGTTCTTACAACGGCTCTTATTGCTGCGTTCATTCCCGGAGCATCTCCACCACTAGTTAAAATAGCTATTTTTTTCATGTTATTCCTCCTCAACACCACTAGGACAATGTTTGTCCCACTTTATGTGTAATTATCATTTTATTTACTATAATAATTTAATTTTTAACACATTAATAAGCTTTAACTATTTTCTATTATCTTTTTTATTTTACTTGCTTAATGGAGTTTATGCAACTAAAATCACTATAATAATCTGATTTTTGTCGACTTTTTTTTATTTATCATCAGTTATATTATAACCTAACTTGACCACATTTATATATTTAACCATACTTTTTTTAATTTTATTTTTAAAATTCTCTTTTCTTTTCAATTTACTAACTAAATATATACTATTTTTAAAATTTTATCTACCATTTTTTAATTTATATATATTTTTTCAATATATTATTATAAAAATTTTAAAAAACATAATAAATCTTACACTAAATAATAGTAATTTGTAATATATTTTTTAATATTAAGGAAATTACTCGTATATTTTTATTAAATTTTTAATAGTTTTTCGTATTTAATAAATAAAGCTCACCTATGTGAGCCTTAAAAAATATATATTTTTTATATAAAATTGTTTTTTTATTATTTAACTTATAAAATTATAATTATCTAATATAATCTTATAATTATAATTTATTCTATTACTTTAATATTTTCTTCACCAACAATTTCCTTAAAATATGTAAGAACATCTGATTCAAGAGTAATCCAAATATCTCTTGGCAGTCTATAGTTCTTTCTATCATTTTCCGTAAATAGATAAACTGTAGTATCTCCTCTATAATATTCTGGCATACTTCTTAATTCATTAATTAAATTTTTTCCATCTTCATAGCTTTTTGTTCTTAAATAAACCTTTGATGTATTTATTTTTTCTAATGGTTCTACATTCTCACAAATAAGCTTAGGTAATTCATCTTCCTTTATACTAATCCTTCCCTTAATAACTACTAATGCATCTTCTCTAAGTCTATCTCTAACCTTATCTAAAGTCTTAGGAAATACTATTACTTCTATTATTCCTGTTAAATCCTCTAGCTTTAAAAAAGCCATCATAGTATTATTTCTTGTTATTTTTTGATTAAATTCCGCAATAATTCCACCTAAAATAACTCTTTCCTCATCTCTAATAATATCCTCTGAAATCTCATTAGCATTAAAACTCTCTTGAAGTATTTCATATGATTTATTAATGTGCCCTATATTAGTAGAAGTTTGTACCTTTAAACTATTTTCATATTCATCTAATGGATGTCCTGATAAGTATAAGCCTGTCATTTCTTTTTCCATAGATAATAAATTATTCTTTGCAAATTCCTTTATGTCTGGATAATTTATTTCAGGTAATTTAACATCTTCATCCATTCCAAATAAACTTATTTGCCCATCTATATTTCTCTTCTTTTCATTAGCAACCCCATCCATTATCTTTTCATAAACTGCTAGCAATTTAGATCTATATACATTAAAACAATCTAATGCTCCAGCTTTAATTAAGCTTTCTATAGCTCTTTTATTTATTGATGATAAATCTATCTTATTTATAAAATCTATTATAGATTCAAATGCTCCTTTTTTGATTCTTGATTCAACAAGAGCTTCAACTACATTTAAACCTACATTTTTAATAGCTGCTAATCCAAATCTAATTTTATCACCTTTAACTGTAAACTTAGAGTAACTTTCATTTATATCTGGTGGCAATACTTGAATTCCTAGACTTTCTGCAAAAGTAATATAGTGTGCAACCTTTTCACTTGTTCCCATAACTGAATTAAGCATTGCTGCTATTGTTTCAACTGGGTAATATTTCATCAAATAAGCTGTTTGATATCCTATAACTGCATAAGCTGCAGCATGAGATTTATTAAATGCATAGGAAGCAAAATCCATCATTTGATCAAAAATCTTATTAGCAGCCTCTTCTGAAATACCATTTCTCTTACAACCTGGTACTTCTATATTTCCATCCTTGTCAACTATTCCATATATAAAATTTTTACGCTCTTCTTCCATAACCTTGTGCTTTTTCTTAGACATAGCTCTTCTTACAAGGTCACTTCTTCCCATAGAGTATCCAGCTAATTTTCTAACTATCTCCATAACTTGTTCCTGATACACCATAACTCCATATGTGACATTTAGTATTTCTTCAAGCTCTGGTACTACATAGTTAAGCTTCTCTGGATTTTGTTTACATTCTACATATCTTGGAATTTCAGCCATAGGACCTGGTCTATAAAGAGAAATACCTGCTATAATATCTTCTAAGCAATCTGGCTTTAACTCCTTCATGAAGGAAGTCATTCCTGGAGATTCTAATTGGAAAACTCCTGCTGTCTTTCCTTCTCCTATCATTTTATAAACTTCTTTATCTTCAAAATTAATTTTATCTAAATTAATATCTACTCCTTGGTTTTCCTTTATCATCTTAACAGCATCATTCATAACTGTTAAAGTTCTAAGTCCAAGGAAATCCATCTTAAGAAGTCCAAGTTCCTCTAGGGTAGTCATATCAAACTGAGCTACTATAGATTCTTCATTCTTTTGTAATGGAACATATTCTACTAAAGGTCTAGATGCAATAACAACTCCTGCTGCATGAGTTGAACTATGTCTAGGTAAGCCTTCTAAGTCTTTACTAACATCTATTAATGACTTTACTCTTTCTTCATTGTTATATGCTGTCTTAAGCTCAGGATTTATTTCTAAAGCCTTATCTATTGTTATTCCTAACATTGTTGGAATCATTTTAGCTATTCTATCAACTTCTGCATAAGAATAATTCATAGCTCTACCAACATCTCTAATGCATGCTCTTGGTGCCATTGTTCCAAAAGTAATTATTTGAGATACATTATTAATGCCATACTTATCAACAACATAATCTATAACTTCCTGTCTTCTTTCATAGCAAAAATCAGAATCTATATCAGGCATACTAACTCTTTCGGGATTTAAAAATCTTTCAAATAGTAGACTATATTTTATTGGATCAATCTTAGTTATTCCTAAAGTATATGCAACTATTGATCCTGCTGCCGATCCACGCCCTGGTCCTGTTGGAATTCCATTTTCATTAGAAAATCTAATAAAATCCCAAGTAATTAAGAAATAATCTACATATCCCATTTGCTTAATTACTGATAATTCATATTCTAATCTTTCAATATATCCACATGCTTCTTTACTATCTTTATAGTAATCCACAAGTTCTTCAACATTTAGTTGTTTATTTTTAAATTCATGGAATACAGAGTATCTTTCAATTAATCCTGAATAACAAAGACACTTTAAATAATCATATGGTTCAATACCTTCTGGTACTGGGAACTTAGGTAGTTTTGATACATGAAATTCATAATCAAAATTACATTCATCAGCTATTTTTCTTGTATTTTCTAAAGCCTCTGGTATAAAGGAAAACATATTCCACATTTCTTCTGGTGATTTTAAATAGAATTGATCTGAAGGATATCTTCTTCTATTGGGGTCCTCTATAGTTTTTCCTGTTTGTATACACATTAATATATCATGTGACTCTGAATCCCTTTGATTTATATAATGAACATCATTTGTTGCTACCAATGGAATTCCTGTTTCCTTTGATAATTTAATATTACCTTCTATTACTTTCTTTTGCTCATCCATACCGTGATTTTGAATTTCTAGATAAAATCCATCTTGAAATATATCTTTATATAATAGAGCTGCTTCTCTTGCTTTTTCATAATTATCCTTAAGTAACCAGCCTTGAACTTCTCCTCCTAAACAAGCACTCAAGGCTATAAGCCCCTTACTATGCCTTCTTAAAAAATCATGATCAACTCTTGGTTTATAATAAAATCCTCTAATAGATGCCTCAGAAACTATCTCCATTAGATTTCTATATCCCTCTTCATTTTTCACCAATAAAACTAAATGGTGAGTGCTATTATCCTTATCTGCTATTTTAATATCCATAGACTTAGCTGCTACATATACCTCACAACCAAGAATAGGCTTTATTCCTTGTTCTACAGCTTCCTTATAGAAAGCCACACATCCATACATGACACCATGGTCAGTAATAGCAATACTATCCATACCTAACTCTTTAGCTTTACTTATAAGCTTCTTTATCTTACCAGAACCATCAAGTAAACTATATTCAGTATGAAGATGTAGATGAGTAAATTTCTTTTTCAAAAAAACACCTCCATTCATAAATTATACTTATTAAAAGGGAGACATCATTATAATTATCTCCCTAAAAACTAACTATTTAATCTTAATTAATAATTTCCTGATCTAATTTCTTCTGCTATTTTTTCAATCTTTCTTAATCTATGATTAATTCCTGATTTTCCAACTGGAGGATCAAGCATTTCTCCAAGTTCCTTTAGAGATTCATCTGGATAACTTAACCTAAGCTCTGCTACTTCTCTTAGATTTTGAGGTAACCTTTGAAGTCCTATTTCCTTTTGTATAAGCTTTATACTTTCAACCTGTCTAACTGCTGCATTTACAGTTTTACTTAAATTTGCTGTTTCACAGTTAACAAGTCTATTAACATTATTTCTCATTTCCTTCATTATTCTTATGTTTTCTAATTCTAATAATGATGTATGAGCTCCTATTATACCTAATAAATTAGATATTTGCTCTCCTTCCTTCAAATAAATAATAAAGCTATTTTTTCTTTGAATTACCTTTGAATTTAATCCAAAAGTATTAATAAGCTTTGACAGGTCCTTAGCATACTCTTCACTATGAGTTACAAACTCTAAATGATAGGTTTTTTCTGGATTGCTAATACTTCCTCCACCTATAAACGATCCTCTTACATAAGCTCTTTTAAGCTCTTCAGTACCAACCATCTCTTTTTCAATTCTATAATTTAAGGTAAGTACTCCTTCTATTTCAGTAAGGATTCCTGTATCTCTTAAAAGTCCTCTAACTCCCATATCCTCTTCTATAAGAACCATATATATATTATTTTTTTTAAGAGAGTTACTCTTTTTAACCATTAATTTTGAATGTATATTAAAATGCTCTTTAAGCAAACTAAATATATGTCTTGCTGATGCAGGGTTTTCAGTGGTAATTCTAAAAGAAAGTCCTAAACCACTAAAAGCTATAGTTCCACTTACCTTCATAATTGCTGATATTTCAGCTAAGGCTTCCTCTTTTGTTAACTCTGAATACCTACATATTTCGCCTTTAACTTTTGATGAAAATGACATATTGCCCATTTCTCCTTATTAACTATTATTATCAAATAATTATATCATAAATATCTATAAAGTTTTAGATGTAATTTCTAGCTTATATATGCTATTTTACATTCAGATAAATAATTTAAACCATACAAACTTAAAATAAATTTCTAGATTATATATACTATTTTACATCTATAAATAAAAGCTTCTACATTAAAAAAACTGTTAATTTAAAAATGCCTTTTATTTATAAAACATATTTAAATTAACAGCTCATATCATTAATTATCTTTTTTATTTTTTCTTTCTTTTTCTCTTATTTTTTGAGATACGTACATATATTCAATTATTTTCTTTCTATCATATAAAAGCTTCTTTTCCATTATAGTATCTACAAGAACTTCAGCTAAATATTCTGAATCATGTTTAACATATCCCTTTTCTATTTTAGCCAATGATGCTTCTATTACTTCTACTCCTAACCTTTTTAATTCCTTAATATCTAATTCAACTAACTGTGAATTATCTTTTAAATATCTCTCTTTTATATCTGTTGGAATATCTCCTCTATTAGCAATAACATAGTCTACTATTCCTCTTCCCCCATACTTCTTTAAAACCTTAATATGATCTGATGCTTTAAATCCATGAGTTTCACCTGGTTGAGTCATTATATTAGAAATATATATTTTAATAGCATTACTTTTTCTTATGCTTTCATCAATATCTCTCACCAACAAATTAGGTATAATACTTGTATAAAGACTTCCTGGACCTAATACTATTGCATCAGCCTCTTCTATAGCCTTAATTGAATCTTCTAATGGTCTAGCATCTTGAGGATATATCATTAGCTTTTTTATTCTAGACTTTTGTTTAATTACTTCATCTGGTAGTTGAGATTCTCCTTCAACTATATTTCCATTCTCTAATTTAGCTACTAACTTCATATCTTCTAAAGTTACTGGTAAAACCTTACCTGTAACAGCTAAAACAGAACTCATTTTCTGAATTGCATCTTCAAAATTTTCACTTACTCCAGCCATAGCCGCTAAAAATAAATTTCCAAAACTTTGATTTTTAAGCCTTCCATCTTGAAACCTATATTGTAGTAACTCTTCCATTAGTGGTTCTGTATCAGCTAATGCTAAAATACAGTTTCTTATATCTCCTGGTGGTAACATTCCTAAATCTTCTCTCAATACTCCAGAACCTCCACCATCATCTGCTACTGTAACTATAGCAGTAATATTAGATGTGTAATACTTAAGTCCTCTAAGCATTGTAGATAGACCAGTCCCCCCGCCAACTACTACAATTTTAGGCCCCTTAACTAATAATCTTTTCTCATAAATTAAGTTTTCCATTTTTCTACTATCTAATGATAAATTTATATATCCCTTGTTAGTTAAAGCTATTATCGATTTCATACTCTCTACTACTGAAATATATATTACTAGTACTCCTGTTATATTTAAAAATATATAAAACATTTTATAATATATATCATATACTCTTCTTACAGCTAATTCAGTAAATCCAAAAGCAATCAATAATATACCAAATATACCAAAGAATATCCATCTTTTTACCCTTATTCCAGCTTTTAACCAATCTTTAATTTTCATAGCTTTTTAGCTCCCTGGTGTACGTCTTCTCCAACATCTCTATGTTCCACTGAAATAGAGTAATTTTTACTTAATAAGCTTTCATATATTGCATTTGCTATGGCAACAGATCTATGTCTTCCACCTGTACATCCAACAGAAATAATAAGTTGTCTCTTACCTTCCTTTTTATAGTTAGGTATTAAAAACTCTAGCATATCATTTGCTCTATTTAAAAATCCCTTAGTTTCTTCTTGTTCTAAAACATAATTTTTAACTGGCTCATCACATCCTGAATAAGGTTTAAGCTCTGGAATGTAAAAAGGATTTGGAATAAATCTAACATCAAATACTAAATCTGAATCAACAGGTATTCCGTACTTAAATCCAAAACTTAAAACTGTTATAGATAATTGTTTTTCTGGCTGTTCTATATCTCCATAATTTTTAGTCATTTCTTCTCTTAAATCTTTTATAGCATACTTTGATGTATCTATAATAATATCAGATCTATCTTTTACTTCTCTTAATTTATTTCTTTCTTCATTTATACCAGTTAGTATTCTACCTCCTGGTGCTAAAGGATGACTTCTTCTAGCTTCCTTAAATCTTTTAACTAATACTTCATCTGAAGCATCTAAAAACAATATTTCATATTTAAATTCTTCATTTTTTAAGTAATTTAAGCTTTCAAATAAATCATCAAAGAAAATTCCACCTCTAATATCTATAACTAAAGCTATTTTATTAATTTTTCCTTGACTTTGAATACACGCTTCTGCAAATTTTGGTATTAATTTTGGCGGAAGGTTATCTACACAAAAATATCCCATATCTTCAAGGCTTCTTGTTGCCTCTGTTTTACCTGCTCCTGATAATCCTGTAACTATAATAAATCTCATACTATTACCTCCCTTTTTTATATTATTTTTTACTTATATTATATCATATTAATACTATTATTTTTATTACTCCATCATAAATAAGATTTAATACTTATTTTTGATATTAATTATTATATAATAGTATATCACAAAAAAAGATATGAAATAAGTATTTATATTTTATACTTACCTCATATCTATAATACTATAATTTTTATTTTATATTTAAAAATGCTTGCTTTAACAGCTGACAAAACTCCATATTTTGATCATGTGTTCCTATTGTTACTCTTAACCAGCCTGGCATGTCTAATAAAAATCCTGGTCTTATAATATATCCTCTTCTTAAAAGATATTCATGTATTTGTCTATCTTTCCCATTTACATTAACCATAATAAAGTTTGCTTCTGACTTTACATATTCTAGTCCCATATTTTCAAATTCTAAAAATAAAAATTCTCTTTCATTTTTATTATAATCTCTAACCTTATTAATAAATTCTTCATCTTCTATAGCTACTGCTGCTGCCTTTTGAGCTAATAAATTAACATCAAAAGAGTTAATAACTCTATTAATATAGTCAGTTATTTCTTCACTTGCTATTCCATAACCAACCCTTAAGCCTGCTAATCCATATGCCTTAGATAAGGTTTTTAATATTATCATATTAGGATAATCTTTAAGTAACTCTAAGGAGTTAGGATATTCAGTATCTGTTACATACTCACTATAAGCTTCATCCATAACTATTATTACATTCTCTGGTATTCTAGATAATACTTTATCTAATTGACTTTTTGTAAATATTCCTCCTGTAGGATTATTAGGATTACAAAACCAAATAATTTTAGTATTTTCATTTATAGCATCCACCATAGCTTCAATATCTAAACCATTATTATTTAGTGGTATTTTTACAGCTTTTGCTCCCATAAGCTTTGTATTACTTTCATATCTAGGAAAGGTTACTTCAGCCATTATACTTTCATCGCCTTTATCTAAAAAGACCTCACATATTACATTAATTAAAGAATCTGATCCTGCCCCACAAAAGACCATATCTCTATTTACTCCAAACTTTTTACTTATTGCTCCTTTAAGCTCATAAGAAGATGCATCAGGATAAATGTTCATTTCATCAATGAAATTCTTAATAACATTTTTAACCTTTTCTGATGGTCCTAGTGGATTTTCATTAGAAGCTAGCTTAACTACTCTATCAATTCCATATTCCCTTTTTACTTCATCAATAGGCTTTCCAGCTACATACTTCTCTAAATTCTTAACTTCTTCTCTAACTTTATATTTCATAACTTCATCCTAAAATTTAGGATATACCCCCTTTTTATTTCTTATTGCTTAAATTAATTATATACAAAGTTAGAAAAACTTTCTATAAAGACTTTTATATTATTCTTTAATAATGTTTGTTTAAATACTTAAACTTATACCTATCATTTCTAAAGTTATTAAGAATTATTTTTATGAAAATTAACCATATCAATCATAATTGCTAAAGCAATAAAAAATATATCATACTTTTCATTTAAAACTTCAACACAATATCTATCTCTTCCTAATGTAAACTCTTTACTTATCTTACCTAATACAATTCCATTATTAGTTATATCATATTCTCTTCCTAAAATGCTGGTGGATTTCATTTCTAAATTGCCTATATTCCCAGAAATATTATATTTAGGCATCATAAATTCTTTTTGAATAATTGCTATCTCTCTCATTTCTTGGTTATACACTATATATTTATTGGATCCAAATCTAATTTGTTGTCTCATATATAATACTTTTGTACAAATATTATTATATATACTAATATTTTTACCAATATCAAATTTATCTGCTTCAGCTACAAAAATATTATTCATTTCTTCATCATAAATATCAAATTTTGCACCTAATGCTAATAATCTTTCTCTTACATAAAACCTCTTCATCAAAAACACCCCTTTTTATAGTTTTTTCAAACTTTAAATAAAGTATATATTACCACTTTTTACTTGTCAATTCTATTTTGATTTTTCTAAAAAATCTTTCTAATGAAAATTAATTAAAACTTTATAATATAAATTAGTTATAAAAAATTATAACCTAAATCTATATATTCAAATTATTTTTATAAGAAATAATTTAAAATTCACTGATAATAATCTGTAATTATAATAAAAGTTTACAACTTATAAGGAATATACTCCATCTACATATATTCCTTATAATAAAGAATTTTTATAAGTTTTATTACTTTATCTATATAAATTTATCTATAACTAACAATATGTTAAATAATAAAAAAGAGACTATCTTTTTAGACAATCTCTTTTAAAACTAATATTTCTATTATTCTGTTTTATCTTCTCCAATAATTCTTACTTCTGGATGTAACTGTACTCCAAATTTTTCTTTAACTGTATCTTGTATGTGAATTATTAAATCTAATATATCTTTAGCTGTAGCATTATTCTTATTTATTACAAAGCCTGAATGCTTTTCTGAAACTGCAGCTCCTCCAATACTGTGACCCTTTAAGCCTGCATCTTGAATAAGCTTCCCTGCAAAATACCCTACTGGTCTTTTAAATGTACTTCCTGCTGAAGGATATTCTAAAGGTTGTTTTGATTCTCTTCTACAAGTTAAATCTTCAACCATTTCTTTAATCTTTTTAACTTCTCCATTTTGTAATCTAAATTTTGCAGATAATACTACGTAATTCCTTTTCATTATAATAGATGATCTATAGCCCAATTCTAATTCTTCCTTAGATAACTCTACTATTTTTCCGTTGTTATCTATTACTTCGGCACTTTCAATAACGTTAGATATTTCTCCATCATAGGCACCTGCATTCATAAATACAGCTCCACCTACAGTTCCTGGAATTCCACAAGCAAACTCAAAACCTGTTAAAGAATTATTAACTGCTTCACTTGAAATATCCTTTAACATAGCACCACATTCTGCTTCTATTATTTCTCCAGTTGTATTTATATTATTAACTTCATTTAACTTAATTACTACGCCCTTAACTCCACCATCTTTTACCAATAAATTAGAGCCATTTCCAACTATAAAATAAGGTATGTTATTCTTATTACATATTTCTATACTTTTTATAACCTGTTCCTTATTTTCAGGAATTAAAAGAATATCAGCTGGTCCACCAACTCTGAAGTGAACATAATTTTTCATTTCAGCATTAAGAATAACATTTTCACTTTTGTAAAACTCTTTAAATAAGTTTTCAAATTTTTTATATTGATTCATAATTAACTCCTTATAAATAACCTACTAAATCTATACCTAATCTTATATTAAGTACATTTTTATTTTTTAGCAATTAATATCTTAAAATAGTATAAATTAAAATATATTAATAAACAACCCATTAATAATATATTTATATATTATTATAAACATATTATCGTTTTTTAATTATTTATTCTTATTTTTAAAGTAACCTAGTATACTATTAGCTGCTTTTTTATCTATACTTTCTGTTTCTAGTAATTCATCATATGAAGCCTTGCTTATATTTTCTACACTTCCAAACTTCATTAATAGACTTCTTCTTCTCTTTTCTCCGATATTAGGAATATCTTCTAATATAGAATGTAATGTTTTTTTATCTCTCAAAGTTCTATGATAAGTAATTGCAAACCTATGAACCTCATCTTGAATTCTTCTTATTAGTTGCATTAAATTAGAATTCCTATTAATTATCAGCTCTTTATTATTATATATAATTCCTCTTGTTTGGTGCTTATCATCTTTAACTAGCCCACAAACAGGTATACTTATATTTAACTTTTCTAAAACATCAAGTGCTACATTAACCTGCCCCTTACCACCATCCATCATTATAAGATCTGGAAAACTAGAGAACTTTCCTTTTGAAAAATTAAGTTGCCTTTCTTGAATCTTTTTTATTTCTTCTAATCCATGAGCAAATCTTCTTTCTAATATTTCCTTCATGCTATCATAATCATTAGCACCTTTAACTGATTTTATCTTAAATCTTCTATAGTCACTATTTTTTGATCTTCCTTCTTCAAAAACAACCATAGTTCCAACTGAATCAACTCCCTGAATATTAGAAATATCATAAGCTTCAATTCTAAATGGTGACTCTTCTAAATTTAGTAATTCTTTTAATTCTTCTAATGTGATTCTATTAATTTCTTTTTCTTTAAAGAACTTATCCTTAAATTGTTCCAATGTAATTTTAGCATTATTCTTAACCATCTCTAGCATATCTTTCTTTTGACCTTTTTGAGGAACCTTTATCCATGCTTTAGCCCCTCTTTTTATAGTTAAGAATTCTTCTATTAACTCACTATCTTCTATTTCTGGTAAATAAATAATTTTAGGAATTTTTGCTGTTCCTCCATAAAATGATGTAATAAACTCTTCTAAAACTTCACTTACTTTATCATCTGCGGTATTCTTAAAGATAAAATGTTCTCTTCCAACAACTTTACCCTCTCTAGAGAAAAATACTTGAATACAACTATCCATATCATCTTGATAAATATTAATGAAATCTTCATCGCCTTCCATAGTTTTAAATATTTTTTGTTTTTCCACTATGGCCTCTATAGCTAATAATTTATCTCTAAATTTTGCCGCTTTTTCAAACTCTAGATTCTTAGCTGCATTCTCCATTTCTTTTTTTAGTAAAGTTACAATAACTTTATCTTTACCATTAAGTATATCCACAATATCATTAATCATTTCAGCATATTCTTCTTTTTTTATGTATCCTGCACAAGGTGCCTTACATTTCTTTATGTGATAATTTAAACATGGCCTTACTACTGCTCCATCTTCCTTAATTAGTAACTTACATGTTCTTATTGGGAAAATTTTATTAATTAAATTTATAGTTTCATAAACAGCAGTAGCATTTGTATATGGTCCAAAATATTTAGCACCATCCTTAGCATACTTTCTTGTCACAAATACTTTTGGAAAATCGTCATTTGTAGTTATCTTTATAAAAGGATAAAATTTGTCATCTTTTAAAGCTATATTATACCTAGGACTATATTTTTTAATTAAATTACACTCTAAAATTAATGCTTCCATTTCTGTATCTGTTACTATATATTCAAATTCTGAAATATTTTTAACCATTACTTTAACTTTTTCTGAATGATTCTTAGATTTTTGAAAATAACTTTTTACTCTATTCTTTAATATCTTTGCCTTCCCTACATATATGACCTCCCCAAGAGAATTTTTCATTATATATACACCGGGTTTTTCTGGTAGGTTCTTCAAGTGATATTCAAAGTCAAACATTTCGTTACTCCTTTATAATTAACTAGGTTATATAAATTTTACCACTACAAAAAATAATTGCAATTAACATTATAAAAAAAATTGTTAATTGCAATTATTTTATTAAAACGGTGACTTAAACTCTTCAAATTTAGGCCAAGTTTCATCTTCACTTTCAACTTCTACATTATTAAAATCAAACTCCCAAGGAATATCTAAAGACCTCCAATTAATGCCACCTCTGAGCTTTCTAATAAATGGCTTTGTAACTTTATACTGTACTATAGCTTCCTTATCACCTTTAATGTAATATCCATGAGCACAACCTGAAGGAACATATATTAAATTCTTGTTATTTTCATTTAATTCTACTACTGCATACTTACCAAATGTCTTTGAAGATTTCCTTAAATCAACTACAACATCTTGTATTTCACCTACTATACAAGTTATTAACTTATCATGTTCCTCTGGAGATAATTGAAAATGCATTCCTCTTACTATTCCTGGTTTTGCAATAGCATAATACTCTTCTTTAAATTCAGTACTTAAACCATATATATTAAACTGAGTATTATTAAAGACTTTAATTACATCACGAGTTCCTTCCATGAATACAGTTGGTGTAAGCAAGTAGCATCCTTCCACATCTAACTTTTTTACCCTAAACATATATTAATTAACTCCTTTTATCTTAAAAGTTTATAAAAATTAATATTATATTTTAATATATGACCTTTTAGAAAAAGTGGTACTTTTTTTAACAAAAAAAGGGATAATCCTTTTAAGATAATCCCTTTCAACTAATTATTATAAACTTTATCTACTCTCCTAATATAGCCTGCCTAACAACCTTTGAAGCAATATTAGCTGCTGAACCTGCACCATTTTCACCCTCTTCAACTATTACAGCTACTGCTATCTGTGGATCATCTACTGGTGCTACTGCTATAAACCATCCATGTGGTATACCTTCTGTTCCATCTTCTAACATATAATCTGCTGTTCCAGTTTTACCTCCAGCATTAGTTCCTTCAAAAGCTGGCCATCTATAAAGATTATTTGAAACTAGTGCTCCCATATATTCCTTTATTGTGTGAGCTATATCTTTTGAGATTACATCATCCTTTAATACTTTATCTGATATTTCTTTAATAGTATTATCATTTTTATCAACAATACCATTTACTAGCTTAGGTTCCATTAATACTCCATCATTAGCTACTGTTGCTGCAACTATTGCCATTTGCATAGGTGTAGCTAATACACTACCTTGCCCTATTCCACTTTGAGCTATATTACCTAACTCTTCTTCTCCTAATGTTGGAAAATTACTTGCAGTAATATATAAACCAATCCCACTTATTCTAGAATTAAATCCAAACCTTTCAGCTACTTCTTTTAACTTATCATTTCCCATCTCCATAGCTAATGTTCCAAAAACAAAGTTACTTGAAACCCTGTATGCCGTTAATAAATTCAAGTCTCCATGAGCTTGATTCATATAGTTGCTTAATGAGGTTCCATCTGCAAATTCTATTTTTCCTGTATCATGAAAGGTCTCATTAACTACATCTGGATTTTCTTCTAATGCAGCCGCTAATGTTACAGTTTTAAATACAGATCCTGGTGGATATAAGCCATTAATAGTTCTATTAAGTAACTTACTATTTTTATCTGCACCTGAATTGGCATCTTCAATGGCCTGTTCTAAGTTACTTGGATCATATGTTGGTTTAGATACCATTGCTAACACTTCTCCTGTATTAGGATTCAGTGCTACTACTGCTCCTTGTAAATCTCCCATTGCATCATAAGCAACCTTTTGTATATCATAATCTAAAGTAGTAACTATTCCATTACCAACCTTTTCTCCATCTATCTCTTTAATAGCTGCTTTTAAGTCAAATTCATTTAAATAATTTCTTAAGGCAGTAGAAACTCCACTATAAGTAGATAGCTCTGAATCATATTCACTTTCTAATCCTGTTAAACCATATCTTTCATCTATATATCCTAAAGCATGAACATATAAATCTCCATATATATATTCTCTAGTTTGAGTAATATCATCTATCCTAATACTATTAGTTAAAGCATTTCCATCTCTATCATAAATAGTACCTCTTAGTACTTCATTTCTCTTAGCCCAAAGCCTCTTATTACCTGAATCATTAGCTATATCTGGTCCCTCAAATACTTGGAAATAAGCTATATATGATATCAATGCTATAAAGCAGAAAAGAAATATAACCATAATATTTCTTACGCTTTTAGATAAATCATTCATAAACTTCCTCCTACTTTTAATACTCTTCTGAAATTTTTTGTAAAATACCTAATGCAAAAAACATTGTTAACATTGAACTACCACCATAACTTATAAGTGGTAATGTAATTCCTGTTAGTGGTATTACTTTAAAAATTCCACCTACTATAACTAATGTCTGACAAGCTATCATTGTACTAAATCCAACAACTGCTAAAAGACTAAATTTATCCTTTGTTAAAAACGCTATTCTTATACCTCTATAAAATAGCAAGAAGTATATTATCATAATACCTACTGCAAATATTATTCCAAATTCCTCGCAAATAACTGCAAATATATAATCACTTTCACAAGCAAATATCAATTCTGGATATCCATTTCCAAGTCCAGTACCGAATAGTCCACCTGATGATATAGCATATAATCCTTGTACTATTTGATAACCTTCTCCTGTTGGATCTTCCCAAGGATTTAGCCATATTCTAACTCTCCTTTTAATATGACTAAATACTGTATAAGCTCCAACTGCACCAATAGCAGAAAGGCCCAAACATGTAAATATATACTTTTTACTTGATGTTGCTATATATAGCATAGTTATTGAAATACCAAAAAATATTAGTGTTGACCCTAAATCTGTTTGTAAAACCATACATACTAATGAATAAATTACAACTAAAGCAGGCTCTATTAATTGTTTCATATCTTCTCTAAGCCTACTCTTTTTTTCATAATTCATTAAAGCTGCTGCTAAATATAAAACTAAAGCTATTTTCCCAAATTCAGATGGTTGAAAACTTATTTCTCCTATATATACCCAGTTTTTTGCTCCATAAGTTTCTACATTAAATATCATTCCATATATTAATGCCATAGGCATAAATACTAATGTAACAATCATATATATTTTTTTATACTTAGCAAAGCTTTTTAAATCTGGCAAAGCTATTACTATTGCCATATATCCAATTATTCCCAATAAAACCCAAACTAATTGTTTAAAGGCATAAGTAGGCTCTATTCTATATAGAACTGCTAATCCCACTACTGCCAATATGCTTGAAAATATAAATAAAAATTTATCTCCATCGGGATAATATCGCCTTAAAATATAATGAGATATTCCTATAATAAAACATAGTGAAATTCCAATTATTATTGCCTTTGTATCAAAGGTTTCTTGTATTAATGAAAGATTAGTGAATAGAAGTAAGCATAATAAATAAATTAGCTTAAGAACTCTTTTTTCTAACTTTAATGTCTTATTCATATCCTCACCTCTAGCTTTTTTCTGATCTTATTACCTTGAAGGTTGCACTTCCTATTCTAATCTTATCATTTGCCCTTAACTTAGAATGTACATTAACCTTCTCTTCATTAATATATACCCCATTTGTACTATTTAAATCTTCTATAATAATTTCGTTATTTTTAGCTACTATTTTCGCATGATTTCCAGATGCATATTGATCTGTTAATTTTATAGTATTCCCTTCTTTTCTTCCAATGGTCATTAATCCATTTAATAATAAAATTGAACCCTCTTCTAAATTAAAATTTTCTCCTGCATTTAATACCTCTATCCCGTAGTTTTTTTTCACAGAAGATTGTCCTCTCTTCCCTCCACTTTTTACATCCTTGTACATTATTTTTAAAGCATAGTAAATTATAAAGTATAGCACTATTATAAAAGCTACTCCAAAAATAATGGTTCCTAATCTTGAAAACCCCATAGCTTCACCTCAAATTAGTATTATATTACCATTATATATTAATTCTAATATATAAAAATGACAAGTATTCTGACACTATCTTAACATCTTCTTAAGATATTTTCCTGTATATGATTCCTCTACTTTTATTATTTCTTCTGGAGTTCCTATTGCTACTATACTTCCACCTTTATCTCCACCTTCTGGGCCTAAGTCTATAATATAGTCTGCACATTTTATCATATCTAAATTATGTTCTATTACAACTACTGTATTACCTGCATCAACTAACCTTTGAAGTATTTCAATAAGTCTACTTACATCATCTATATGTAACCCTGTAGTTGGCTCATCTAATATATATAAAGTTTTACCTGTGCTTCTTTTAGAAAGCTCATATGCAAGCTTTATTCTCTGTGCTTCTCCTCCTGACAATTGTGTAGATGGTTGACCTAATCTTATATATCCAAGCCCAACATCATATAAAGTTTGAATTTTATTCTTTATTCTTGGTAAGTTTTCAAAAAATTTAAGTGCTTCTTCCACTGTCATATCTAAAATATCTGAAATAGATTTTCCTTTATATTTAACTTCTAATGTTTCTCTACTGTATCTCTTGCCCTTACAAACTTCACAAGGTACATAAACGTCAGATAAAAACTGCATTTCTATTTTAATTATTCCATCACCACTACATGCTTCACATCTTCCACCTTTAATGTTAAAGCTAAATCTACCTGCTTTATATCCTCTCATCTTGGCTTCTGGAGTACTTGCAAATAGTTCTCTTATTATATCAAATACTCCTGTATAAGTAGCAGGATTTGATCTTGGAGTTCTTCCTATAGGACTTTGATCTATATCTATAATTTTATCTATGTTTTCGGCTCCCAGTATTTCCTTATGCTTACCTACTGGGTTCTTACTTTTATTAACTATTCTATTTAATCCCTTATATAAAATTTCATTAATTAAAGTACTTTTTCCTGAACCTGAAACACCTGTAATCATAGTAAATGTTCCTAATGGAAATTTAACATTAATATTCTTTAAGTTATTTTCTTTTGAACCTTTAACTGTTATAAAGTTACCATTACCTTTTCGTCTTTTTTCAGGAACTTCTATTTTCTTTTCTCCTGTTAAATATTGTCCAGTTATTGAATTCTTGCAATTCTTAATGTCATCTACTGTACCTGCTACAACTATTTCTCCACCATGTTCTCCAGCTCTAGGTCCAATATCTACTATATAATCTGCTTCCTTCATAGTATCTTCATCATGCTCAACTACTATTACAGTATTTCCTACATCTCTTAAATGTTTTAATGTAGAAATTAATCTATCATTATCTCTTTGGTGTAGTCCTATACTTGGTTCATCTAGAATATATAATACTCCCATAAGAGCAGAGCCTATTTGAGTTGCAAGTCTTATTCTTTGAGCTTCCCCTCCTGATAAGGTTCCTGAGCTTCTAGCTAAATCTAAATAATCTAATCCTACATTTAATAAAAATGTTAATCTATTTTTCACTTCATTTATTATTTGTTCACTAATTATTTTATCCTTTTCTGAAAGATTTAAATCATTTATGTAATCCAGTTCTTCCTTTAAAGACATTTTAGTAAATTCATTAATATTTTTATCTCCAACTAACACTGCTAAAGCTTCTTTTCTTAATCTTGCTCCTTTACACTTAGGACAATGGTTATCACTCATATACTGTTCAATATCACTTTTAATAATATCAGAGTTAGTATCTCTATATCTTCTTTTTAACGAATTAATTTCACCATCATATGCATAATTATACTGAGTTCTCACTCCATCTTTAGTATATGTAACCTTCATCTTCTTGCCTTCAGTTCCATATAATATTAGATCTAATTCTTTTCTTGTTAAATCTTTTATTGGCTTTGATAGGTCAAGATTATATTCCTCACTTATTGCCTTTAAAATAGCATATGTCCATGAATCTTCCTTTAATCGCCCTTCTCCCCAAGTAGCAATAGCTCCCTCTAATATACTTAAATCTTTATTTGGTATAACTAGATTCTCATCTATTTCCATTAATGTTCCTAAACCATCACAATAATCACATTTTCCAAAAGGTGAGTTAAAAGAAAATAACCTTGGTGCTAATTCTTCTATACTTAGTCCACATTCTGGACAAGCAAACTTTTCACTATATAATATATCTTCTCCGCCTATAATATTAATTAAAACTAACCCTTCAGCTAATTTTAAAGCTGTTTCAATAGAATCTGCTAATCTTCCTTCTATTCCTTCTTTAACTACAATCCTATCTACCACTGCTTCAATATTATGCTTAATGTTTTTTTCTAATTTAACCTCTTCTTCAGTTAGCTCATATATAGTTCCATCAATTCTGGCTCTAACAAAACCACTTCTTTTTATATTGTCTATGACCTTCTCATGAAGTCCCTTTTTACCCCTAATTATAGGAGCTAAAACTTGAATTTTAGTTCTATCCCCAAGAGACATTACACTATCCACAATTTGATCAACACTTTGTTGCTCTATTGCTATCTTACATTTAGGACAATATGGCTTTCCTATTCTTGCATATAATAATCTTAAGTAATCATATATTTCTGTAATAGTTCCAACAGTTGATCGTGGATTCTTACTAGTTGTTTTTTGATCTATAGATATAGCTGGTGATAATCCTTCTATATATTCAACATCAGGCTTATTCATCTGTCCTAAAAATTGTCTTGCATAAGAAGAAAGTGATTCTACATATCTTCTTTGACCTTCTGCATATAAAGTATCAAATGCTAATGATGACTTTCCTGAACCTGACAATCCAGTAAACACTACTAATTTATCTCTAGGTATCTCTAATGAAACATTTTTTAAATTATGTACTTTTGCACCTTTTATTATTATTTTATCTTTCATATATGCACCTCGTTTCTTAACACTAACTTAAGTTTAATAAATATATAATACTACAATCTATTTTTTAAAAATTATTTCCCATATTTTTAATTATATTATTATCAAATTTAAATTCATTTAATCTCGAACAAATATTCTTTATTATATTTTAGATTTAACAATTTTTTATGTCAATTAAATTCTATATTTTTCAATTATCACTTTTTAATATAATTTAACTACTTGTATTTATTTTAATTTAATACTTAGATATACAATAAAAAAGTCTATAAGACATTAAATTAATATCTTATAGACTTTATATTTATTTAAATAGTAGATTATCTTTAAATTTAAAATTAATATCTAGTATCTTCTAATCCACAGAATGCATCAACTGGGCTAACACCCTTGAATTCTGATCTACCCATTAACTTATCAACTAATGCTTTAAGAGTCTCTTCTTTATTATCATAAGCATTAATGTAAGTCTTAACTTGAGGTACATCAGCTAAGTGGAATGGACATTGTAATGAAACAAAGATAGTAGGTATTTCATTTACATAGAATGGAATATCTGGAGTACCTTTGCTTGGTGGCCATTGAAGACGTTGATCAACACTAGCTCCTACATCAGCTAAATTAATTATTAAATCATATTTTGATTTTAATTCAGCTATTGGTCTCTTGCCAGCATAAATATTACCTAAAGCACCCGCTAATTCTTCTTTTGGCAACTTCATAGCTTTATCTATTGGTGATTCGTAGATTTCTACTTCAAATCCTTCAGCTTCTAATAGGTCTTTCATTATATCTATGAAGCCTTTTTTCTCTCCTTGCATAAGAGCTATAAATTTACCGAATCCACCCTCGAATCCTTTAGCTTTAACTAATAAAACCTTCTTAGTTTTTTCTGGTGATATTGGTAAGATATCTTGTGTATTCTTAACTAAAGTTATAGCCTTATCAGATACTTCTAATGCAACCTTCTTATTTTCTTCTAAGCCAATTTTAGCCATAGCTTCTTCTTTATTTTGTAATATTTCATTTTTTGCTTTTTTGTGTAATCCTAAAGAAGCTTTTAAACCTAATATTCTAGTTAATGCATCATTAAGTCTTTCTTCAGTAATAACTCCATTTTTATATCCTTCCATCATCCATTGGAAATCTTCATCTGGATCATTGAAGAATAAGAATAAATCACTACCTGCAGCTATAGCAGCTGGTACCATATCCTTACGAGCCATTGCTGAAGTCATAGCAACCATGTGAGATGCATCAGTAACAACTAATCCATTGAAACCCATTTGACCTTTTAAAAGATCTGTTAATACATATTTACTTAAAGTTGCTGGCATGTTTCTTTCTTGAATTGTAGCATTTGGATTAAAGTGTGATACATATTCAGGTAAAGCAATGTGTCCAGCCATTATTGATGGAAGACCTGCTTCTATTAATCCTGAGTATACTTTACCAAATGTAGCATCCCATTCTTCTACTGATAATGTATTTGGAGCGAAAGATAAGTGTTGATCTCTTTCGTCTATACCATCTCCAGGGAAGTGCTTAGCAGCTGGAAGAATTCCTGATTCCATTATTCCCTTCATGTATTCTAAAGATAATTCTAAAGTTTGGTCTACATCAGCTGACCAAGTTCTTGTAGATATTATAGGATTTCTCCAGTTTCTGTTGATATCAACTATTGGAGCAAAACTCCAGTTACATCCTATAGCTGCCGCTTCAACTCCTGATATTCTACCTAATTCATAAGCATAATGTGGGTCTTGAGTTGCTGCAATTTTAACTTCCATACCTACATATGTACCATCTGTACAAGCTCCATTTCCACCCATTTCTGTATTTGCAGCTATTAACAGTGGAATTTTAGAGTTTTCTTGTAATATTTTATTTTGATCATATACTTCTTCAGCTTTTCCTGGATTATAACGAACAGCACCAATATGATAGTTATCCAAAATACTCTTTAAATATGCTTCTTCACGGCTTGCTCCCATATTTACAAATAATTGACCTATTTTTTCTTCAATTGTCATATTTGCAATTGTATCTTCAACCCATTTTACCCCTTCATCATCTAAGTTATACGGTTTTACTCTTAAATCTGCCATCTAAGTTGCCTCCTTTTATTCTGTCTTTTATTATATATTCTAATAAGTAAAAATTTGCGATACACTTGTAAATCTTTATTTATTGAGATATTAGCATTCTACATATAAAATGCTAATATCTATTATTATTAATTAAATTTATATTATATATTAAGCTGCATTTCTTCTATTTTCTAATTCTTCATTCATTTGAGCTAATTTCTTCTTAGAAAGATTAAATACAAACATTAATATTAATCCTGTTAATATTAATCCAACCCCAGCAAAACCTGTAGCTAAGTTCTTTATTCCCTTACCAACAGCTTCTGTTTGTTGAGTAACTCCTGATTGATATCCTAAGAATGATAAGGCAAAACCACCAATACCACCTGATACAACTTGAGATAACTTTCTAGCTAATGAATATGAAGAATAAACTATTCCTTCATTTCTAGCTCCAGTAGTGTATTCTTGATAATCAATTGTATCTGAAACTAAAGCCCAAATTAATGCATTGGTTAATCCTAATCCTAATCCAGCTATAAAAGATAATACAATAAATGTCATAGGTGATAAATTAGGAATAAAGAACATTATTATATATATAGCTCCTGCAAATAAAGATCCAAATGCTGCTGCTTCTTTTTTACCTAATTTTTTAGCTACAGGAATTGCAGCTGGAATTGCTACAAAAGATGCTAATATACCAATCATCCCACCTAGAGCAGTAAGTCCTGGTGCTTTAAAATAATCTTTAAATAAATAAACATTTAAAGCGCTTAATGTAAGGTTTCCAGCCATCATTGCAAATGAAGCTAAAGCTATTCCTATGAATGCTCTATTCTTCAATAATAACCCAAGTGTTTGAGCAATGCTCTTCTTATCTTCGTTTACTCTATGTACTATTCTTTCTCTAGTTAATCTAAAAGTAAAAACAAATGAAACTGTAGATAAAATACCCAATATTATAGCGCAAGTTAAAAAACCTTCTGCAGTAACTTCTCCTTGTGCATTGAATATTATTTTAGGAACTAAAAACATTACTATGATATTTCCAGCTAATGAACCAGCATTTCTAAATGTAGATAAAGCTGTTCTTTCGTTTGGATCATTACTCATAACTGATGCTAATGAACCATAAGGAATATTAACTGCTGTATATAACATACCAAATAAAATATATGTAACATAAGCATAAGGTAACTTCATAGATTTAGGTAATCCTGGTATAGCTGTAAATGCTAATATACCAACAAGAATCATAGGTAATCCAAATCTTACAACGTAAGGTCTAAATTTACCGTATCTACCAGTTCCTACTTTATCTACTAAAACTCCCATTATTGGATCATTGGCAGCATCCCAGAATCTAGCTACTAAGAATAATGTCCCAACTGCAGCTGCACTAATTCCTAAAACGTCTGTATAGAATACCATTAGGTAACTACTTACAAATGCGAAGAATGTTGCACACCCAAAATCTCCAAGTGCATAACCAACTTTATCGCCAGTATTAAATGATTTTACTTGTTTTTCTTTTTTACTAATTAAGTCAAGTAACATAATAATTATCTCCTTTAATTTTTTTCGCTTTTTTGGATAATACTCTCGTATGTATACATTTACATTAAGTATATAATAATATCCATATATTCAAAAATATTTTTTATAAATGACTTTATATTTATGGTACCCATATTTAAATATTTAAATACTCTTTTAGTATTAATTAAAAAATATTAATATCTATATGGAATAAAATACTTTATATAGAATTAATGCTTGTCTAATTAATTTTTATAAAAACTTAGTTATCTTCTTAACAAAAACTATTATAAACCTACATTTTTAATTATACTACCATTAATTAATACCAATAAAACCATATATAGAGTTATTCAATATATAATTTTAGTGGTATAAAAGTTATCTGGCAAAATATCTTGTACAGTTACCGTAACAAATATTTTCTACTATTTCACCTAATATCTTTTCATTAAATGGATATTGGCCACTTTCAACTAATCCACCTAAGTAATTACATAATATTCTTCTAAAATATTCATGTCTTGTATATGATAAAAAGCTTCTTGAATCAGTTACCATACCAACAAATTGACTTATAAGTCCTAATTGTGATAACGCCATCATTTGTCTTTCCATACCATCTTTTTGATCGTTAAACCACCAACCTGATCCAAATTGAATTTTACCTGCTATTCCTCCAGTTTGGAAGTTACCAATCATAGTACCTAATACTTCATTATCTTTTGGATTTAAGCAGTATAAAATAGTTTTTGGTAGCTTATCTTCAACATCTAATGCATCTAAAATTCTTGATAATGAGTATGCTATTTCGCCATCATCAATACTATCGAATCCAGCATCAGCACCAACTCTCTTAAACATTCTAGTATTATTGTTTCTTAAAGCTCCTATATGTAATTGCATTACCATATTTCTTTCAGAATACATTTTGCCTAGTTCAATTAGTAATGCTACAGAGTATTTTGAAGCTTCTTCATTAGTTATATTTTCACCATTCAATGCTTTAATAAATATTTCGTTAATTTCTTCACTAACAAAGT
Source organism: Clostridium sp. (assembly GCA_017435645.1). Taxonomy (GTDB): domain Bacteria; phylum Bacillota; class Clostridia; order Clostridiales; family Clostridiaceae; genus Clostridium. The sequence continues at coordinate 47,028 of JAFSER010000042.1, read as the reverse complement.
CATAAAAAACAACTCTTTCTAAGCTATGGTCTGTAATCATACAACCATTTTCATAGAAGTAGTCTAGTCTGCTTTCTAATACATTCTTTAAGTCATCAAATGATTTTATTTCTTTACCACTAACATTTTCTAAGATTTTTATATATTCTACAAATCCTGCATTTTGAATTTTCATTGCTCTTTCAGGTCTAAATGATGGATTTACTGAACAGTTAAAATCCTTATCTTCCTTTATTAGCTTATGGTATTTTAAATCATCTGCTGGATCATCAGTTGTACCTATATAAACAACGTTAGCCATTTCAATTAGCTTTTTAGCTGTTAAATTATTTTCTTTTATTGCCTTATTACATTTTTCCCAAATAAGCTCTGCAGTTTCAGCACTTAAAAGCTCTTCAACTCCAAAAAATCTCCTTAATTCTAAATGAGACCAATGATATATTGGGTTACCAATCAGGTAAGGCATCATCTTTGCAAAGTGATAGAATTTATCATAGTCACTTGCTTTTCCTGTAATATATTCTTCATCTATACCAAAGCTTCTCATAGCTCTCCACTTATAGTGGTCATGGTATAGCCACATTTCAGTTATGTTTTTAAACTCCTTATCTGTGGCTATTTCCATAGGAACTAGGTGACAGTGATAATCATACACTGGCACCTTTGAAGCATAATTATGGTATAAAACTTTTGCTACTTCATTATCAAGTAGGAAATCTTTATCCATAAAGTCCTTCATCTTTTTATCCCCTTAAAATTAATTGTTATTATTCTTCTTATCTTTTTGAATAGCTTCAATTAAACCATTGATATAAACAGCACCTAATGCTCTATCATATAAACCATATCCTGGTCTACCAGTTTCTCCCCAGATCATTCTTCCGTGGTCTGGTCTGTATGGTCCTTGGAAATCATAATCACAATATGCTTTTACGATATCATAGAAGTCTAGTGATCCAGCTGATGATAAGTGAGCTACTTCATTAAAGCTACTATCTCCAGTTATTTCTACATTTCTAAGATGTGCAAAATGGATTCTATTTCTTTCTTTACCGAAATAATTAACCATTTCAACCATATCGTTAGCTCTAGTACATCCTAAAGAACCAGTACATAATGTTATTCCATGATATGGACTATCGTATAAATCTATAAATCTCTTTAAGTTGTCAAAGTTAGTTATGATTCTTGGTAATCCAAATATACCCCATGGTGGATCATCCGGATGTATTGCCATTTTCATTCTTACTTCATCAGCAACTTTCATTATTCTTTGAATGAAGTAGTTTAAGTTGTTCCATAAAGCTTCTTCATCTATATCTTTATATTGTTCTAATAATGCTTTAAGTCCACCTTCACCATAAGATGTATCCCATCCTGGTAATTCTAGTTCACCTAAAGCTGGATCCATTTTAGCAACTTGAGCTTCATCATAGATTAAGCAAGTTGATCCATCTTCTAACTCATAATTTAAGTCAGATCTAGTCCAGTCAAATACTGGCATGAAGTTGTAACAGATTGTATCTATTCCAGCCTCCGCTAAATTTCTTATTGTTTGTATATAGTTATCTATATATCTATCTCTTGTTGGTAAACCAAGTTTGATATCTTCATGTACTGGTACACTTTCAATTACAGAAAGTTTTAATCCATGACTTTCAATTTCTTTCTTTAGCTCTAGAATTCTTTCTAGTGGCCAAACTTCTCCAACTGGAATATCATATATAGCTGTAACTATGCCTTTCATTCCTGGTATTTGCTTGATGTATTCTATTTTAACAGGATCATCTTTTCCATACCATCTGAACGTCATTTCCATGATATATTCCTCCTCTGTTTTTTAATAGATTATAAAAATTATCTATACATTATTTTTATCAAAATTTAAGATTTTATTTCTTTAAATTTTTTCATGAACTCTTTTGCTGTGTTTTCTATATCTTCTAAAGAACCTTTTATTAATGAACTTCCTGCTCCAACACATGAAACTCCATTAGCAAACCACTGTTCCATATTTTCAACAGTAACTCCACCTGTTGGCATTATTTCTACATGTGGAATTGGTGCTTTTATAGCTTTTACATATTTAGCTCCAAATAAATCTCCTGGGAATAATTTAATCATTTTATTTCCAGCATCCATTGCTCTCATTATTTCTGTAACAGTCATACATCCTGGTAAGTATAAAGTATTCATTTCTTTACATACTTTGTTTACTTCTTCACTATATCCTGGACTTACAACATATTTTGCACCTGCTTCAATAGCATCAGCAGCCATCTTAGCATTTAAAACACTTCCAACTCCTATTAATGCTTCAGGATGATTGCTATATTCTTTTATAAGTGTACATACATCTGGAACTGTGTAAGTAAGTTCTAGCGCCTTAACTCCACCTCTTAAGCAAGCTTCCATATATCCTCTTGCTTCATCGTGGCTCTTACCTCTAATTACAGCTACAACTCCATTAGCTTTTAATTGCTCTAATATCATTATAACTTCCTCCTATACACCTGAATAAGCTGAGAATGCTCCATCAACTGGAATAACAACTCCATTAACAAATCCTGATGCATCTTCAGATACTAAGTATAATAATGTTCCTATTAATTCTTCAGCTTCACCAAATCTTTTCATTGGTGTACTGTTAAGTATCTTTTCACTTCTAGCTGTTGGTGTTCCATCTTCGTTAAATAATAATTTTTCATTTTGAGCAGTTACGAAGAATCCTGGTGCTATTGCATTAACTCTTATACCAACTTTGCTCATATGTACTGCTAACCATTGAGTAAAGTTACTTACTGCAGCTTTAGCCCCTGAGTATGCAGGTATTTTAGTAAGTGGTGTGAAAGCGTTCATTGATGAAATGTTAATTATTGTTGCGCCTTCTTTGTTAATCATATCCTTACTAAATTCTTGTGATGGAAGTAATGTTCCTAAGAAATTTAGGTTGAACACAAATTCAATCCCCTTTGGATCTAAATCGAAGAATGTTACTAAATCTTCATTCTCTAAATCTTCAACTTCTAAGTATTCCTTAGTTGTTGTTCCTTTTGGGTGGTTACCACCAGCACCATTTATTAATATATCAACTGTTCCAAATTCTTTTAATATTATCTCGTGTGCTTTCTTTAAGCTTTCTTTATCTAAAACGTTAGCCTCGATACCGATAGCTTTTCCGCCTTTATCGTTTATTTCTTTAGCTTTATTTTCACAAGCTTCTTGACCTAATGCTAATATTGCAACTTTTGCTCCGCATTCTGCAAGTGCATCTGCCATTGCTCCGCAAAGTATTCCTGTTCCGCCTGTTACAACACAAACTTTATCTTTTAAATCAATATTGAATGGTAATTTCATTCTCGTTCCTCCTTGAAGCTACTATACTTGTATACTAGCATATTAATATATAAATTACAATAGTTTTTTTATCAATGTAAATAATAACATTGACTTTTTTTGTACAAATATACAATAAAAATAATACTTGTTTACTTTTATTTTCTTATTATTTGTTATTTTCTTAATTTTTATCATATAATTTTTTAATTTTAAAAAAATCACCTAATATTATTAATTCATTATTTAAAATTAATAATAGTTAGATGATTCTTTCCCTTATATATTTATTATATTTTTAGCAATATCCTTATTATTTTTTATTAAGGCTTCCCATTGCTTTACTGGAGTTGCTATATGACCGGCAACTACATTTTCAATCTTGTCCATTTTTTTATTTTTAATTATATCTAAATATCCGAAATGTTGTTCTACTATAAAATCTTTACTTAGTTTCATTTCTGCTAGCAATCTCATTCTGTTATAATGAGTACTAATATTACATATAGCTTCCCAAACATTTTCCTTTTCTATCCCTTTAAAAAGTAATCTATGAAACTCCTTGTCCAAATTATGAAACTCTAATAAATTATTTTGCTTTCTTGTTGCTAATTGTTGTGCAAATAAACATTTTTCCATTTCTATCAAAATATCTTCTGAGAAATTTTCACAAGCTTCTTTTAAAGCTTCTTTTTCTAAAATATATCTCATAAACACAGCTTCTTGTATTATTTTCCAATCTATTAAAGACACATAAGTCCCTGACTGTGGTTTTACTTCTATTAATTTTTCGCTTTTAAGTTTAATCAACACCTCCCTTATTGGAGTTCTTGATATATTTAACTTCTTAGCTAGTTCTGATTCACTTATTAGCTCACCTGGTTTTAGTTGTAAGCACATTATATTATCTTTTAAAATTCTATATACGTATTCTTTAGCTGTTTCTCTATCTAATTTTTCATAAAGAATCAAGTATCCTTCCCCCTCCTTGCACTAACTTATATTTTCCCTTTAGTATACTAGTATATCTTAAATTATAGCATACAAATCAAATACATACTATTTATATCTATAAAAATTCAACTATATATTATACCTTTTTTAATATAAGAAAGAAGTTGTATACTATATTTTAGCACACAACTCCACTATATATTTTATATTTATTTTTTATATCCAAAGTTAGGAATATTAGTCCATCTCTTACGTAATTCATGAGCTATCATCTTTGGCTTTCTCTCTCTAGTAAATACACCTTTCTTATTACCTTGAACTCTTATTATTCCTTGACTAGTAGCAAAATCAGCAAAATTCCAAGTTTGCTCTCCAACGAAATTTTTAAACTTATCCACTACTTCATGATTAGCTTTATAATATTCTACTTGATATTCCTCAGTAAACATAACTGGTACTGTATCATGCATTCCTGCTACTGTATCTGCACCATACTCAGTAAACATTATAGGTGTATTAGGACATCTTTCTTCCCATCCTTTTAACTCTGCTTCTAGCAATCTCTTAGCTTCTTCTAAATCTCCACCTGCAACATACCATCCATAATATCTATTTAAACATAATACATCTACTATATCTCCAACTTGACACTTATCTGGAGTTGACATTAAATAAGTTACTACAGTTGCTGGTCTCTTTTGAGGATCTAATTCCTTTGTAAGCTTTATTAAAGGTTCAAAATATTCTTTTGCACCAACTGAATCTGAATCTGGCTCATTAGCTACAGACCACATAACAACACATGGGTGGTTTTTATCTCTTTCGATTAATTCTCTTAAAATCAATTCGTGAGCTTCCCTAGTTCCTATTTCTTTCCAAGTGTCTCTCTTAACTCCACCCCCAAATATAGCTCCTGTAGCCATAAAATTTAAATGTAATCCAACTGCTGGTGTTTCATCTATAACAACTATACCTTCTCTATCAGCTAATCTCATGATTTCTTCTGAGTATGGATAGTGAGATGTTCTAAATGAATTTGCTCCAATCCATTTCATTAAGTTAAAATCTTTAACATTAACAGCTTCATTCATTCCTCTACCATTAATATATGAGTCCTCATGTTTACCAAATCCTTTAAAATAGAATGGTTTATTATTAATTAAGAATTTTCCATCCTTAACTTCAACAGTTCTTACTCCAAATTCTTCATAATATGTATCTATTATTTCTTCTCCATTAGCTAAATCAATCTTTAATTTATAAAGATATGCATTCATAGGTTCCCATAAATGAACATTTTTTATATCTATCGTTCCTTTAGCTCCTACACTTGTAGCTATAACTTTATTTTCTTCATCTATTACAGATACCTTAACTTCTCCTTCTCCAACAGTATTAACTTCATAATTAACATACCCATCTGTTCCTTTAAAATCAGTAACTATCACTACATCTTTTACATAATCCCTTGGAGTAGTATAAATTTTAACTGGTCTATGTATTCCTGCATAATTGAAGAAATCAAAGTTAACATAGTTTTTAACTACTTTTTCCCCATTTACTTCAACTTCCTTTACCATTCCTACTGGTAGAGTAGTCTCATCTATTATATTATTTACAGCAACAGTTAATATATTTTCTCCTGCTACTAATAGTTCATTAATTTCAGCTTCAAAAGGAGTAAATCCACCTTTATGAGTCATTAACAATTTACCATTAATGTAAACATTAGCTTCATGAGTAGCTGACCCAAATCTTAAAACTATTCTTTCACTCATCATAGTTTTAGGAACAATAAAACTTCTTTGATACCATACCCAACCTATATGATCTCTTACTTCTTCACTTTCTACTAAATCATTATAAGATGATGGAACTGCCATTTGAATAGTATCATTTAAAATTCCTTTAAACCACTCATCTTTAAATCCATTACCTTTATCTAATTTAAAATTCCATACTCCACTTAAATCAAGTATACTTCTAGTTTCTGTTACTATTGGATATAACATAAAATCCTCCTTAAACTCACCTTTTTATTTTTAAATTTATATTAATTTTTTATCTTTTTACATTACATAACCCATTTTCAATTAATGAATTTATAGTATTTTCATCAATAATATTTATATCTCCTATTACTGAATGCTTTAATGCACTAGCACAAACTCCAAATTCTATAATTCTTTCATTCTCCATTTCATTTAGAATTCCATGAAGTATACCTGCTGTAAAAGCATCTCCCCCACCAACTCTATCTAAAATATCAAATGTGTATTCATTAGACTTAAATAGCTTATCGCCATCATATAAGTAACCCTGTAAACTATTATTATTAATTGAATTTACAGTTCTCTTAGTACATGCTGCATATTTTAAGTTTGGATATTTTTTAAATAATTCTCTGTAAAGCTCCTCTAACTTATCTTCGAATTCTAAATCCATATCATTAAACTTAAGTATATTAGTCATATCTAAGTGACCTAAGAAAGCAAAGTCTACATATGGTAAAACTTCTTCTAATACTTCCCTTGCTTCTTCTATAGACCAAAGCTTTGATCTATAATTAGAATCGTAAGAAACTAATATTCCTCTTTTCTTGCATTCCTTTACCATCTCAATAATAACTTCTTTTAGATTATTACTTAAAGCTGGTGTAATACCTGATAAATGTACTAATCCTACATTATCTAACATCTTAGCAATATTAAATTCTTCTTTTTCTGCCATAGAAATAGCTGAATACTTTCTATCATATATAACTTCAGTACTTCTTAGTCCATGACCAATTTCTGAATAATATATCCCTAATCTGCCTTCTCCCATTATGATATCGTTTATATCTACATTATAACCTCTAAACTTACTTAGTACTTTTTGTCCTAAATAATTATCAGGAAGCTTAGTAATGAATTTTGTATCATGTCCAAGAATAGCTAAACTTGCTATTACATTTGCTTCTCCTCCAGAATATACCGCATCAAAAGAATTTGCTTGTACAATCTTTTGATTATTTGGAGGAGTAAGTCTTAACATTATTTCACCAAAACCTAATACTTTTTTAGTTTTTAAATCAAAATTTTTCAACTTACTCCTACTCCTATTCACTTAATTATTTTGTTAAATTTTCTTTGAATTCAGATATAACTTTTTCTTCGAATTCTCCTGCATATGAATTAGTAGTAAATTTACCTATCACTTCTTTAGTAAACCTAGACCAAGAATCCTTTTCTTTTCTAACCATTATCGGATAATATAGTACTTTATTTACCTTTGCAGCATCTAAATCACCAACTGCATCTCCAACCATTAGAACGTTGTCTCTGTCATATCCTTTTTTAAGAAGTTCAGCTATGCAGTATGCTTTTGATCCAACATTTTGAGTTAATACTATATCAACATGCTCTAATAAACCGTGTTGACTCCATTCATCTAAAACAGCTTTTTCATTTGCAGAAGATACTATAGCTATATCAGCCATTTCACTAGCAGCTATTATTCCTTCTTTTACTCCTTCAAATGGTTTTTTATCATCTTCACTTAATAAATCAATTGATTTATTAACATTTCTTGACCATTCTAAAGCTTTATTTAAACACTCATTATCAATTTTAGCTATTTGAGCTTCTAAAGATTCATTTGAAAGTTCTTTAGTTTCATTAGTCCACTTTAAGTATTCATCTAAGCCTTCAATTTTAGTATATTTTTCATTTATTTCAGTTAAAGCAACTGCTAGACCTTTAAATCTGTTAATTCCTCTAGTTAATGTATATAAATTAACATCATTCCAGCTTTTTAAAATTTCATCTTGCCATTGTTCAAGATTCCACATTTCTACCATACATGGTCCAAAACATTTAATATGTTTTATATCCATTGTGTCTATTGCACATCCATCTGAATCTATGCATATAAGGAAATTTTTCTTTTTGTTGAAGTTATCTAAAATTGTACTCATATTTCTACCTTCTTTATGTTAAAATTTATTTTTACTTATGCTATTATTGTTAGAATTATCAATATAATTGGTTATACTAGTATACTAGCATATTAATTTTTTCATTTCAATAGTATTGTTCTTAATCCTTTCAGCTAATATACTTATTCTTTTAAAAATTTAAAATATTTTTTTATCTATTAAAAATTTACTTATTATAGTTTTCCTTATACATATAAATTTTATTAATATATTTTTATATATTTAAAAGGAGTACTATTAAAATACTCCTTTTTTTATATACCATATTAATTTGTATTAAAAATTATAATCTTGTATCTAAAGCTCCATAGAATACTTCTGATTAACTTTAGAAACCTCTATCCAGAAACAAAACATTCTCTTATTTAGTATTGAATTTTTAAAAATATAATGGTTTATCTACAACAGAATTAAAGTAAAAAGATATCTCTATTAATTAAAAGTATAAAGATATCTTTTTATTACAATCTATGATTATATATTATTTTTTTATTTTATTTAAATCTTCGTTTAGGTCAAGTAATTGTTCTTTTGTAACAGTTACACTACCTGCACCTAAAAGACTTGTAAGTCTAAGAAGAGTAAAGCTTCCAAGCATCCCCATCATAGCATCTATATTTGAATTTTTTCCTTCTCCTCCACCCATCATATTTGATATTGCAGGAGCTAAGAAGTTATTCAATACTTTTCCGGCTTCTTCTGATGCAATAATATCTGATATTTTATCAAGAAGAGAGAAGTGTCCCTCTGGTGTAGTAACATCAAACCAGTTTAAGATTGCTCCTTTTTCCTTTAGACGATACTCTTCATTAAATACTTCTACCTTACGAATAAAGCTTTCGTCTTTACATTCTCCAGCTATAGCTACCAAATTAGTTTCTCCATTGTTTGGTACTTCAAAATAGAAGAAATGCTCCGGAGAAGATTGTTTTCCTAAGCTTACACCATTTGCAAATAATTCAACTTCTGGTTGATTTGAGTAAACAGTAACCTTTGTAGTTTCTTCTACTCTATCAACATATCTTTTACCACAAATATGTACAAATGGTTCATCTGATAACCATGCTTTATAAGCATAGAATGAATCCTTTTTATACTTTCTATCAAATGTCATTAAACCTTTATGATTTTGGCCATTTTCTCCACCTTCATTACGTGAATCAGCTCCAAAATCAAACATATTCCATACATGAGTTGCCCATAAGTATTTTCTTGTAAATAATTGCTTAATTAACTCTTCATGATAATATGCTTGATATTCTTCTGTGTAATCTCCTTGCTCTGGATTAGATGTATGCCAATTTAAGGCTTCACAACCATATTCACTACATCCAATTGGAATATTTGGATATTTTTTATGGAATTCATCAAACCATGGCCCATTTTGAGAAGTATCTCCACCGTACCATCCAAAATAATGATTATATGATACTGTATCTGGAATTTGTATATATGGATCATCCATACTACACATAGATACACAAGCCATAGTTGTAAGTCTTGTTTTATCCATTTCATGAGCTAAATCATTTAAAATAACATGGTTTTCTCTTAAATCTTCATCTGATGGACCATGCATTGTAATTTCATTTGATAATCCCCAAACAACAATTGATGGATGATTGTAATTTTGAACAATTAATTCCTTCATTTGTTCAATTGTATTTTCACGACCTGTTGGCATATGTGAAGATATATAAGGAATTTCAGCCCATATTACCATACCTCTTTCATCACATAAATCATAGAAATATTGATCATGTTGATAATGAGCTAAACGTATGGTTGTTGCACCCATTTCTTCAATTAAGTCCATGTCTTCCTCATGATGTTCTTTAAGTAACGCATTACCAATTCCCCATCTATCTTGGTGTCTAGAAACACCTCTTAATGGATATTCTTCTCCATTTAATATGAATCCGTTATCAGGATGAATTTCAAAAGTACGACATCCAAATCTAGTGCTTACATTATCAAGAATTTCTTCACCTTCAACTAATACAACCTCTGCAGTGTAAAGGTATGGATCCTTTCTACCATGCCATAAATGGACATCCTTTATATCAAAGTAAACCTTTGCTTCTTTTGCTGAAACAACTTTTTCTTCTATTATAGTTCCATCTTGTTCTTTTACAGTAAATTTAAGATTTTGTTCTTCTTTAGCATTTGTTAAGTATACTTCTACTTCTATCTTTGCATCAGATCCTATGATTTCTGGAGTTACCTTTATCCCTGGACCTCCATAGTAATCTAAATCAAAGTGAGAATTATTTACTGCTATAATATTAACATCACGATATAATCCACCATAAAAAGTAAAGTCAGCATGCTGTGGATATACTGTTTTATTTTCAGCATTATTTACTTCAACTACAAATAAGTTTTTCTCTTCTAATACATCTGTAATATTAACTCTCCACGTAGAGTAACCACCATCATGATGTGCCAATTTTTTACCGTTAACGTATACAGTTGCTGAAGAGTTAGCTCCTAAAAATTCTAAGTAATATTGGTCAGCTTCTGGTAAATCTATTTTTTCTAATTCCTTTGCATAATAAGCTGTTCCTCTATAAAGGTCATTTCCACCATCTTGACCATCTATATCGTTCCAAGTATGCGGTAATGTTACCCAATACCATTTTTCAGGCATAATACTTGGTACGCATTCAGCTTCTTTAGAGAATGCCCATTTGGTATTAAAGTTAAATACGTTTCTCATCTGTTGTCCTCCTAGATAACTACCTATATTAAATATTTAATATAGTATTTATATTCTGTCTATTTAATAAATATAATTGTAATAGTATTTATACTATTTTTATATTATATCTACCTATTATTATAACAAATGAATAAAAATTGTCTATTTAAATATATTGAAATAAATGAAAATTCAATTATTTTATTGATATCTCAATAAATTTCTTTTTATTCTCTAAATAAAATATCTACCTCTTCACTTTCCTCTTCAATATTACTTTTATTAATAGTAAAAAAATACGCTACATTCCCTAGTACTGGTATATCTTGTGCCCATACTGAAAATTTAGGAAAAAGATTAAATAAAACAGTTGTAAATACTATACATGCTATTATAACTTTACTTAATAACTTAATATTATAGACACTCTTACTTTTTCCATAATCTATATTTTTTGTAATAATAGTTTCTAATTCTTCAAAAATCTCAATATTTTTATATTCTATTTTATCTTTGCCAAATATGTTCTTCATAATATCTCCTTCTTCATCAGATTTTATAAATAAAGACTTTATGAATTTTAATTTGAGACTCCTTTAAACTTAACTATTATTAAAGTATTGTTTTAAAGAGTTTCTTAGTTTTATCTTTAATTATTTACTAATATATCTTTAAATAGGTTTTCCTTATTTATATTAAGATATTCTAAAAAACTTATTAATTATATTAAAATATTTAAACTCCCTGGAAGTTAAATAGTGGTATAAAACTTTCACTATCTGTGCCCTCTTCTTGAATAAATCCATTTTTAACTCCTAAATTTAAAGCATAATCTATTAATGATTCATAATGCTTTGGATTTAAAACTCTATTTATTTCTGGGTATTCTTTTACATGCTCTAATGGTGTATATTGATTCATAATGCTAATAAAAACTTTATCTCCATATGTTTTGTATATATAATCTATTATCTTTTTAGAATCAAATAGTAATCCTGGCAACATAAGGTGTCTTATTATTACTCCTCTTTGGATTATTCCATTATTATCAAAACATACTTCCCCAACTTGATTTATCATTTCCTCTATAGCATCTTTAGCATAATCAAAATATCTATTCGCCTTAGAATACTTACTTGAATATTTAGTATCAAAATATTTCATATCAGGTAAATACACATCAATATAACCTTTTAATAATCTTATTGTATCTACTTTTTCATATCCACTACTATTATAAATAATAGGAATATTTAAACCCTTCCCCCTAGCTATCTTTATAGCTTCAATTATTTGAGGAACATAATGAGTAGGCGTAACTAAATTAATATTTAATGCTTTTTTATTTTGTAATTCAATAAATATTTCTGCTAACCTCTCTACTGTAATTTCCTTGCCCCATTCACATTGGCTTATATTATAGTTTTGACAAAAAACACATTTTAAAGTGCAATGAGAAAAGAATACTGTACCAGAGCCTATTTCTCCTGATATACAAGGCTCTTCCCAATAATGAAGGGCAGCTCTAGCTACCCTTATTTTATGTCCCGCTCCACAAAATCCTCTTTTTCCTTCTAACCTATTTACTCCACAATTTCTAGGACAAAGCCTACACTCTTCTAATAATTTCACTATTCATCACACCTTTTATCTTTAAGCTTCTTTATTTCTTTGACTTTAAATCATTAATAATATCACGTAATTCTGCTGCTCTTTCAAATTGTAAATTCTTAGCTGCTTCCATCATTTCCTCAGTATACTTCTTAATTAACTTCTTCTTATCCTTTTCAGAAACCTTTTTATCTTCAGTCTTATATTCTACCTTCTCTTCTGCTACCTTTGTTGCTTCAATTACATCTCTTACATCTTTTATTATAGTTTGTGGCGTAATTCCATGCTTTTCATTATATTCAATCTGTATTTTTCTTCTTCTTTCTGTTTCCTTTATAGCCTTATCCATAGACTTAGTAATATTATCTGCATACATTATTACTTTACTTTCAGCATTTCTAGCTGCTCTACCTATAGTTTGGACTAAGGATGTTTCTGAACGTAAAAATCCTTCTTTATCTGCATCTAATATAGCAACTAATGCTACTTCTGGAATATCTAGACCTTCTCTTAATAAGTTAATTCCAACTAATACATCATATTCCCCAAGCCTTAATTCTCTTATTGTTTTCATTCTCTCTATAGTATCTATATCCGAATGCATATATGTAGTTTTTACTCCTAAATCCTTTAGATATTTGGTTAAATCTTCTGCCATTCTTTTAGTTAAGGTAGTTATAAGTGTTCTAAAGCCTTTTTCAGTAGTTTTCCTTATTTCTGTATATAAATCATCAATTTGACCTTTTACAGGTCTTATTTCTATAACTGGATCTAATAACCCTGTTGGTCTTATAACTTGTTCAACAATATTAGTTGAATTATCTAACTCATACTGTGCAGGTGTTGCACTAACAAACACAACTTGATTTATTTTCTTTTCAAATTCAGTAAATTTTAATGGCCTATTATCATAAGCACAAGGCAATCTAAATCCGTACTCTACTAATGTATTTTTTCTTGATCTATCTCCTGCATACATAGCTCTACATTGAGGTAATGTAACATGACTTTCATCTATAAACATTAAAAAATCATCTGGAAAATAATCTAGTAATGTTTGAGGTGGAGTTCCAGGATTTCTACCATCTAAAATTCTAGAATAATTTTCTATACCACTACAATATCCCATTTCTCTTATCATTTCTATATCATAATTTGTTCTTTGCCTTAATCTTTGCGCTTCTAACAATCTTTCTTGACTATTAAGTTCCCTAAGTCTATCTTCTAACTCATCCTCAATTTGACTTATAGCTCTTTCTAAAACCTCATGAGAAGTAGCAAAGTGAGATGCTGGTGAAATAGAAACATGATTTCTTTCCCCTAGTATATTCCCAGTTAAAACATCAAATTCTCTAATTCTATCTATCTCATCTCCAAAAAATTCTACTCTTATTCCCTTATTAGAAGATGATGATGGAATGATGTCTAAAGAATCACCTCTTACTCTAAAGCTTCCTCTTGCAAAATCTATATCATTTCTTTCGTACTGAATTTCTATAAGCTTCCTTATAATTTCATCTCTATCCTTTATCATTCCAGGTCTTAAGGAAATAGTAAGCTTCTTATATTCTTCTGGATTTCCTAATCCATAAATACAAGAAACTGATGCAACTATAATAACATCTCTTCTTTCTAATAGTGCTGATGTAGCTGAATGTCTCAACTTATCTATTTCATCATTTATAGATGCATCTTTCTCTATAAATGTATCTGTTTGTGGCACATAGGCTTCTGGCTGATAATAATCATAATATGATACAAAATACTCAACTATATTGTTTGGAAAAAACTCTTTAAACTCAGAGCATAACTGGGCTGCTAAAGTTTTATTATGTGCTAATACTAAAGTTGGCTTTTGAACTCTTTGTATTATATTTGCCATTGTATAAGTCTTTCCTGAACCTGTTACTCCTAATAAGGTTTGACCTCTTTCACCTTTTTGTATAGAATTAACTAAACTCTCTATAGCTTGAGGTTGATCCCCCATTGGCTTAAATTTTGATTCTATTTTAAACTCTGGCATCTCTATATCACAGGACTATCTCTATAAGATAGCCTCTTCTCCTTTCTATATATTACATTTTTCTCTATCTATTAAGTAAATTATACATATAATTATCTACTATTACAAAACATTATGACCATATACTCTACTTATAATCCTATACATAATAAAATTTTTTAACCCCAAAATAATTAGTATGAAATTGATATACTATAATTTATATAATAAAAAGCCTTGCAATAATCTATAAACTGAATATTACAAGACTTCTATTATGTTATCTTTTATAATTTATTTTCTATTAAATCTATTTTTATTTCTTTACACTTACTAAAATATTCTACATCCTCTTTATCATGAGTTACTATTATGGCTGTTTTATTTTTAATCCTATTTATTACAAAACTCATAACCTTATTTTTTGTTTCCTCATCTAATCCCTTAAATGGCTCATCCATAATAAGTAAGTCAAAATCATAAAGCATGGCTCTAAGTATAGCAACTCTTCTCTTCATTCCACCACTCAATTCTTTTACTCTTTTGTATAAGCATCCTTCTAAATCCAATAACTTTAACGCTTCTTCTATTTCTAAATTTCTTATATTATCGCATACAAGCTTTATATTTAATAAAACACTTAGATTTTCACATAAGCTATCATCTTGGAATACTGCACTAATCCTTTTATCCGATAATCCCTTTATCTCTCCACTATCAGCCTTTTCTAACGACATTAAAATTCTAATCAATGTAGTCTTTCCAACACCAGAAGTCCCCATAATAAAGGTTATGTTTTTTTCCTTAAAATTTGCATTGAAATTAGATAATACAACCTTATCTTCAAATGATTTATTTAAGTTTTTAATTACTATATCCATTTATTTTATCTCCAATCTCTTTAAAACAGAACTTATTAGAGCTAAAAATCCCTTTTGGAAACAAACACTAATTAGAATAATAACTATAGTCCATGCAAATAAATCTGGAGTATTTAAATATATCTTTGAAGTGTATAAATTTTCACCTATAGAATTAGCCGGCATCCCTATTACTTCTGCTGCTATTCCAGATTTCCAACATAATCCTAAGGAAATACTACAAGCTGCTGTCAAATAAGGTGCTACTTCTGAAATATAAATATATCTTATTTTTTTTATTCTACCTACTTTAAATACCTTAGCCATATCTTTTAACTCCTTAGGTATATTACTTATACCATCAAGTATATTTCTATATACTATAGGTAAAACCATTAAAAAAGATATTAAAACAGATAAATTCTTTGATGATATCCATATTAAACATAGAATTACAAATGATGCTACTGGTATAGCTTGTATAGTAAGTATTAATGGCTCTATAAGTATTTTAAACCTTTTAGAGTTAGATGCTAATATAGCAATAATTATTCCTATTATAAAAGCTAAAATAAATCCTGTAGTTATTTTTATAAAAGAAAAGAAAATAGATTTCCAAAATTCTATTGTTATAGACAACTCCAACAACCTTTTAAGTGTGGAAATTGGAGTTGCTAAAAGAACTTCTTGATTAATTATTATACTTACTACTTGCCAAACTATAAGCCAAAATATTATAGCTAATATATTATTTACTTTATTTTTCTTGGATGTAGTAGAAAGCTTCATCTGGTAACTTTCCTCCTACTGACTTTGGATTAGCATCATAAAGTACTTTTAAGTATTCACTTAACTTTACTTCCATATCTTTACCATCAATATATGTTATATTACATTCAGGTATTGCCTTCTTAGCTATTGCTTCTGCAACTATTCCATTTTCATCTATAAGCTTTGCAGCTTCATCTATATTTTCATTTGTAAACTCAACAGATGCTTTATAATTTTCTAAGAAATCAGCTACTTTTTGTGGATAGTTTTCCACAAATTCTTTTCTTGCAACAACTACTCCTGTTAATAAAGTGCTATCATTATCATCTGCTAAAGCTTCCCATTCCTCAGTTAAGTCTAAAGCTACTCTTAAATTTTCATTTTTACTTAATGCTGTTGTTACAAATGGTTGTGGAAGAACTGCAATTCCATCTTCATCATTTAATAGTGCTGCTAAACATTCTGTATGCTCTGATTTATACTCTACAGTTACATCTTTATTAGGATCTATTCCACTTTTCTCTAAAATATAATTAAAACTATATTCTGGTGTTGCCCCCTTACCACTTGAGTAAATAGTTTTTCCTCTTAAATCTTCTATAGAATTTATTGAATTTCCATTTTCAACTACATATAACACACCTAAAGTATTAATAGCTAAAGTTACTACTCCTCCATCTGTATTGTTATATAAAACAGATGCTAAATTAGCTGGTACAGCTGCTATATCAATTTCTCCATTAACTATTTTAGGAGTTATTTCATCAACAGAATTTACTATGCTAATTTCATAATCTTTTTCTTCCTTAGCATTTTCATCGCTAATCATTTTTACAATCCCCATTCCTGTAGGACCCTTTAATGCTACTACCTTAGCTACTACATTTGCTTCCTCAGCTTTTCCCTTTGAACTACACCCTGCTATTAAGCTTATTATAAATACAAAAACTAATAGCATACTTAATTTTTTCTTCATAATTTAACCTCTCCTTACTAATATTTATATTTCATATAGATACTTCTTTAACTTTTCTTTATCTAATATTTTTATAATATTCTTATCAAAATCTAAATATTTTTTACTTTGCAATAATTGTAACTCCCTATATAATGAAGCTCTACTTATACTAAGTATTTTGCTTAATTCCTCCTTAGAACATTCTAATAAAATAATATCATCTTCTCCACTCTTTTCCAACAAGTGTTCTATTAACTTTTTCTTACTGGATTGTATATTTAAAAACTCAATCCTTTTTAATAAAAATTGTATTTTTTTATTGCAATAACGTATGTACTCTATATTGATTGAACTATCTTTTTGCATCATCTCTATATAATCTTTTTTAGGATAGAATACTGCTTTGACATCACTTTTACACTTTAGCACAGTATCTAAATCTTCTTCTTCAAATATATTAGCTATCCCAAAAATGTCTCCTTCTTTTAAAAGCGACATATTAACTTCATTTCCATCCCTAGATATACAATATACAGATACTTCACCTTTTTCTATTATTCCAACATAATATTCTCCATCAAAAAAATCACTTATAAACTGTCCCTTTTTATAAGCTTTTATTTTAATCTTACTTTCTATCATATGATTACTAGAAAATAACTTACTATTAATCAATACCCTTCCCCCTTAAGGTTTTAGTTTATTGTAAAATTACTAATTTTATATGAAATATATCATAACTATTTTCAATTTTCAATATTATTGATAATAATTTTCATTTAATTTTATTTCTTAATTGTCTAATCTGATACAGTTTATTATTCCCTTTTAATGATATTATATGTTCTAACAAAAGTAAGGAGGTTTTTTATTTTCTATGAAAACAATACTTATTTCAGGCTTATCTTCAGTTGGTAAAACATCTTTGATAAAACATCTTATTCCACAATTAAAATCAAAAAAACTTAACCCAGCTTTATGTAAAATAGATTGTTTGGCTACTGATGATGATTTAATATATAAAAAATTAGACATCCCCTATATAGTTGGATTAAGTAAAGATATATGCCCTGATCATTTTCTAATTTCAAATATAAATGAATTAATGACTTGGGCGAAAAATAAAAATAGCGATATGTTAATAATAGAAACTGCAGGTCTTTGTAATAGATGCTCTCCAGCAACAAATAAAACTATACACATTTGTGTTTGTGACTGTACATCAAGCTTTAAAACTCCTCAAAAGCTTGGTCCTATGGTAAGTGAAAGCGATGCAATAGTCTTAAGTAAAATAGATATGGTATCTCAAGCTGAAAGAGAAATTATTACTTATAATATCAAAAAAATAAACCCAAAATCTAATATATTCTTTATTGATGGATTAGTAGGCTTTGGTGTAGAACTAATTTCAAACTATCTTGATAATGTTACTGTAGATGAAAACCCTAATCATCTTCTAAGACATACTATGCCAAGCGGTGTCTGCTCATACTGTATTGGTGAATGTAGAATTGGTGATGAATTCCAACAAGGAATAGTTTCTAAAATAAATTTCCGAGGTGATTTTTAATGAAAAGTATAACTATCTATCCTGGTAAAGATAAATATGGCAATAAAGAAAACTTTGATTCTTTAACCTTTTATAGAGGATATATTTACTCAATTGTTGGTAATACTGGTTCTGGAAAAAGTAGATTAATAAAGGATATAGAGCAATTTGTTAATAATGACTCCTTAACTTCTAGAAAAATACTTGTTAATGATTTAGAAGTTCCTATAGAAAAGCGTAATGAATATTCAACAACACTTATTTCTCACCTTGGTCAGAATATGAGGTTTGTTCTTGACTCAACTGTAGAGGAGTTTTTAAATCTTCATAAAGCTTGTAAAAACAATAATACCACCTCTGTTGAAGAAATATTAAATGTTGCTAATAAAATAACTGCTGAGCCTATATCTTTAACTCAAGAACTAACATCTCTTAGTGGTGGACAAACTCGTGCATTAATGATTGCTGATATTGCTTTAATTTCAGATAATCCAATTATTCTAATAGATGAAATTGAAAATGCTGGAATAAATAAAAATATAGCTCTTGATATTCTTCTTAAAAGCGACAAATTAATTTTTATAGTAACTCATGATCCTCATACAGCATTAATGGGTGAAAAGCGAATTATTATGGATAATGGTTCAATCTTTAAAGTAATTGATACTAGTGAAGAAGAAAAGGGAATCTTAACTAAACTAAAAAATATTTATGATTTTCAAATTGAATGTCAAAGTAAATTAAGAAAAGGAGAGACACTGTATGAAAACTGTAAAATTATATTGGAGTAATATTTGTATACTTCATAAATATGAAAAAGATTATTTAGATAATTTGATTATATCTTTAAAAGGAAAAAATATTAATCTTGAAATAACTCATTTTGGAATAGGATATCCTCATAGATTAAGCGAATATTTAAAACAACCTGATGCTATTTTACCCGATATTATAGTATCAACAGACTTAGAAGTATATGAAAACTCTAATATTTACTCTAAGTTCTCAAACAACCTTTATCCCTTATCTAAATACTTCAATATAAAAGATGAAATTAAAAATTCAAATATATTTTTTGATGAAAAATTGCTGCCACTTTTAGTTATCCCATTAATCTTCTCTTATAATAATAACTACAATACAACACCTACAACTCTAAAAAATGTAGTTGAAAGTAATACTAAGACTGTTGTTGGAGGTATTAATAATTCTGGTGTTAAATGTATAGTAAAGGCAATTTGGAGTGAATATGGGAAAGATTACGCTGAAAGATTCTTAGATAATGCTACTTTAGTTAATATGCCAATTCAATCCTTTAATGATGTAAAAAGTGGTTCTAATAATTTAGCATTAACTCCTAGTATATATGCTAAGCGTGCTAATAATACTGATTTATTTATGACTTATCCTGAAGATGGTGCTGTTGCTCTTCCATCATACATAGCTGCAAGTAAATCTCTAAATGAAGAAACTATGCTTGAAGTGTTAACAGCACTTATAACTACAGATTTCTGTAATTCCTTTGTTAAATCTGCATCTTTATTTTCTTGCATATCTGATACTGTAAATGAAACAATTGTAGAAGAAAATAATTTTAAGTTCCTATATCCATCTAAAGAATGGCTAGATACTACTACCTCTGAAGAGTTCTTTGATTTATATAATAGATATATTTAATACATTATTATTTGTATACTTTTATTATTCATGATTCGAAATTTATATAATATACTATGAGTTATCGTACTAATTATTAATTCGATAACTCATTTATTATTTAAAAACTTCAAATTCTCATATAATCTTTATTTAATTATACTAGCTTCTTTAGATATATTTTTTAATTATCTTTTTCTATATTAATTTAGAATCACTATTCTAAAAACTTTAGCAAAATCTTATTAAAATAGTATCAATACTAAATCTCTAATTAAAAATTATCTTTATAAATATCAATATAATCACTTCTTTAAACTCTACAAAAATACACTAATCTCAATAAAAATCTATCCTTAAAATATATAAAAACAAATGACTATGTACTTTTATTTTGCTATAATATCAATGAAATTTTCAAACTATACAATAAAATAATTATTATTTTACAAAATAAATTATAAAAAAGGAGCTTCTACTTTATGACTAAGAAAATAATTACTTTTTTCAAAAAGGACATTGTATTAACCATATCCTTTTTCTTAGCTATTTTATCCTGTACCATTGTTCCAATAAGCCTTGAATATTTAGATTATATTGACTTCAAAACACTTGTACTACTATTTTCTTTAATGATAATTATTGAAGGCTTTAGAGAAGAAAATCTTTTTCAATACATAGGAAATGAAATTTTAAAAAAGGTTAATTCTAAGAGAGGGATTATTTTCACCCTTGTTTTTTTATGCTTTTTAAGTAGTATGTTTATTACTAATGATGTTGCTTTGATCACTTTTGTTCCTTTTGGAATTATGATATTAGAAACAATAGGTTTAACAAATAGCCTATGTCTAACTATAACTCTTATGACTATTGCTGCTAATTTAGGAAGTATGTTTACTCCTATAGGAAATCCACAAAACTTATATTTATTTTCTATGTCTTCCTTAAGCTTTAAAGATTTTCTAGAATTAATGTTTCCCTATATTTTAATAGCAGCTATTTTACTTATAGTATTCATATTCTTTGGTTATAACAAATCAAATTTTAAAGTTGAATTAAAGACAAGCAATATTAATAATAAACGATTAATTTATTTTTACTCTATCTTATTTATATTATGTTTACTAACAGTTATAGGTATAATTAATTACATAATTTTATTTGCTATTGTTTTTATTTCTATATTAATAAAAAATAAAGAATTATTAAGAAAAGCTGATTACTCACTATTATTAACTTTTCTTTTCTTCTTTATATTTGTAGGAAATATAAATCATATTGATAGTTTCCATAAATTTATTATTAATATATTAGCTAATAATGAAAAAATGTTTAGTATTTTATTAAGTCAGGCTATTAGCAACGTTCCTGCAGCTATGCTACTATCATCATATACAAATAATATCAACGACCTTATTATAGGAACTAATATAGGTGGATTAGGTACTCTTATTGCATCTATGGCAAGCTTAATATCTTATAAACAATTATGTACTAAATATCCTAACTTAAAAAATAAATACTTATCTATATTTACTTTATGCAATATTGCTTTCTTATTAATATATATAATTCAAATAAGTCTATCATAATAAATAAAGGAGCTTTATATAAACCTTCCTTATTAAAAAGGAAAATTCATATAAAGCTCTTTTTAGAATTTCTTTTTTTTCATTTCTTCTAATATTTCTTTGAAACTTTCATCATCAATTTTCAACTTTTCATTTTTTTCTACCATTCTAGGTACTAAAAGTATTCCCAAAACTTTCTTCTTTGGAAGAAGCTTTAAATCGACTATTTCCCCGGAAATCTTTTTTACTTTAAATGATATTTCGCTAATATTTTCTTTAAACTGTTTAAATACCTCTACTTCAGAAACAACTTTCTTTTCATTTACTTCTAATATCTTATCTCCTTCTCTAAATCCACATAAATATGCTTGAGAATTAGGTACCACTTCTAAAACTGAAACACCATTTTCATCAGTAATATAAAGACATTCTCCCTTATTTTCAAGTTTTTGCTGTATTCTTATTAATAACTCATATCCTAAAGATGTAAATACCACCACTACTATTTGTCCAATTATACCAGTAGAAAATATATTAGCTAATACTACTAAAATAATTCCATATATAATTTTCCCAACGCCTGAATACATAGGAGTTATTTTTTTTCTTCTTGTAAATGACACAGCTTTATAAGATGAAATACAATATAAAGGCATTGCTGCTATTACTGATAAAGCTAAAATAGATAGTCCTTCTTCTCTATTTATTAACGGCCACCAATTTTCTGTTTCCATTAATGATGTATAAGCAGTAGAAACATTACTTGTAATGGCAATAAAAATAGCTATTGGCATAGCCCAATTTCTGCTATATGAAAAACCTCCTACTATTTTAGCCCCTCTATTTGTAAATACAGGTATCGCTCCCCTAGATCCATCAAATAAAATTAATAATCCCTCTACAATATTAAATACAGCTACAAAAGTCATAAGATATAATATGTTTACATTTAAATATACTTGTGTATTACTTATATCAGCAATTATAGTGCTAACAATACTTAATGCACCTAATATAGCAGCTGAATAAGAAAAGGTAAAAAACCTCTTCTTTAGAAATAATAACATTACAGATATAAAAAAAAGAATTTCTATTCCTGAATTCTCATAAAAAATTACTCCTAAACTACTTAGTATTATACTAATTATTGCCCCTGCTATAATACCTAAGGCTATCTGTGACAATGTAAGTTCCATAGGAGAATTTATATACTCCCCCATGGTAACTTTTTGTATAAAAGATATCCTTCTATTTCTAAAATAAAATATTATTCCAAAACCTATAATTAGAATTATATGCATAGGATCAATAATAGCATATGAAACCATTCTTAATGTATATAATATTAATTCCATAAGGTTTTTTCTACTCTACCTTTCCCTTTATAACTTCAACAGCCTTAATATATTGAGGATCTATGCTTCTATCATAGTCTTGTTCTAATATCTCGTCTGGTATTTCAACTTCTATATCTGGTTTTATTCCGACCTTATGAATATTTTCTCCATTTGGAGTATAATATTTTGATGTGGTAACCTTTAAACCTGTACTACTATCACTAAATTCTATTAATTGTTGAACTATACCCTTTCCAAAACTATTAGTACCAATTATAGTTCCTGCTTTATAATCTCTTAAGGCACCAGTTACAACTTCTGATGCAGAAGCACTTCCTCCATCAATCAATATTACTAATGGCATTCCTTCTGCTTCTCCTCCAACTGATTTAGCCTCTTCTTTATTTCCATACTTATCTATTGTATAAGTTATAGTTTCACCACTAGGAATAAATTGAGATGCTACATTTACTGCTTCTCCTAAATACCCTCCTGGATTCCCTCTTAAATCTAATATCATGCCTTTCATACCTTTGGACTTTAATTCAACAATCTTATCCTTAAAATCTTTAGATACATCTTCATCAAAAGATGAAATTTGAATATATCCTATGTTGTTGTCAACCATTTCTCCAGTAACAGAAATAAGTTTTACTTCATCTCTTATTATTGTAACATCAATATATTCTGAATTATTTCTTAAAACAGTTAATACAACAGGCTCTCCTTGTTCACCTCTTATTGTTGCAATAGTATTATCTAAATTAGGTTCTGTAATTTCAGAACCATCAACCTTTAATATTACATCTCCTGCTTTTAAGCCTGCTTCTTCTGCTGGAGAACCTTCTATAGGAGCAATAACTGTTATTTTATCGTCTATTATTCCTAATTGAGCTCCAATTCCTACAAAATGACCTTCGCTTTGTTCAGTGAAAGATTTATACTCAGCAGAATTCATAAATACTGTATATGGATCCCCTAAAGAATCAGTCATTCCCTTAATTGCTGCCTCTAGTAATGCATCATCATCTATTTCTCCATCATACTTTGTTATTAATGCTTCTCTAACTTGAAATAATAATTCATATTTTTCAACATCTTTTACTTCAGTAATATCCTTTGCTACATCTTCAGTAACGCTTACTAAACTTAATCCATTAAAGGCAAATACATTTCCTATATAGAAAAATGTTAGGTTTGAAGCTATAAAAGCTAAAATTATAATTATAGCTATAATTATTTTTAACCCATTACCTTTTTGTTTCTTTATCTCCTCCATATTCCAATACTTCCTTTCATCTAGTAAAAAATTCTTAATAATATAATTTAAGTGGAGATAAACCCCACTTAAATTATATTATTTATTATTTCTTTTTATTATTATCTTTATACATCTAAGAATTTTCTTAAAGCTATCATACTACCAAAAGCACCTATAGCCATTCCACCTACTATGAATAACCAACTTAAAGTTCCAATAACAAATCCTGGTGATACTATTGATACTAAGAACATACTATTTATTATAGCTGAGTATGCCCATCTATATAATCCGAATAAAATACCAGTTGAAAATATAGCACCTACAACACCAATTATCATTCCTTCTATAATAAATGGCCATCTAATGAACCAATCTGTAGCACCTACATATTTCATTATTCCTACTTCTTTTCTTCTTGAATAAACTGTTATCTTTGTCGTATTAGTTATTAAGAATATAGATACACCTATAAAAACAACAAATAACACAATTCCCGCTAATTTAACTCCATCAACAAAAGAACTTATCTTATCTATCATCTCTTGTTGGTTAGATATGTCTTCGACACCTACCATTCCTTCAACAGCTTCTGCTGCTTCAGTAGCATACTCTGGTCCAGTTAATTTAACTATAAAAGAACTAGGCAATGGATTTTCTTCTAAGTCATAGCCTTCTAACAGTCCTTGATTTTCACCTAGCATTTCTTTTAAGTTTAGAAAAGCGTCTTCTTTAGATTCATATATTACTTCCTTAACTCCCTCTAACTCGCTAAGCTTAATTTCAATTTCTCTTTGATCTATTAATTTAATATCATTATCTAAATATACTTTAATCTCTAACTTAGATGCTACATCTTCTACGGCCCTGTTTATATTTAATCCTAATAAAATAAAGGTTCCAAATATAAAGAATGTAATTAATACTGTAAGCATAGCAGCTATGCTTAATGTTCTATTTCTCTTTAAACTCTTTAAAGCATCTATAAAAAAGTACTTTATACTACTCAGCTTCATCTTCGTACATCCCCCTTGCCGTATCTCTTGCTATACAACCCTTTTCTATAGCAATAACTCTCTTTTTCATGTTATCTACTATTTCCTTTGCATGAGTTGCCATTAGAATAGTAGTACCTGCTCTATTTATATCTTCTAATAATTCCATTATTTCATTTGCTGTTTCTGGATCCAAGTTTCCAGTTGGCTCATCACATATAAGCACAGATGGATTATTTACTATAGCTCTTGCTAAAGCAACTCTTTGTTGTTCTCCACCAGATAATTCACTAGGAAACATTTTGTATTTATGTGATAGTCCTACTAATGAAAGTACCATTGGTACTCTTTTTCTTATTTCCTTTTGAGATGCTTCAACTACTCTCATAGCAAAAGCAACATTTTCATATACATTAAGAGTTGGAATTAATCTAAAGTCTTGAAATACCATTCCAATCTTTCTTCTGTAGTAAGGAATTTTCTTTCTTGTTATAGTTGATAATTTTTTTCCTGCTACAGTTATTTCTCCAACTGTTGGGTCTACTTCTTTAATTAACATTTTAATAAAAGTTGATTTACCAGCGCCTGAAGGTCCAACTAAAAACACAAATTCTCCAGCCTCTATATTTATATTTACATCTGATAACGCCTTAACATTATTATCATATAACTTAGATACATTATTAAATTCTATCATTACCTTTAACACCTCTTACATCAGCGTATTTTAAACCTATAGGGTTATTATAGCATAACAAAGCCTAAGTAAAAACTTTTTTTACAATTTTCTGCATGATAAAATAATCGTTTATAGTATATTTTGGTTAATTTTAATTGTTTTGTAACTTTTTTTAATAATCATTAAATCCTTTTCCTACTGCTTCTGTTGACTCACTAACTGTTAAAAATGCTTCTGGATTTTCCTCTTTTATAAAATGTTTTAATGTAATGAATTGTTTAGAGGTTAATACTGTATAAATAACACTCATATCCTCTTTTGAATATCCACCTTTTCCATTTAATATTGTACAACCTCTATTAATATTATTATTTATAAAATCTACAACTAATTGCTCTTCATTTGTGATTATAAAAACTTGTTTAACAGGATTTACCCCTGCAATAAATCTATCAACTAAGCTTCCTATTAATATTGCACTTAATAATCCAAAAAGTCCTTTTTCTACACCAAAAGAATATATCGCTAATAAAGTTACAGTACAATCTGATATTAATAACCCTTGCCCAATAGGAAGATGAAAATATTTATTTATTATTTTTGCAACAATACTTGTTCCACCTGTTGATGCATCTTGATAAAAAATAATTGCAGTTCCAAATGCTAAAACTGCTGAACCAAAAATACATGCTAATACTAAATTATCTGTTATTGGTTGTGGATTAAAAAATGTCTCAAAAACCCACATCATAACAGACAACATTATAGTTGCATAAATACTCTTTGTTCCAAAGGATCCTCCTATTAAGAAAAAAGCAAGGGTAAATAATATAATATTAAAGATAAAAATTAATATACTTGGATTAATATCTATTAACTGATTAATTGCTAACGCTAGGCCTGATACTCCTCCTGCTGCTATATCTAGGGGAAAGAAAAAATATTCTAATGCAAACGCACCTATTGCTACTCCTAGTGTTATTAAAAAGTATTCCTTTAATTTCTTCATAAACGTTTTTCTCCTTCTAAGTAAAAGCTTTAATTAAAAGGTTATTGTATATTGTTAAATCCTTCTCCCATAACTTCGTGTACTTCTCCAACTGTAATAAACGCCTTTGAATCAATATTGGCTATATACTGCTTAAGCTTTATAAATTCTCGCCTTCCTAAAACAGCATATAGTATTTCAGTATCTCTTTTTGAAAATCCACCTATTCCCTTTAAAAAAGTACACCCTCTCTCTAAATCCTCCATTATAAACTTAGCAATTTCATTATTTTTAGAACTCATTATAGTAACTTCCTTACATGAGTGAAAGCCTTCTATAAATTTATCAATTGCTACCCCATTAATAATAACTGATAATAAACCATAAAGCCCTATATTAACTCCAAAAGTAATTGCCCCTAGTAAAGTTACTAAAAAATCTATTCCTAGCAAAGACCTTCCAACATTTATATAAAAATACTTATTCAAAATCATAGCAATAATATCAGTTCCACCTGTTGATGAATTAGAATTAAATACTATTGCCATTCCTATAGCTGTTATTAACGTTCCAAATATAGTCGCTAATATTAAATCATCTGTTATAGCTACTGGATTGAAAAATTTTTCAATAATAATCATAATTCCTGATAAACTAAAACTAGCTACTATAGTTTTAACCCCAAAACTTTTACCTAAAAAAATAAATCCAATAACAAATAGTATAAGGTTCATTATAAATACTAAAGGTCCTGTAGAAATTGCTGGAATATAATAATTAATTACTATTGCTAACCCTGTTACGCCTCCTGCCGCGATATTATTTGGTACAAAAAAATATTCTAATGCAATTGCTACTAAAAAAACTCCTACCAAAATTAATATATAGTCCTTTAAACTTCCCTTCATAAAATATAAATCTCCTTTCTAGAGAATTTTTATTATTTTTCCACTATATATTTTTTTCTATCCAAAAATATTGCTATAGCTTATTAAATTTTATTTTTACTATAAACATTATAGTTTATTTTTTTATAAAAGTAATCGAAAAATAATAAGCTGTAGAAATTTCTACAGCTTAAGGGTAAATATAGCTATTTTTTAGTAATTTATTTAAATTATTATAGTAAACTTATTATTTTTTCAATGAAATAGCCTTTTTAGCTTTTTCAACAACATTTTTTGAAGTTAATCCATATGCTTCTAATAATTGATGTGGTAATCCACTTTCACCAAAAACATCTTGAATTCCTACTTTTAATATTGGAACTGGTACCTCCTCAGATACACATTCTGATACTGCTGAACCTAATCCACCAATAACACTATGTTCCTCAACTGTAACTATAGCTCCTGTTTCTTTTGCTGCATTTATTAATATTTCTTTGTCTATTGGCTTCAATGTATGTATATTAATAACTCTTGCATTAATTCCACTCTTTTTCAACTCTTCTCTAGCTTCTAATGCAACATCCACCATAATTCCTGTAGCTATTAAAGTTACATCATTTCCATCTGCTAAAGTTACTCCCTTACCTAATTTAAATTCATAAGTCTCTGCATCATTTACAATATTAACTGCTGCTCTTCCTAATCTAACATAGCAAGGACCATTATATTCTGCAATTGCCTTTATCACAGCTTCTGTTTCTACTGCATCAGATGGACAAATTACTGTCATATTAGGAATACTTCTCATTAAGGATAAATCTTCTATTGCTTGATGAGATGCTCCATCTTCTCCTACTGTTAAGCCAGCATGAGTTGCACATACCTTAACATTTAGCCTTGGGTAGCAAATTGAATTTCTTATTTGTTCAAAGGCTCTTCCTGCTGCAAACATAGCAAATGAACTTACATATGGTATTTTTCCACAAGTTGAAAAACCTGCTGCAACACTCATCATATTTGATTCAGCTATTCCCATATTAAAAAATCTTTCTTCACAAACCTCTTTAAAATCAGCTGTTTTAGTTGATTTTGAAAGATCTGCATCTAAAACTACAATTTTATCATTCATCTTAGCTAATTGAGCTAATGCTTTTCCATAAGCTTCTCTTGTTGCAATCTTCTTACTCATTAATTATTACCTCCAATTTCCGCTAATGCCTGTTCACATTGCTCCTTACTTGGTGCATTACCATGCCAAGCTGCTTGATTTTCCATAAAAGAAACACCTTTTCCCTTTATTGTTTTACAAACAATAGCTGTTGGTTTATCTTTAACTTCTTTAGCTTTAGCTATTGCATCTTGAATTGCTACTATATCATGACCATCTATTACTAATACATTCCATCCGAATGCTTCAAATTTCTTATCTATTGGTGTAGGGTTCATAACTTTAGTTATATCCCCATCTATTTGTAGACCATTAAAATCTATAAAGGCAATTAAATTATTTAATTTGTAATGTGATGCTGACATTGCAGCTTCCCAAACTTGCCCTTCTTCTAACTCCCCATCACCTAAAAGAGTATATACTCTATAATCTTTATTATCTAACTTTCCTGATAAAGCCATTCCAACTGCTACTGATATACCTTGACCTAATGATCCTGTTGACATATCAACTCCTGGTAGGCATTTCATACTTGGATGTCCTTGTAATCTTGAACCAAACTTTCTTAATGTATTTAATTCTTCTACTGGAAAATATCCTCTTCTAGCTAACACACTATATAAAACAGGCGCAGCATGACCTTTAGATAGAACAAATCTATCTCTATTTTCGTCCTTAGGATTATTAGGATCTATATTCATTTCACCAAAATATAATGTAGTTAATATATCTGCTGCTGATAATGAACCACCTGGATGTCCTGAACGAGATTCTGTTAACATAGAAACTATATCCCTGCGTACAGTACTTGCTAATGATTTTATTTCTTCAACACTCTTTATCATCTTTTATCCTCCTAAGATTTAAATATCCCTTTAAATATATTGTGCTATATATTCCTAAATTATTTTAGCATAGTAATAGTTTTTTGTATATACTATTTATGTATTTTATCATCTTTAATATTTATTAATTTTAAAAAAGTGATATACTTTTAATATATTGTATATCACTTTTTTTTATTAAATTATAAAATTAAAGAAACCCAATAAGGGTTTCTTTAGTGTTTAGTATATTAAATAATCTAAATAATTTTTCTTGAATAATATTTATGCTAAATTCAAACTAATTAATAGTGCTCTATTTACCTTTCTCATATCAGAATCAGTCATATGACCTATCTT
Source organism: Clostridium sp. (assembly GCA_017435645.1). Taxonomy (GTDB): domain Bacteria; phylum Bacillota; class Clostridia; order Clostridiales; family Clostridiaceae; genus Clostridium. The sequence goes on along the minus strand of JAFSER010000042.1, from coordinate 16,578 downwards.
CTCTTTTAATCTTTTCTTATCTAAAGTTCTAATCTGCTCTAATAAAACAACAGAATCTCTATTTAACCCATACTCTTCTGAAGAAATTTCAACATGAGTTGGTAACTTAGCTTTATTAATCTGTGATGTTATAGCTGCAACGATTACTGTTGGACTATATTTATTACCTATATCATTTTGTATAATTATTACAGGTCTAATTCCACCTTGCTCCGATCCAATTACAGGACTTAAATCTGCATAAAAAATATCCCCTCTTTTTACTACCATAGTCGTCATTAGAAATATCACACTCCGCAAAGCCAGTTCTCATATTCATCAATACTTTCTTTTTCAAATTCAAAAGAAAGCTCTGAAAGTGCTAAATTGATTTCACCCATTTCCTTGTAGCCTTTTTTCATCGACTCCATTAATTCGGCACCTGTTTGATCTTCATTATATTTTATTAATGAATCTCTAAAAAATTGACTATTTTTTTTAATTTTAACTATATTCTTCACAAATTTTAAATTTATAATTTTATTAGACATAATTTGCCTCCAGGTAGTAAAGGATCTATGTATAATTAAATTATATTGCAAATTATGTCCTCTTGTCAAAAGTTATGTGTGTATTTTTCTATCTTTTTTTAATTTTCTTAAAATTATTTGTTAAGATTAGTTATTCTTTTATTTTTACCTATGTATCTTATATATTTTAATGTCAAATTTCTAAATATTAAGTTTAAATATTGAACTGGTAATTTTTATTTTAATAATTCTTCATCTAAATTCTTTAATTTTTCAAAATTATTATATACTATTCTTACTCTTTCATCTTCATTTTTATCGTATATTATGGCTCCTATAGGCTCTTCTTCCTGTTTATTAATGAAAATCCTAATGCTATTTAAGTTATCGTTCTCTAAAAATAAATCACTTGTAAAAGCAATATATTCTATTTCTCCCCATTCTTCTTGTCCCTCTTCTATTGAAGCACTATTAATTGAATTTGATAATAAATTATTTATAAAGCTTAACGAATATACATCATCTAAACTTTTATCAATTGTATATTCCTTATTTGATATATTATCCCTTACTAAAATACTATCATCTTTATAAATTTTACTTCTATCTTCTCCAAAGTTAATTTTTCCTGCAACATCTTTTTTGTAATATTGAATAGCTTCTTGTTTTTCCTCACCTCTATCATTTTTAAATGTAAATTCAACTTCAGTTGTGTATGAATTAATATCCTTTAATGATTGAATTATTTCTTCATTTGTTGGCTCAGCAGTTAATCTAAATAGAATAACTATTGTAATTATTATTACTGGTATAGATACTAATAATATTAGTAATAATTTTTTTTTCATAAACTTATCCCCCTTAGATATTGTTACTTATTATTACTAATATTAATTATCTTTAATATTTATTCATGTAATTCATAGCCTTTGATATATTTTTAATTACTTCTGTTGCTATTACAGAATATTTATCTCTACCTGATAACTCCCCAGCTAATCCATGTATATATGCTCCTAATATAGCAGAATTAATTAATGAATGACCTTGTGCTACAAGCGCTGTTATAATTCCAGTTAAACAATCTCCCATTCCTCCTGAGGCCATCTTACTATTTCCTGTAGTATTTATATAAACTTCTTCTCCATCTGTAATTACTGTATTATAACCTTTTAATAAAAGAACAATATTATATTTTCTAGCATACTCTTTTGCTACCTCTATCCTATTTTCTTCTATATAATCTATACTTCTATCAATAAGTCTTGCCATCTCCCCTGGATGTGGAGTAAAAATAGCTCTATGTTTAATTTTTTTTAATATGTCTTCATTACCTTTAATTATTTTAAAAGCTCCTGCATCCACTACAATTTTCTGATCTTTATTAGCTATTACTTTAAAAATTTCTTCATATTTTTGCTCATTATCTATTCCTGGCCCAATAGCAATTACATCTACAGTTTCAAATAATTTATTTACTCCCTCTTCATCTATACTCATAGTCATTGCCTCTACTAATCTACTACACAATAAACTTTGCACTTCCCTAGTAGTTACTAATGTTGTTAGTCCAGCTCCTGCTCTAACACAAGCTTCAGTAGATATATATGCAGCTCCTGTATACCCACTACTTCCTGCTAAAATCACTGCTTTTCCATAACTGCCCTTATGCCCAAAAAGCTCCCTTTTTATCAATAGATTTCCGTAATCCCTTTCCTCTAGAATATATACCTTTTCTGAATTCCGTTTTTTTATATAGCTTGGTATTCCTATTTTAAGCACCTCTACTTCCCCTAAGTATTTCAATGCTTTATACTTTAAATATCCTCTTTTGATAACCTCAAAAGTATATGTTTTCTTAGCAATTATTGAAGCTCCCATAACTTCACCACTATCACAATTTAAGCCTGATGGTACATCTATACTATAAATATCCTTCCAGTTATCATTTACATAATTAATTATATTTTTATAAAATTTATTTAACTCTCTGTTTAATCCAATTCCAAATATACAATCAACTAATATTGTATACTCCTTAGAAGCATTCTTTAATAATTCTATATCTTCTTCCTTTTTTAAATATATAAAATTATTCGTTAGTTTTTTTAATATATTTATATTAACTAAAAAATCCTCTGAATATATTTCCTTTTCACTAACTATCACAATGTATACAGCTTTATTTTCTTCTAGTAACTTTCTTGCAATAACTAACCCATCCCCACCATTATTTCCGTTACCACAGAAAATAATAAATTTCTCACCTAAACCTATTATTCTTTCTGTAACCTTATTTGCTGCATTTTCCATTAACACAAGACTTGGGATTCCTACTTCATTTATAGTTTGTAAATCTATTAATTTACTTTTTTCACGTGACATTATTTCCATTATATCTCCTCCAATACAGCAAATGATATTGCTGAAGTTTTATGGTGTGATATGGATATATTAATTCTATAATTTCTATTAATTATAGAACTAATAGTATCACTTAAATTTACTACTGGTTTTCCTAAATCATCTCTTAATACTTCAATATCCTTTAGCGAAAAACCCCTTATACCAGTCCCAATAGCCTTACTTATAGCTTCTTTAGCTGCAAAGTTTCCTGAAATCACTTCAATCCTATTATTTTTTTGATTAAACATCTTTATTTCTTCTTCAGTAAATACCTTCTCTAAAAACTTTTTATTATTAATAGCCTTTTCTATTCTAGCTAATTCAATTATATCCGTACCTACTCCTATTATCATAAAATCACCTCTATATATAGTTTACTATATGTATGATTTTATTTTCTATATCCTATATATTAAAATCAGAAACATAATTATCAGTATATTCTCCCAATATATCTATAAGATGTATTGGAGATACTTGATACTTATATATTAATTCTAATAGATCATTTACTTTCTTTTTATTATTAGAAATCTTCTTTATATAATCTCTTTCTAAATTTACTATTTTTCCTTCTATAAAATCTTGCTTTTCTACTTCAATGCCAAAAGCTTGTCCAAAACAAAAGTTTTCCTTTGTCATTCTATAGAAATATTTTACTTCCTTATTTTCAAATTTCACATCATTAGATAGACTATTAACAATATCCATACTCTACATTCCCTCCACTTTTAAATTTATTAAGCCTTACAATATAACAATATCACAATTAAAATCAAAATGATGTCAAACTATGTTTCTGAATTCTAAAAAATATTCTTTTTATTTCAACATTTTTTTCTAAGTAATGATTATTTTAATTTAATTCAATTTAACATACATTTAAAATCTATATTTATTTAATTTTATATATACATTTAAATTATCTTTTATTACAATAACTTTAAAATTTATGTAATATATTAAATATTATTTCAGAAAACTTAAATAATATATTATGTTTATATAATCATAATAATTAATATACTTAATAAAATTTATATTTCTGTATTCACTAATAAAACCTTATGTATATGAAAAACTAAACTGTTATGTTTCTCATATGTTTCCTTGAAATAAAATAAGAAAGGCTATATGTAAAAACAAATAGCCCCTACTTACTATTTATCATAATTTATCCTTTACTTTAGTTGCTTGCTAATTCATCATAATTATTTTCTGACGAACTTATATCCTTTTCCATTCTTTTGTTTCCAACAAACTTAAAATCCTCTGCTACGACTTCTGCAGTATATTTTTTTATACCATTCTTATCTTCATAACTACCAGTTCTTAATCTTCCACTTAAGCTTATATAACTTCCTTTTTTTAAATATTGACAAACTACTTCTGCCTTTCTTCCCCAAAAAGTTACTGGTATTAAGTCTGCTTTTCTTGTTCCATCCTGAGCTTTAAAATTTCTATCTACCGCAATAATAAATCTAGTGAATACCTTGTTTACCTCATCTAGACTTCTAAGTTCAGGGTCTTTTATTAATTTTCCTAGTAATACTATTTTATTCATTTTACACCTCCTGAATATTTCTTCTTTGATTATATCCACTTATATATTTTCTATTCACTTTCATTATAATTTTCCAATATTACTTATATATTTTAATTATCATAAAAAAATGAGTTGTTTACTTAAATAACAACTCATTTTTCAAATTACTTCTTTCTTATTTTTAACACTGAATTAAATTCAGCTCCTAATATTAATATAATAGAAGTTATATATAACCATGTCATTAATATAAATACTGCCCCTACACTTCCATATAATCTTGAATAATTAGCAATATTATTAATATAGTATGAAAATCCTAATGATGCTATTATCCATCCTAATGTACTAATTATAGCTCCTGGAAAAACCTCTTTCCAAACTATTTTCTTTGCTGGGGCATATCTATACATAGCTGCAAAAATAAATATCATTACTAATATTATTATTAAAAATCTACTTATGTCCCACAAATTTGATATAAATGCTTCAAAAGGGAACACTTTTAGAATATAATCTCCTATTATTTCACCAAATACTAACATAGCTAATGCTAACATAATAATTAAAACTAAAGCTAATGTAAAAATAACTGCTATAAATGATCTTTTGACAAATGATCTAGTATCTTTTATGTTATAGGCCTTATTTAATCCCTTAATAACTGCCCTAAACCCTGATGACGCAGACCAAATAGTTACAGCGATAGATGCTCCCAATAGACCTGCATATTGATTTTCAACTAGTTCTACTACTGTATAATCTACTAAATTATATACATTATTAGGAAGTATAGTTTTTAATCCTTCCAATATACTAGCTGAATCCAATTTACTAAAGCCTATTACTGACATTAAAAATATTAAAAAAGGAAAAAATGATAGCATTAAATAATATGCCAATTGAGCTCCTAAAGCAAATATATCATCATTTTTAGTTTTCACTATAAAATAGATAATATTATCTATAGATGACTTCTTATTTTTATTTTTCATTTAACCACCATTAATCACTATATAAATCTAATAATTATCTTCTTCTTTCTCTATATATGATACTACATAAACATATAAATTATAAGTAAATACAGTTATTTATTTATAAAAATTATAGTATAATTTATTCATAAGGTTTACAATATTAAGGGGTGTATTTATGAAATATATATTAGAAAATAAAAATATACAAATTTCTGCTGATACTTATGGAGGAGAACTTCACAATTTATTATTAAAGAAGGATAATATTGAATATTTATGGAATGGTGATGAGGCTTATTGGAAATATCATTCTCCAATATTATTTCCTATAGTAGGTAAAGTTTTAAATGGTAAATATACTGTTGATAATAAAGAATATGAACTTCCACAACATGGTTTTGCAAGAACAACAGAGTTTGAAATGGTTGAAAAGGATGAAAATCATATAGTTTTTGAATTAAAATGGTCTGAAGAAACCTTAAAGATTTATCCTTATAAATTCTCATTAAGATTATCTTACCAATTACTAGACAACGGAGTTAAGGTTGGATATTCCGTTAAAAATCTTGATGATAAAGAAATTTATTTTTCAATAGGTGGACATCCTGCATTTATGTGTCCAAGATTTGATAATGAAACCTTTGAAGATTATTATTTTGAATTTGATAAATTAGAAAATGCAGGTATTATGGAATTAGATTCAGATAAAGGCTTCTTTAAAAGAACTACTAAAGAATTCTTTAATAACTCAAATAAATTTGACTTAAACTTAGAACTATTTAAATATGATGCTCTAGTATTTTCTAATTTAAAATCAACTAAATTATCACTAAAATCCCATAAAAATAATAGAGAATTAACTATGGATTTCACAGGTTTCCCATATATTGCAGTATGGACTAAATCAACAGGTGCTCCATTCATATGTATAGAACCATGGTATGGACATGCTGACTATGAAGATTTTAAAGGAGAATTCAAGGATAAAGCAGGGGTTCAAAGCCTACGTATTTCTGAAGAATTCAAAGCTGAATATAGCCTTTTTGTAGTTTAAGATTATAATTAATCATTTGATAAAGTAGTATATACTCATTATGGAGATTATACTACTTCTTTTATTTTTATTATTTATATTATTCCTATTGCTCTTACTGGAGATGCATCTCCATTTTCTATTTTTAAAGGCATTGCTACTAATGTAAACTCATCTCCCACTTTATCTAGGTTAGTCAAATTTTCAATTATTAATCTTCCTCTTGAAAGTATTATATTATGAATTTCAAAATCTATACTATCAAAAGAATCTATTGATATAGTATCTATACCTATTCCCCTAATATTAAAATCACATAACCACTTAGCAGCTTCTTCTGTTAAAGTTGGAAATCCCTTAAGATATTCTTTACTTCCCCAGTATTTATCCCAGCCAGTTTTTATAATTATAAAATCACATTTTTTTATTTTATCTTCATATTTTTTTAAGATATCTATCCCAATCTTATTTAACATTGATGCATCTATAATAATTGCAATTCCTATAAAACTTTCAACTCTATATTCGTCTATAGTTTTTCCTTTATTAATCATATGATTAGGAGCATCTATATGAGTCCCTAAATGTGTACATATCTTCAATACATTTTCATTGTATCCATCCTTATCTATTGATGCTATATTATAAACTTCTAGTTTCTCATCTTTTGTATATGTACTCATATTATTATTTATAGTATGACTTAAATCTATTACCTTCATAAACACCCTTAACCCTTCTTTAATTCTCCCACTCTTGTGGCAATAAACTTTTATATTTTGCTGTAAAGTATCTATCATCTATAAGTAATACTCTACCTTTATCTGACTCTGTTCTTATAACTCGCCCTACTGCTTGCATTATTTTATTTATTCCAGGAAATATGTATGCGTAGTCAAAACCTTTCTCATTAAAATAGTCTCGTACTATATTTCCTTCATTAGATATTTTAGGAAAGCCTACTCCAACTATTATGCTTCCTATTAACCTTTTTCCTGGTAAATCAATACCTTCTGAAAAAACTCCACCTATTACACAAAATGCTAATATGTCAGTATCCTCCTTAAATAACTTCAAAAACTCTTCTCTTTCCTCTTCACTTAAAACTTCCTCCTGACATATTGTGTTTTTATCACCGTATAACTTAATATATCTTTTAAATACTTTATTTAAGTATATATATGAAGGTAAAAATACAATATAATTTCCCTTTTCTTCTTTCCTAAAGTTATATATAAGTTCACATACTTTATTAATATTATTATCTCTTTGCATATATCTCATATTAAGAGGATATTTAAAGACCTTTAAATTTTCTTTATTAAATGGAGATGGTAATTTCATTCTATAACTTTCTTCATTTCCTCCTAATAAATCTATATAATAATTAATTGGTGTTAAAGTTGCTGAAAATATAATTGTTGAATAGCAACCCTGAACTATTTTTGATAGATTCTTTGAAGGATTTATACAAAATAATTTCACTTTAACATCATTCTTATTCAATTCAAATAATGTTACATATTCCTTACTAAAAAGATCAGAAATTGAAATAAAAGACTTTATTTCAAAATATAAATCCTTTATTTCATTATATCCTTCTGTGTTAATAGCTCTTATTAAGTATTCATCACATTCACTTATAAAAATTCTAAGAAGCTTATATAAATCCTTATACTCTTTATTAGTATAAAAACTATTATTTTCTGTTTCCTGTAACTCTTTTCTAATTTCAATTAAATATTTATTTATTGAATTTAGAGCCTTATATAAAATAGGTGCTTTTCCTTTTATAAGCTTACTAGCCTTTAAAATTTTATCTTTATATATTTCTGCACTAAACATACTCCTAGATCTATCCACAAGATTATGACCTTCATCCACAAGTAATATATTATTACTAACATCATCCTCAAAAAATCTTTTTAATTTAGCTCTTGGATCAAAGGCATAATTATAATCGCAAATAATTATATCACACCAAATACTTAAATCTAATGCTAACTCAAATGGACATAATTTTTCTCTTATTGCATATTCATCTATTTTTTTTCTGGTTAATAAATCTTCTTTATTAAGAATATCAAAAATTACATTATTCACTTTATTATAATAATTTATGGCATATTCACAGTTTTCTGGATTACAACTACACTTACTTTTAAAGCATACCTTTTCTTTTGCTGTTAGTGTTATACTTTTACATTTAAGACCTTTTTCTCTTAATTTATTAACTGCTTCTTCTGCTACAGTTCTAGTTATTGTTTTTGCAGTTAAATATACTATTCTCTTGCCTCTATCTTCTCTTAAAGACTTTACAGCTGGAAATATTGTAGATATAGTTTTTCCTATACCTGTTGGAGCTTGTGCAAATAAAACTTTTCCTTCTTTTATTGTGTTAAAACAAGCAACAGCTAACTTTTTTTGCCCTTTCCTATAACTTTGAAAAGGAAATCTTAATATCTCTATACTTTGGTTTCTCTCTTTTAATAAATTAGATTTTAATATTATCCATCTTTTATATTCATTAATTATTTTATAAACAAATTCTTCTACTTCCTTGAATGAAAACTTTCTATCAAAACTCTTTACCTCTTCAGTTTCTACACTAAAGTAACTTAATCTTATATTTATACTTTCTAAAGAATTTTGTTTAGCATATATATATGCATAAAATTTAGCTTGAGCCCAATGCAATTCATTAAAATCTTCATCTATTAACATCAAGGACTTTTTGGTAGACTTTATTTCCTCTATGTAAACTTCATTATTATCAATTATTATTCCATCAGCTCTACCATCAATAAGTAAAATAATATTATTTATTTCAAATTCTTTTTGTAGTTTAACTTCCTTTTGATAGTTTACATATATTCTTTCATTATCCTTTTGAAGTTTTTGATGCGCTAAAGTTCCTTCTAAAGCTCTAGTCCTTCCAATATATCTATCATCTATACTCCCCTGCCTTAAAACATATTCTATAATTCCTCTAACAGACTCCTTAATGATAATTTTATTGTTCATCTAAACTTCTTCCTATCTTTATATTATACATTTATTATAAGCATAAACATTATATATATAAACATATAATGTAATACAAATTATATTTACATAAATAATTATAATTATTTCTCAGCTAATAAATAACCCTCTATTAATAATTTAAATGATCTTTTATTTGCATAAATACTTAAAAATAGTTGTTTGTAATAAATATTAATAGAGCATATTTTATAATAATATATTTAAGTATACTTACTAAAAATCAAAAATACCTCACTAAATCTATGTACGCTTAGTGAGGTTTTACTTATTCTTCTGAATGATATTCATTTACTATTCTTTGTACTAGTTTTTTTATAGCACTTGCTTGAGCTATTAATGACATTACTATCACAAAAGTTCTTATACTATTTTCATCTTTTTCATTTAACTTTAATTCACTTATTATATTATCTAATTTTTCTTCATCTACTGCTGGTTTACTTAAAAAGTCCTTAAAACTTTCATTTTGAGTTTCAGAAAATATCTTATATGCATCTTCCCAAGATATAATATCATCTGATCTTTCATTTATTTCATTAAAGGCTAGGCTAAATACTTTTTTGATTTCTTCTGTAGTAAGTACTGGTCTCATATAACTTAATAAAACTAATTGTACTAGATGTATTTTAGTATATCCTCTTTTTTTACCATCCTCTGGTTTTGTAATTACTTCGCTTTTAATATAATTTTGAACTATGTTATTAGTGTATTTGTCTTCAATGAATTTATCATTTAAAAAATCAATAACTTGAGATAAAAAAAGATCATATCTCGGTAAATCATCATATGTAATCATACTGGAGTTAGCCATTTCTTCAGCAACTTTTTTCATATAATTAGTATCAACTTTTTTAACCATTATACCCACCTCTACACTTTATCGTTAATTTAATTATATAGTACATATAAACTTGTTACAAGTTATTTCTATCTTCATAATTTAATTTATATCAAAAACCTTATTATTTTTACATTTTTTTCTTTTTTTATTGTATTTTTTTAATTATAATTCAAACTTATTTTTCCGCCTATCTGAAAGCTAGTAGACAAGCCATTCTACATTTTTTTACTATTTTTTTGGAAATTTAAACATTTAATATTGACTTTTCTAATATATGGTAGTATATTGTAATTAGAAATAAATTTATATAAAAACAGTGTACTTTTAGAAAAATTTTTGTTTTTATATTGACTTTTAATTACATTTTTAGTAATATTAACTGTGCGCAATGTCGAAACTTGTTTGAGGAGGGTTTATAATGAAATCAACTGGAGTTGTAAGAAGAGTGGATGAACTAGGAAGAATAGTTATTCCAATAGAATTAAGAAGAACATTAGATATAGCTGAAAAAGATGCTTTAGAAATCTACGTAGATGGAGAACAAATCATATTAAAGAAATACGAGCCTGCTTGTATTTTCTGTGGTGATGCTAGAGATGTTGTTAACTATAAAGGTAAGAACATCTGTAAAAACTGCTTAAATGAACTTAAAAAATAATCATAATAATAGGGCTGTCAAATGACAGCCCTAGTTATATTATTATATAAATTTACATATTTATATTTAATAATCTACTTAATATATTATTGCTTATCTACACTTTAATTTTTATTTTATAAATCAGTAGAATATTTATACACTTCTTTTTTTGCAATACCTCTTTCCTTTGCAACTATTTTTATTGCTTCCTTTTTATTAATACCACTTTCTATTGTTTGGATTAAATGCTCCTCTATACTTAATGAATTCCATTTTGACTCTTCTTCACTTTTAATAAGTTCATCTGATTTACCTTCAATTACTAAGACAAACTCTCCTCTTGGTCTATTTTCAATAAAGTATTCTAAAGCTTCTTCTAAAGTCCCTCTATATATTTCTTCATGTAACTTTGTAAGTTCTCTGCAAACAGCTATCTTTCTATTTCCGATGTTTTCTTTAATATATTCTAAAGTATTCAAAAGTCTATGAGGTGCTTCATATAATACTATTGTATCTCGTATATTTTTAATTTCTTCAATTATAGGCTTTCTTTCTTTATTTTCTCTTGGAAGAAATCCTCTAAAAATAAACTTAGTTGTATCTAACCCTGAATATACTAATGCGGTTGTTATAGCAGTTGCCCCTGGTAGAACTTCAAAATCTATGCCTTCTTCTATACATTTGCTTACTATAATACTTCCAGGATCAGATATTCCTGGAGTTCCTGCATCTGTTATTAAAGCTATATTAATTCCACTTTTAAGTTTATTTATTATATCTAGACTTTTCCCCTGTTCATTATGCTTATGATAGCTAAATAAGCTTTTTTTAATATCGAAATGATTTAATAGCTTTAAGCTAGTTCTAGTATCCTCTGCTGCTATTTCATCAACACTATTTAATACATTTAGAGCTCTCAAAGTTATATCTTGTAAATTTCCTATAGGTGTAGGAACCAAATATAATTTTCCAAATTCCATAATTAAGCCTCCCTACTATAAATATCATTTATTTGCTTTGAATAAGTACCATCCTCGTTATAAACATAAATTGGAGCTTCCCACTTTAAATAAGAACCACCATCCCTTTGTCCTTCAACTAATACTATATTAGGAGCTTTATTTATATTAGGTTGTATCATCTGCACTCTTTTAGGCTCAATTTTATACTTTCTCATAAGCTGGAATATATCTATTAATCTTTCAGGTCTATGTACCATATATATTCTTCCATTATCTTTTAAAAGTCTTCTTGCTGCCATAATAACATCTTCTAAGTTACATAGTATTTCATGTCTTGCTATTGCTAATTTATCATCTTGATTTAATATTCCTGAATTATTTAGCTTATATGGAGGATTTACTGTTAATACATCAAAAGTTCCTAACGACTTTAAAAAATTTGCATCTTTTAAATCAGCATTAACAAATTTAACTTTATTTTGAACTTCATTAATCAAACTACTTCTATTAGCCATTTCTACCATATCTTCTTGTATTTCAAGTCCTACTATTTCTTGAGGTTTATACTTACCATATAATAAAAATGGAATAATTCCTGTTCCCGTACATAAATCTATAACTCTGTGCTTTTTTCTAACATTAGCAAAATTAGAAAGAAGTACTGCATCTATTCCAAACCTAAAGCCTCTCTTCTTTTGTATTAAATATAAATTATCTAACTGTAAATCATCAATTGATTCATCTTCTAATAAATTAATATCTCTATTCATAATTATCTTTAGTGAGGAAATATATTTAAAATAATAAACTCCTGTCTAAAGCCTCCTTATTATTAATATTTTGTATATATTCTATTTAAAATAAGATATTCTTACACTTATAATAAAAATTTATATACTTAATTCTCTTAAACTTTTTTTATTATAACATACTTTTTTATTTTGCTATATATAAAAATAAACTCCGTTTTTTAACGGAGTTTATAATTATCATTAACTTCTAATTAAAGTACTCTTCTAGCCGCATAGAATGATGTTACTGGTGATACCTTAACACTTTGACCTGGTTGAGGCGCATGTATATATTGTCCTCCCCCAACGTATATTCCAACGTGATCTAATCCATAAGTAAATACTAAGTCACCAGGTTGTAACTCAGAGTATGAAACTGCTGTTCCAACATTTATTTGTGAATAAGTAGTTCTACTAATCTCTATTCCTGCTGCATTTCTAAATACATAGCTTGTAAATCCTGAGCAATCAAAAGAATTTGGACCTGTTGCTCCATATACATATGGAGTACCTATATATTGATATGCATAATCAACAATAGCATTACCAGTAGCTGAACTTTCTCCTCTATTAACTGCTAAAGCTTCTTCTTCCTTAGCTTGTAAATCAGCTATTTTAACCTTTGCAACTTCGATTGAATTATTAACTTCTTCAATAACAGTAGGACTCTTTAATTGATTATCTCTAATACTTCTTAATCTACTAATTGAACTTTGTAATTCAGAAATGTTTTCTGATGATGATAAAACATCCATTTCAGCTTGTACTAAGCTTCTTTCTGAAACTGATAAAAATTCAGCATCAAATTTTTCTTGTTCATCTTGAGCTTCTGCTATAAGAACTTCTTGCTCTTGCTTTTTAACTTCTAGCTCTGATAACATTTTATTATTTTCATCATTTATTTTTGCTATTTCATTAGATTTTTCTTCTAATGAAATAACCTTATTATCTAATTTTTCCTTCTTTTCAACTAATTCTTGTACTAGTTTCTTGTCAATTTTTACAAGTCTAGTTGCTGAATCTAACTTTGTAATTAGGTCACTAAAACTATCAGCTGTGAATAATAATGTTAAATAACTTCCTTGTCCACCTGATTTATATAGCTCTCTTAATCTCTTTCCAACAACTTCTTCTTGATCCTCTATTTCTATCTTTGAAGCTTCTATTTCCTTATTTGTATTATCTATTTCTTCTTGAATATCAGCCATTTCTTGTTTATTAACTTCTATTTGCTCTGCTAATGGTGATATTTGTTCGTTTAATTCGTATATCTTACCTTGTATTTCATCTATTTTTTTAGTTAACTCATCATATTTCGCTTGGTTTTCTATTACTTCCTGATTAGGAGTAGCAAAAACTGGTACTGCTGAGGTAATTGTTAAGATTGCGACTATAACAATTGATAAAATCCTTTTTTTCATATGCAGTGGTCTTCTTCGACCATCCCCCTCTCTTTTTTTTACTTTACCATTATAACACTTATGGAAAGCTTGGACAATGGTAATTTCTTTAAAATATTACAAATAGAGCACTCAAATGTATACTATACATACTTTTTCTTCTAATTTTATCTAAAAACGATATGCTCTTTATAAATTATATTTAAAAGTTCTTAAATTTATATCAAAAATTTTACACTTAATGTAAAGGTTTTATATATTTTTATATTTTTTAATAATTATCTTTTGTATTATTGAAAATATAAAAATAATCAGTATATAAACAATAATTATATATTTGTATGATTCGACAAAATAATTATCCACTATCCCTAAAATTACCCCTATACTACCTATTATTAAATTAAACTTACCATTATAATTCATAAATTTATCTACATCTTTATAAATACCTGATACTCTAAAATATTCCTTTATTGATTTATTTAATAAATAAATTAATCCAATTACTATAAAACCTAAACTTCCTATTAATATAACTAAAGTTGTACTTTTCACACTAATTCCTCCTATTAAAAATTATTAACTATATCTATAGATTTAAACCATATTTTTGCAAAAACAAACTATTTGCATAAATTTATTCTATCAATTAGATTTATTTTTGTAAATTTTTTTATAGTTCTATAAAAAAGTATTGACATAATCTATTATCGACACTATAATTATTTATGTACTTCGGGGTGTGGCGCAGATGGGAGCGCGCGTGGTTTGGGACCATGAGGTCGCAGGTTCAATCCCTGTCACCCCGACCAAAACCTCTCAAACTTGAGAGGTTTTTTTAATTTTGTAACAAACTATTATTTTTATAATAATTTAAAATCTAATTAATTAAGATACTCTTGAAATTTATCAATAAGTCATCTTATATATTTACAAGAGATTAATACCATTGAAATTATAGAAATATAAATAATATTAATATTCACTTACATCATATCCTCTTTTACATTTCTATTTAAAAGAATTATATATTAAAATGATTATAATAATCATATTTTTCCTATTTTTTATTCGGAGGTAGTATTAATGGATAATTTTAAAGCAGTAATTTTTGACCTAGATGGAACTTTAATAGATTCTATGGGAGTTTGGGCACAAATTGATGAAGAATATTTAGGACAATTTGGATATGAAGTCCCTTTAAATTTACAAGAAGAAATTACTCATCTTACACTTACAGAAACAGCCATTTATTTCAAAAAAAAATTTAATATAGAGGATAATATTGAAAATATAATTTCAACTTGGCATACAATGGCCTTACATCATTACTCAAATACTATAAAATTAAAAGATAATGTAATTCCATTTTTAAATAAGCTAAAAGATAAAGGTATAAAAATTGCATTAGCAACTAGTAACTCTGTTCCTTTACTTGAAGCAACTTTAAAAAATAATAATATATATCATTACTTTGATGTAATTACCACTACTGAAGAAGTAAAAAAATCAAAAGATAATCCTGATATATATCTACGCTCAGCGCAAAAACTTAATATTACACCAAAGGATTGCTTAGTTTTTGAAGATATTATACAAGCAGTTAAAGGAGCAAAATCAGCTGGTATGACTGTTTATGCTATATACGATAAAAGCTCAGCTCATCAAAAAGATGAATTGCTAAATATAGCTGATAGATATATCTTAAATTATAATGAAGTTATTTAATATTTTATTTGTATACTTCGTAAAAAGATATATTAATAGTAAAATATAAGAATATACATAGTAAGGAGTTGTTGTAATAAAAATCACTACACCTCTCCTTTTTAATATCCCTATAGCACCCTATTAGCTAATATCACTTAATCTATATTATATATAAATAATGTAGACATTGATTCTAATCTAATACTTCAAAAAACAACTTTAATCTTATATCAATATATCTACCTACCTTAACTTATAAATTAATATTTTATCATTCCCTTTCCATCTACAAATACACTTACATGTTTGTCTATTGGTTTCTATTTATTAACTCTTCTTTTAACAGCTATTATATTAAGCTATTATACTATCTACTCTTATTAAATTTTCATTTATATATACTCTACAATTATAGTTTTATTTTTATATTAGATTAAAGAAATATAATATAAAAAATTATATTTTCATATTTATACTTTAAATCTCCTAATATATCTTAAATTTTAGACTTCTCTCATACTTTAATTTTAATAAAATCATCTTAAGTAAAATACTTATTAATATATGATATTCCTATTTTATATACTGAATATAAATATACAACATTTATAAGTTATAAAAATTATATACTAAAAAAGAAGTATTATAATTAACATATATAATCTTTTTTGTTGTTTATATTAATAATTTATAATTCATATTATATATT
>JAFSER010000041.1 GCA_017435645.1 Clostridium sp. | reverse complement strand
GATTAATATTGAGAAGATTATGTGATCAAAAAGGTGTATAAATTATAGAGGCAAATGCATGTAAAGATAATATACATATGATTGTTAGTATACCACCTAAATTAAGTGTTTCACAATTTATGGGATACTTGAAAGGGAAGAGTTCCTTGATGATATTTGATAGACATGCAAATTTAAAATATAAATATGGTAATAGGCAGTTTTGGTGTAAAGGATACTACGTTGACACTGTAGGAAGAAATAAAAAGGTAATAGAAGAATATATGAAAAATCAAATTCAAGATGATTTAGCATATGAGCAATTGAGTTTAAAAGAATACGTAGACCCGTTTACGGGTGAGCCGGTAAGAAAAGGCAAGTAATAAAAAACCCCTTTAGGGGTAGCCTGAGAAAATATGCGGTTGGCAAACCGTTCAGTGTGCGAGTAGCACAGCCAGTAACAAAGCCTTACAGGCGTAGAGCAAACCACCCGTTTGACGGGTGGTCCTGATTAAAAAAATTTTAGAATTCAGATTGTCCTGTAGTTCTTGGGAATGGAATTACATCTCTAATATTTGCCATACCAGTGATGTACATTATAAGTCTTTCAAAGCCTAATCCAAATCCAGCATGTTTAGTTTCGCCGTATTTTCTAAGCTCTAAATACCACCAGTAATCTTCTTCATTAAGACCTAATTCAGCCATTCTCTTAGTTAAGATATCTATTCTTTCTTCTCTTTGACTTCCCCCTATAAGTTCTCCAACACCTGGAACTAAAAGGTCAGTTGCAGCAACTGTCTTACCATCATCATTTAATCTCATATAGAATGCTTTAATATCTTTTGGATAATCAGTTACGAAAACAGGTCTCTTAAAGTGTTCTTCAGTAAGGTATCTTTCATGTTCTGTTTGAAGATCTATACCCCATTCAACTGGATATTCAAATTTCTTATCAGCATTTTTTAATATTTCTACTGCTTCAGTATAAGTTACTTTACCAAAATCAGAAGAGATAACATGGTTTAATCTATCTAAGATGCCCTTATCAACAAATTGGTTAAAGAAAGCCATTTCTTCTGGACATTCAGCTAAAACATATTCAAGCACATATTTAAGCATATCTTCAGCTAATTCCATATCATCTTGTAAGTCAGCAAAAGCAATTTCAGGTTCTATCATCCAGAACTCAGCTGCATGTCTTGCTGTGTTTGAGTTTTCAGCTCTAAAAGTAGGACCAAAAGTATAAACATTTCTAAAAGCTAAAGCATAACATTCTGCATTTAATTGTCCTGATACTGTTAAGTTACTTTCTTTTCCAAAGAAGTCTTGCTTAAAGTCTATAGCTCCTTCTTCAGTTTTTGGAACATTGTTAAGATCTAAAGTAGTAACCTTAAACATTTCTCCAGCACCTTCACAGTCACTTCCAGTTATTAATGGAGTATGTGTATAGACAAATCCTCTTTCTTGGAAGAACTTATGAATAGCATAAGCAGCTACTGAACGAACTCTAAATACTGCTGAGAATGCATTACTTCTTGGCCTTAAATGAGCTATAGTTCTTAAATATTCAAAAGTGTGTCTTTTCTTTTGAAGTGGATAGTCAGCATTAGACATTCCTTCAACTATAACTTCCTTAGCTTGAATTTCAAATGGTTGTTTTGCTTCAGGAGTAGCAACTAAAGTACCTATAACAGTTATTGATGAACTAATAGGTAATTTAGCAACTTCCTTAAAGTTTTCAATTTGGTTGTCAAAAACAACTTGAATATTTTTAAAGAAAGTACCATCATTTACTTCTATGAATCCAAATGCATTTGATGCTCTTAATGTTCTTATCCAACCAGAAATTTTAATTTCTTTAGATAAATATTCTTCTTGATTTCTGTAAAGAGATTTTACATAAACAATTTTATTCATTGTAATTTCCTCCTAGATTGTTTTTATAATAAAAAAACCTTCCATCCCTAATACAAGGGACGAAAGGATAATTTCGCGGTACCACCCAATTTGCTATTATAAATAGCCACTTATATAACACTAAATAATGTTATTCAATATATAACGGTTTGAATCCGTCTAAGTCTACTTAAGCAATTAATAATTACTTGTTCGGTTAGAAACTCAGAGATGTTCTTCACTAAAGGCTTCGTATAAGGCTTACACCATTCCTTACTCGCTAAGACTACTTCCATATAGCTACTCTTCTCATCATAGTAATAAACTATATATAATTTATTATTATTTTACGTCAATTCACTAACATTTGCAACTTTAAATCATAATATAATTTTAGGAAATAAATTAGGGGGAGTAAAATGAGCAAAAAAGGTTTTTTAGAGGAGAAATATATTGAATTAAATCAGCTAAAAGACATGTTAATAACATATCCAGATGAATACAAAGATAATATAGTAGATACAATGAATATAGTTTGTATGCAAATTGAAACGTATCTTAGAAATATAAATAAATGCAATAAAATAAATAAGATTTAAATATATTTATAAATATGAAGTTAGATAATATAATTTAATCTAACTTCATTACTTTTTAATTATTTACTTTTACATAGTAGGTTTATTGTTAGTATAAATTAAAGGTAATAATAGAGTAGCTATAAAAATAGTACATTATATTTTTATTCTGAACCACTTTCATAAGATGCTATTAATTGAGAAGGAAAATTTAACATGCTACAGTCTTTAACTATTCTTTTATATTCGTATTCTAATTCTCTGAATTTTACATCAACAGTTTTATCTTCCTTAATTTCGATTAATGCATAAGTAGGATTTGGACGTCCTATTTTTGGTTTTCCAATACTTCCCACATTAATAAATATCTTATCATTAAATTTTTTATATGAAGGAATATGAGTGTGAGCACAAACTAATATATCATCTTTTAAATTTTGCATTACTATTTCAGTATTTTCTTCATTTTCAAATAAATATTCATTAATTTTATTTGGACTACCATGAGTAAATTTAAGTTTTACTCCATTAATATCATAATTTAATTCATTTGGAAGTTGGTTTAAATAATATTTATTAGATTCCCTAACTTCTTCAACAGCCCAAGGTAAAGAAAAAGAGTTAATTTTATTATCCTTTATAAATGTAAAAGAGCCATCAACAACTGATGCATCATAATTTCCTTTTAAACAAGGAATTTCTCTTCTCTTTATTAAAGCTATAACTTCGTTTGGATGAGGTCCATATCCAACTAAGTCCCCAAGGCAAATTATTAAATCAACTTTTTGTTCATCTATATCATTAAGGGCTTTCATTAGTGCGTAAATATTTCCATGTATATCTGAGATGGCTGCTATTTTCATAAAAAATCCTCCTAAATAAATATATCTAATTATATCACTATAAATTATTGATATAAATAGATATTATTAGGTTAATGTTGTATATTATAAATATATAAAATGAGGTGAAGAAAAAATATGAAAATAAATAGAGTTAATAATGTACTAAAAGAAATGCAGAAACAAGGCTTAAGTCAAATGATAGTATCATCACCACCAGCTATTTTTTATTTAACAGGTAAGTGGTTTGATCCAGGTGAAAGATTAATAGCTTTATATTTAAATGTCAATGGCAATCATAAGCTTATAATTAACAAATTATTTCCATTATATGAGGATTTAGGGGTGGAGTTAGTTTGGTATACAGATACTAACAACCCAATAGAGATATTATGTACAGTTGTTGATAAAAATAATGTATTAGCTGTGGATAAAAATTGGCCAGCTCATTTCTTAATTGGATTAATGAATAATAATGGAGTAAAGGCATTTGTTAATGGATCACCTATTATAGATAGGTTAAGAATGATAAAGGATGCTGAAGAAATAGAAATTATGAAAAAGTCATCAAAAATAAATGATGAGGTAATGTTAGAGTTGTGGGATTCTTTAGAAGAAGGAAAAACAGAAAAGTATTACTCTAATTTATTATTAGATTTATATGAAAAAAGAGGAGCTAATAAATTTTCATTTCCACCAATAATTGCAGCTAGTCCTAATGGAGCTGATCCTCATCATCATTCAGATAATACTCCTATTAAGAAAGGTAATAGCATAGTAATAGATATTGGTGGAGTATATAATTATTATTGTTCTGATATGACAAGAACTATATTTTTTGGAGAAGAACCATCAAAGAAGCATATGGAAATTTACAATATAGTTAAAGAAGCAAATCTAAATGCTATAAAAAGAATTAAGGAAGGGGTTAAGTTCTCTGAAATTGATAAAGCAGCAAGGGATTATATCGTAGATGCAGGGTATGGAGAATTTTTTACTCATAGAACAGGACATAGTATAGGGATAGAAACACATGATTTTGGAGATGTAAGTGCAACTAATAATGAAGAAGTAAAGTCTGGAATGATATTTTCTATAGAACCAGGAATATATTTGAAAGATGATATTGGAGTAAGGATTGAGGATTTAGTTTTAGTAACTAAGGATGGATGTGAAGTTTTAAATTCAGTAACTAAGGATTTAACTATTATACCTTAATACATTGTGGAATTATATTAGAATAAAATTAAATAAATTATTTTGATAAGATATTTTAAATATAATTATATAAAGATAGACTATAGAAAAGAATGTAACAATATCCCCTTCTACAGTCTATTTTTTATTAATTAAAATTATATTAATGTAATAAAAATGATGCTTACTAAATAACCTCTACTATCTTATTCATAAGAGAAATAAATTTATCTCTAACCATATTTGAAGTTTCAACTACTTCCTCATGGTTTAAAGGTTGATCTAAGATTCCAGCAGCCATATTTGTTAAGCATGAAATACCAAGAACCTTCATATTTGAGTGAGAAGCAACTATTACTTCTGGAACTGTTGACATTCCTACTGCATCAGCACCAAGGATTCTTGCCATTCTAACCTCAGCTGGAGTTTCATAAGTAGGGCCACTGAACATCATATAAACACCTTTTTTAATGTCAATATTTAATTCTTCAGCAACTTTTTCAGCCTTTTCTAGTAATGAAGGAGTGTATGCGCTAGACATATCAGGGAATCTTGGACCAAATTCATTAAGATTAGCACCTATTAATGGATTGTCTCCAGAATAATTTATTTGGTCTGTAATTAACATTAAATCTCCTGGTTTATAATTTGTATTTACAGAACCAGCAGCATTAGTTACAACGATTTTTTCTACTCCTAATAACTTCATAACTCTAACTGGGAAAGTAACTTCTTTCATTGTATAACCTTCATAGTAGTGGAATCTACCTTGCATAGCTATTACACATTTTCCATTTAACATACCAATTACTAATCTTCCAGCGTGACCTTCTACAGTTGAAACAGGAAAATGAGGAAGTTCTTCATAAGGATAAAATTCAGGATTTTCTATTGAGTCTGCTAAGCAACCAAGACCGGAGCCAAGGATTAACCCTATTTCAGGTTTATATTTAGATTTTTCAATTATAAAATTAGCTGCATCTTTTATTTTTAATGATAAGTCCATTATAATCACCTCTATATAAAATTTGTTTTAATCATGCAATTAGTTTGAATAAATTATAAAATAAATTTGTATAAAAGAAAATACACAAGAATAATTATATCAATATTATTAATAGTTTAGTGATAAATATTTACTATACTAAATATTATTTTTTAGAAAATGTTGATAGTATTAGTAGTTTAATTAAATAGAAGCTACTATATTAAAGAAGAGCTGTTTAAAGTTAAAAAACAGCCCTAATATAATAATAGTGTAAAGTATTAATGAATAATTGTTAGTTTAATATTTTGTCAGCAACAATAACTACATCACCAGCACCTATAGTTAATACTAAATCTTTTTCGGATATTTTAGCTTTTAAGTAGTTAGCAGCTTCTTCATGACTATGAACATTAGTACATTTAACCCCTCTAGATCTTAAAGCATCACCAAGTTCTTCAGATGAAACTAAGCCTGTATCAATTTCTCTTGCAGCATATATATCCATAAGAAGTAACTCATCAACACCATCAAAGCAAGTAGTAAATTCATCGAACAATGTTTTAGTTCTTGTATAAGTATGAGGTTGGAATATAGCATATATTTTTTCATGAGGAATTAAATCAGCAGTGTCTATTGTAGCCTTAATTTCAACTGGATGATGAGCATAATCATCAATTATAGTAGCACCATTGAATTCACCCTTATATTCAAATCTCTTATGAGCACCCTTACATTCCTTTAATCCAGCCTTAATTTCATCATAAGGTATATTAAATAATAATCCTACAGTTATTACTGATAATGAATTTAATACATTATGCTTTCCTGTAGTGCTTAAAGTTACATCAAATAAGTCCTCATTATCCTTACAAACAGTAAAAGTTGCACAGCCTTTATTATCAAAAGTAATATTTTTAGCTCTAACATCACCTTTTTCTATTCCATAAGTAATAGTGTTACATTTACAAGATTTTAAAATTTCATTTACATTTTCATCTTCACAGTATCCTATCAAATATCCATCTTCAGGAATTATGTCAGTAAATTTCTTGAAGGTTTCCTTTATATGATTTAAATCCTTGTAGTAATCTAAATGATCAGCATCTATATTTAATATTATTCCTATATAAGGATGAAATTTAAGGAATGATTCTTTATATTCGCAAGCTTCAGTAATAAAGTAATCACTTTTTCCTATTTTGAAGTTACCATTTATAGCATCTAATTCTCCACCCACAAGTATTGTTGGGTCTAAGTTAGCCTTTAATGTTATATGGGAAAGCATAGAAGTAGTTGTTGTCTTTCCATGAGTACCAGCAACAGCTACATTATATTTATGTCCCTTCATAATATATCCTAAAAATTCAGCTCTATCCATAAGTTCTATATTTTTAGCTTTAGCTTCTACTATTTCAGGATTACTTTCAGGAATAGCAGCAGTGTATACTACTAAATCAACATCTTTAATATTTTCTTTCGCATGACCTATGTATATTTCTGCTCCTTCAGATTTTAATTTATTAGTTATTTCGGATTCTTTTGAATCTGAACCAGATACTCTAAATCCTTTATTTAACAAAAGTGCTGCAAGACCACTCATACTTATTCCACCAATTCCAATGAAATGGACTTTTTTATTTATATCTTCATTAACGTTGAATGACAAAGTATCAACTCCTTATACTTAATTATTTCTTTATCTAAATAAATAGTTTCCTTTTATAATTATATACAAATTTAAGAAAATGAACACATAAAAAAGTTATATATTGCAATTTAGGTTAAATTTTCTTACGTATTTATAAAAAGGCTATGTTAGCTTACTTTGTGATGATATAAGAATAAAAATAACCATACCTTAGTATTTTCAATAGTTGAAGTATAAGATATGGTTATTTTTATTTTGTCTATGTTTAATGAGATAGCACCCAAGTTGATATATCATCTATAACATAATCACATACACTTTGTTTAACGTTATATTCTTTTTTAGCTTTAATTCTATTTCCATATACAGAAGGAACAAAAGCATGATTTAGATTTTGATACAATTTAAAAGTTACATTTTCTTTATTCTTTAATAGTTCTTTATATAAATTAAAGTCTTTTTCTATTGAAGCCTGAAAATCTTTATCTCCTTGCATTATAAGTATTGGCTTATTTAAATCTTTAAGATAATCTACTGATGGATGTTCTCCCATTTCTTTAAAATAATATAATTTTATAGGATTTCCAAACATTAAAGATGTTTTCTTAGCTTCTTCATCGGTTAAATTATACATAGTATCAAATTTTGAAGATAGCTTTTTAATTTGTCTTTTTATAATCCATTGAAGTAATTTATTTACATTGTTTAAGACATCTTTAATTTGGTCTATTAGAATTTCTTCAAGATTTCTTGGAGAACCTGCAAGAAGTATTAATCCTTTATAGTTACCACCCTCAGAATCAATTCTAGGAGCTAACATACCTCCCATACTATGACCTATTATAAATATTTTGTCAGAATCAATACGAGAATCATTCTTTAATAATTCTGTTGCAAGGATAGCATCTTCTATTGTTTCTTCTTTTACAGATATATCTGGTTTATTTATAAATTGTTTCTTATGTGCATAAGTCCTTTTATCATACCTTATTACAGCAATACCTCTATTAGCTAACCCTTGTGCTAAATCTTTAAAAGGTGTTAGTTTACCTACCTTTTCATCCATATTACTTGCTCCTGAACCATGAACTAACACTATAGCAGGAACAGGATTATTTATTTTATCAGGTAATGTCAAAATACCGTTAAGCGGGTGCTTTGTATTTTCACCTATTATAATTTTTTCTTCAAACATACAATATGCTCCTCATAATAATTATATTTGTTATATACATAGTATAACAAATATAATTATTATGTAATATATCAATTATTTCAAATTAATTCAATGAATCTATTTTTTATAGTAGTTCTAGTTATATATGTATCTTTAGTAGCTACATTTATAAGCATATCTTTTATTCGGTCAATTTTCTTATTCTTTTTACTTAATTGAAGAAATTTAAACCAAGCTAAGTAATTACTTATATACTTTGTTGATACACCATTAAAAGTCATTAACCATCTTTTAAAGCTACTGTGAAGAGCATTTATGTGTTGTAGATGATAAACACTATCTATCATTGATTTACCTCTAGGAACTTGTTTTAATTCCACATTTAATTTATCTCCTATTCCTGCATATGATTTATGTGAATCTACACAAAAAGTAGCATCTTCACATATTTTATTGTCAAAGAAATTAACTATTTGATTTGTTGTAATTCTACCATTACAGACAGCACCCATAAGAATATTTCCTTTTCTATCAATTGCTGTTTCTATACAAATTTGTTCTTTTGAAATTCCTCTTTTCTTCTTATCGTGTTTACCTTTACCTCTTTTTCTAGGTTTCCTAGGCATCACAAATGTAGTGCTTTTAGAGTGATTACCTTTAAAAGACTCCTTAATGAAGCATTCATCAACTTCAACTATACCTTCGACTTTATCATTTTTTAATGACAAATTGATTACATCAAGTATCCTATGACGCATATAAAAAGATGTTTTAACACCTACTCCGACTTCTTCAGCACATTTTCTTATAGAAAGTCCTAATATCATTAATTCACAGTATTTTAACCATTTATCTAAGCCTAATTTTGTATTAGAGAATGGGGACATAGTAAACTCATCAAAACTTGTGCTACAACGTTTACAAATATATCTTTGTCTTCCGTTAGATTTCCCATTTTTATTTACATCTTTACATTGACATTTTGGACATTCGTATCCCTTTGAAAACCTACTTTCTTTAACATTATCTCTAATTTCAGAAGAATTAAATAAAGTGCTTAATACTTCTTGTGCTACTGAAATTAACTCTGTAAGTTCATTCTTTTTTAAATCTTTTATTATAGCTTTTATATCTACTTTCTGCATAATATTAGGTATCCTTTCTGTAAATCAGTTGAAATACAATTAATATCTATATTGTAACCTATTTAATATATAAATAATCACGAAGTAAGCTAACATAGCTTATAAAAAAATTTAAATTAATTGGATAGTAAATAAAATATATTGATAATAATAAAAATATAGAATAAAATATGAATATTAGATAAGAAAAACAATGATATAATTCGGGAAAATATTAAATGTAGGTGATATATATTGGAAAAAATGAGTAGAAATAGTAGGGTTGTTGTTATTACTAAGATATTAACAGAAAACCCTAACAAAATAATTGGGCTTAATAGATTTTCAGATCTATTAAATGCAGCTAAGTCAACAATTAGTGAAGATATAGTTATAGTAAGAGAAATTTTAGAAAAATTAGAACTTGGTAGAATAGAGAGTATTTCAGGAGCTGCAGGAGGAATAAAGTTTATCCCAGGAATAGAAACTGAGAGTAGAAAGGTTTTTGCTGAAAAACTTTGTGAAATTCTAAGGGATAAAAGTAGAATAGTGCCTGGTAATTTTTTGTATGTTACGGACATAATGTATAATCCTCAGATAATTAGTAAAGCAGGGGTGATTTTATCATTAGAGTTTTACGATAAAGAGGTAGATTATATTGTAACAGTTGAGACTAAAGGTATTCCTTTAGCTTACGAGGTTGCAAGAAATTTAGGGATTCCTTTAGTTATTATTAGAAGAGATAACAAGGTTACAGAGGGTTCCACAGTTACTATTAATTATGTATCTGGAACTAGCGGAAGAATTCAACAAATGTCTTTATCTAAGAGATCAATGAAGCCAAGAAGTAAATGTGTATTTATTGATGATTTCTTAAGAGGTGGAGGAACTGCAAAGGGAATAATGGATTTATTAAATGAATTTGAAAGTGAGTTAATAGGTATCGGAGTTTTAGTAGATAATATAGGGGTTTCTCAAAAAAGAGTAGATAAATACATTTCAATAGTAGAAGTCAATAATTTAGATCAGGAAAAGGGATTAGAAGTAAAGCCTTCAGAATTAATAATGTAAAATTTTAATAAGCTACATTTGCCTCTTAAATAAAATGAAAAAGTTAAAAATTAAAAAAATTTAAAATAAAAAGAGGATTTTGGAAATTTTTATAGAATTTTATATTTATTAAAGCAACGGAGGTGTAGTTTAATGACAATAACTGATGTAAGAATAAGAAAAATATCTTCAGATGGAAAGATGAAGGCTATTGTTTCTGTTACATTTGACAACGAGTTTGTGGTTCACGACATTAAAGTAATCGAAGGACAAAATGGCTTATTTATAGCAATGCCTAGCCGTAAGACGCCAGATGGTGAGTTTAAGGATATAGCACATCCGATAAATACTGACACAAGAGAAAAAATACAAGCATCAATATTAGAAGCTTATGAAAAAGCTAAACTAGAAGAAGAGTCAGAAGTTGTAGTAGACTAATGATAAATAATTAAAAATAAAAGGGATATCCCTTTTATTTTTTTGTGATTTTTAGAGATGTTTTATTAAATAATATTTTATTAATATTTAAAGAAAAAAATACTAAATAAAACTCTTTTAGTTTATAAATATAGATATTTATAAGGCATAATTAAGGTTGAAATAGTTACATCAATACAATATAATATAATGAGATGTTTACGAATGTTTTTTTAAAATATAACTTTGTCCTTAAGATTATTAATATGAGGTGAGTCTATGTATAAATGTGCATTAATTTTAGCAGCTGGTCAAGGAACAAGAATAAAATCAAATTTACCAAAGGTTTTACATAAGGTTTGCGGTAAAGAAATGGTTAATCATGTTATAGATACTATGAGAAAAGCTAGTGTAGATGATATAAATGTAATAATAGGAAAGGGAGCGGAATTAGTAAAGGAAAAAACAGCTTCAAGAAATATTAGTTATTCACTACAAGAAGAGCAATTAGGAACAGGGCATGCTGTAAAATGTGCTATTGAGTTTTTAAAAGGGAAAAAAGGAATTGTAGGGGTATTTGCAGGAGATGCACCTCTAATTAAATCAGAAACAATAGAAGAATTATTTAATGTTCATATAAAAAATAATAATTCAGCAACATTACTATCATCTATAGTTGAAGATCCAACAGGCTATGGAAGAATAGTTAGAGATGGGGAAGAAGTATTAAAAATCGTTGAACATAAAGATTGTACTGAAGAAGAGTTAAAGATAAATGAAATGAATGCAGCGATGTATTGTTTTGATATAGAAAGTTTATTAAATTCATTAGAAGAATTATCTAATGATAATAATCAAGGCGAATATTACTTAACTGATGTTATAGGAATATTAAAGAGAAAAGATAAAAAGGTTGGAGCTTTAGCAATAGATTATGATGAAACTATAGGGGTTAACTCTAGGGTACAATTAGCAGAAGCTGAAGAAATTCTAAGAAAGAGAATTAACAAAAGACATATGGAAAATGGAGTAACACTAATAGATCCTAATTCCATATATATTGGGGATGATGTTGTAATAGGAAGAGATACAATAATATATCCTGGAAATGTTATAGAGGGAAACACTACAATTGGAGAAGATGTAACTTTATATCCTAATTCAAGAATTTCTAATAGTATAATTTCAAATAATGTTGAAATTCAATCATCTGTAGTAATCGATAGTGAAATAGGAGAAGGGACGACTGTTGGACCTTTTGCTTATATAAGACCGGAATCTATAATAGGAAAGCATGCAAGAATAGGAGATTTTGTTGAAATTAAAAAATCAACAATAGGTGATAATACGAAAGTGTCTCATTTAACATATATAGGAGATGCAGAAGTTGGAAGAGGCTGTAACTTTGGTTGTGGTACTGTTGTAGTAAATTATGATGGAAAGAATAAGACTGTTACAAAAATAGGAGATAATAGTTTTATAGGATGTAATACAAATTTAGTATCTCCAGTATCTGTAGAAAATAACACATATATAGCTGCAGGGTCAACTATAGTTAATGATGTTAAAGAAGGTGAACTTGCAGTAGCAAGAGCAAAGCAAAGAAATATTCAAGGTTGGGTCAATAAAAAGGGTCTTACTAACAAATAGTTACTTAGATATATAAAAGTGTTAAAAATATTAAGGAGGTCTTCATATAATGATAACCCATGGAAAAAGTATAAAAATATTTACTGGAAACTCACATCCAGAATTAGCAAAGGAAATCGCAGATATTTTAGGAATACCACTTGGTAAAGCAAAAGTTTCAACTTTTAGTGATGGAGAAATATCTGTTGATATTGAAGAAACAGTAAGAGGTACTGATGTCTTTGTAGTTCAATCAACAAGCTCACCAGTAAATAATAATTTAATGGAATTACTAATAATGATAGATGCCTTTAAGAGAGCTTCTGCAGGAAGAATAACAGTGGTTATGCCTTATTATGGATATGCTAGACAGGACAGAAAAGCTAAATCAAGAGATCCGATTACAGCTAAATTAGTTGCAGACTTATTAACAGCAGCTGGAGCTCATAGAGTATTAACAATGGATTTACATGCAGCTCAGATTCAAGGATATTTTAATATTCCTGTTGATCACTTATTAGGCTCACCAATATTAGCAGGCTACTTTGTAGAAAGAAATTTTGCTAATGATGAAGATGTAGTTGTTGTTTCACCAGATTTAGGAAGTGTTACAAGAGCTAGAAAGTTTGCAGATAGATTACATGCACCAATTGCCATTATTGATAAGAGAAGACCTAAAGCTAACGTATCAGAAATAATGAATATTATAGGCGATGTAAAAGGAAAAAAATGTATTCTTATAGATGATATGATTGATACAGCAGGAACTATTGCTAATGCAGCTAATGCATTAAAGGATTTAGGAGCAAAAAATGTTTATGCTTGTTGTACACATGGAGTTTTATCAGGTCCTGCATTTGAAAGGATTAATAATTCAGCTATAGAAGAATTAATAATGTTAAATACAATTAACTTACCAGAAGACAAAAAAGGTTCAATTAAATTTAAATCAATATCAGTAGCACCTTTATTTGCTGAAGCAATAAAGAGAATCTACGATGATGAACCAATAAGTAAATTATTTGAAGCTTAATACATATATACAAAAAAAGCCTTTAAGAAGTATAAAACTTTTTAGAGGCTTGCTATTTTTAGTTAATTTTGTTGTATAATTTTTATAGGAGCATATATTAATAAAATATATAAAGTGAATTTAAGGAGGTTAATACATTATGAATAAGAATATAGGGAAAGTATTAATTGTAGATGATGATGAAAATATATGTGAAGTTATAAATATGTATTTATTAAGTGGTGGATATGATACAAGAATATGTCATAATGGTAAAGAATCTAAAAATATATTTATGGAGTTTAAGCCTGATATAGTTTTGCTTGATATTATGATTCCGGGAATGGATGGAATTGAAGTATTAAAGTGGATAAGAAAAAATAATGAAATTCCTGTAATAATGTTAACAGCAAAAGGAGATACGTTTGATAAGGTATTAGCTTTAGAATTGGGAGCTGATGATTATATAGTTAAGCCTTTTGAACCTAAGGAATTAATGGCAAGGGTAAAAGCTGTAATGAGAAGATATAATTATGATGAAAATGAAAAGGAAATCATAAGTTTACCAGATTTAGTTATTGATTCATCATCGTACAATGTAATATATAATGGTCAAGAAATAAAAATGCCTCCAAAAGAGTTTGAACTTTTGCATTATTTAGCAGTGAATAAAAATAAAGTTTTTACAAGAGAACAACTTCTTTGTGAAGTATGGGGTTATGATTATCCTGGAGATTCAAGAACTGTGGATGTTCATATTAAAAGATTAAGAGAAAAAATGAACGGAGGAGCAAACTGGCAAATAGAAACTGTTTGGGGAGTTGGATATAAATTTGAGATGAAATAGAGGTGAAATAAGTGAAGAAAAGTATAATATATAAGCTTTTACTTACGTTTTCGTCTATTATAACTATAGTTTTGTTATTAATCGGTGGATTTCTTTCTTTTTGGATAGATAGGCAATATCATAATCAAAGAGAAGAAGAAGTTATTGGATATGTTGATATGATAGAAGAGTCTATTAATAGCTTTATAAATAATAATGATGAAGTTGGTTATAACAATTTAATTAATACTATGAATATAATCAAGATATCTGTAAAAATGGATTCTATAATAGCAGATAGTCAAGGATATATTTATGCTATATCTGATGAAGAAATGCATAATATAAAATATACTAAAATTGATATTAGCGATTCTGAAATAAATCAGTTAAAAAATAATAATATAATACATAAAAAAGCTAAAGATGGGAAAGAAGGAGAGATTTGGTATATACCTCTTTTTGGAAATGGATCTTTTAATGGAGTTATTATATTGCTAGATAATAAAGAAATGATGCCTTATCCAGGATTATACTTAGTAGTATGGATATTTATTATAGGTGCAATAGTTATTTCTAATATTATTTCATTTTATTTGTATAAAAAATTATTAGTAAGGCCTTTATTAGAAATAAATGAAGCTGCTAAAAAATTTGCTAAGGGTGAAGTTGATAAAAGAATAGATATTGAATCTAATGATGAGATTGGGGAGTTAGCCGACTCTTTTAATGTAATGGCAGAATCATTAGAAAAGGTTGAAGCATTAAGGATGGAATTTATATCTAATGTTTCTCATGAATTAAGATCGCCGATTACATCCATTAAGGGATTTATAACAGGAATTTTAGATGGAGTTGTTCCAAAAGATAAGGAAAAGCACTATCTAAATATAATAAATAATGAAGTAAATAGATTATCTAGATTAGTAACAGACCTTTTAGATATATCTTCTATGGAGTCCGGTGCATTTAAGTTGAATATAGAAAAGGTTGATATTAATGAAATAATAACATTATGTATTTTAAATTTAGAAGCAAAGATTAAAGAGAATATGATGAGTGTTAATGTTATATTTAATCATAATAGTGAGTACTGCTTTGCAGATAGAGATAGAATAATACAAGTTATAATTAATATTATTGATAATGCTATTAAATATGGAAATAATGGTGGGGAAATAATTATAGAAACTTACTCAAAGGGTGATTTAGTATATACAAGTATTTTTAATACAGGATCAAATATTGCTAAGGAAGATATTAATAAAGTATGGACGAGATTCTACAAGGCGGATAAGTCAAGGACTAGTAAAAATAGTATGGGTTTAGGCTTATCTATAGTTAGAACTATATTAACATATCATAAACAGGATATTTGGTTTGAGAATATAGATGGTAAGGGTGTAAAATTTATTTTTACATTAAAAAAGGTTGGGAAATAAAATTTAAGGAATTGGTGTGATATAAGTGAAGATAAAAAATAATATAAATAATAAAAATTTTCACCATGATAATGTTCCTAAGATTAGATTTATGAGAAAAAAATATAGACAAAGAATTAATCTTTTTATTAAAGCTATTTTATACTTAGTTATAGTAATAATTATAAGTATTATAGCTTCAATTTTTATATTTAATATTAAACATAAGTTATATACAGATGAAATAAGTAGTAATATACAAAAAGATAGCATTAGATTACAATATGCAAGTACAATAGATATAATTAAAAAATCATTAGTGACTATATCATCAAGTAAAGAAAATTTATTAAGCAGTACTTATGAAGAAGGAAATATAACAGGAATAATAGTTGATTCAAAAGGAAGAATAATAACTAATTATTCAGCTATAAAAGACTTTAAGGATATATATATTCAATTACCATTTATAGAATCGGAACCTGTAAAAGGGGAGATTATGGTTGTTAATAATGAAAATGATATAGTTGTAATAGAAGTTAAAAGTGATATAGAATTAACCCCTGTAAATGTTGCAACAAGAGATAAAGTAGTAGAGGGAGAAAAAGTGTTATTAATAAGTAATTCTACTGCTGATGAATATATTGATAATTTAATACCAGGAGTAATTACGTCTACTAATAGACAGTTAATTGTAGGGTATTCAAAATATAATTTATATGAAATTAATATACCTATTAATAAATATAATAATGGAGGAGTAATTTGTAATTTATCAGGAGAAGTTATTGGTATTGCTAGCGAAAAAATCTCTCAGGATATGAATATTGATGGATTATATTATGCTTTAGATTTAAGTTCTTTAGAGACTGTAGTAAATAATATAAAGATAATAAAGGATACTTTGGGAATAGCAGAGGGTAGCTTTATTTATGATGAAAATAAAGAAAATTATTCAGGAATGTATGTTGGAAGAGTTTTTTATAATGATTCGATGACTAATGGGCTTAAGCCTACTGATATAGTTTTAGAAGTTGAAAATAATGATATAAATAACTATAGTGATATTATTGGAGTGCTTAAAAATAAGGAAATTGGAGATACTGTTACTTGTAAGGTTTTTAGATCAGGAAAGGTTATAGAACTTAATATAATAATAAATAAATTATATCCAAATATAGAGTAATATAGAGTTATATATTAATAGCTATTTAAAAGAGGCTTGTAAAAAGCCTTTTATTATTATTAAAACTAGTATAATATTAAATATACAAAAATTTGTTAGGAGGAATAACAGTTATGTTTTTAGTTGTAGGTTTAGGAAATCCTGGGAAAGAATACGAGAAAACTAGACATAATATAGGGTTTGAAGCTATAGATTATTTAGCTAAACAGTATAATATAGATGTAAATAAATCGAAATTTAAGGGGATATTTGGAGAAGGATTTATTAATAACCATAAGGTAATATTATTAAAGCCAACTACGTATATGAATCTAAGTGGAGAAAGTATAAGAGAAATAATTAACTTTTATAAAATAGATAATGAAGATATTATTGTGATATATGATGATATAAGCCTTGAAGTTGGAAAATTAAGAATTAGAGAAAAGGGAAGTGCAGGAGGACATAATGGTATTAAGAGCATAATAGCTAATATTGGAGGAGATATTTTCCCGAGAATCAAAATAGGCGTAGGACAACCTAAGGGAGACTTGGTTTCTCATGTTTTAGGGAGATTTAGTGACGAGGAATATAAGGATTTACAAGAAGTTATTGATGCATCTACAAAAGCAGTAGAAATAATAATAAAGAATGGATCGAAAGAGGCCATGAACAAATTAAACGGGTTTAAACTATCAAAAAATCAGTAGTAAGGATGGTGTATATAAATGAGATTAAAGGGGGTATTACAACCTTTAAAGAATAATTCAACTTTTAGCTCAATATTATCAAATATTAAAGATAAGAAATTCCCAATTAATATTAATGGATTATCTGATTCAGGTAAAAGTTACAATATATATGGAATCTATGAAGAAATAAATTCACCAATGGTGATTTTAACAAATAATGATATAGAAGCAAAAAATCTATATGAGGATTTATGTTTTTATACAAATGACGTTTATTATTTTCCAGCAAAGGAAGTAGTTTTTTATAATATAGATGCTATTTCAGGAGATTTAAGATGGGAACGATTAAAGGTAATTAAAGCTATATTAGACAATTCAAATAAAATAATAATAACTTCAATTGATTCGTTAACATCAATTTATACACCAAAGTCATTATTTGAAAAGTATAATATAACTCTAAAAATTGATGATGAAGTAGATCTTAAGGAATTATCTAAAAAGCTTTTAGAATGTGGATATGAGAATGTTGAAGCTGTTGAAGGAAAAGGTGAATTTTCTTTAAGAGGAGGTATTTTGGATGTATTCCCACCAATATCTACTTATCCATATAGAATAGAATTATTTGGAGATACTATAGATTCAATAAGAACTTTTAATACTCAATCTCAAAGAAGTATTGAAAAAGTTGAACTTATGGAGATATTCCCTGCTAAGGAAGTTATTATAGATGAAGAAGCTTTAGAAAGAGGAAAAAAAGCTATTTTAGAAGAATTTGAAGAAGTTAAGGCTAAAGGAAAGTCAAATGAGGATAGAATTGCTAAATTAGATCAAATAATTAGAGCAAATATAGAATCATTAACTGAAACTTCAACCTTTGAAACAGTAGACAGTTATTTGCCTTATTTTTATGAAAAGACAGATAGCTTTTTTGACTATGTAAATGATTATATATATGTAGTAGATGATATTAAAAAATGTGAAGGTAAGCTAGATAGCTGTTATTTTGAATTTAGAGAAAATTATGAAGCATTTTTAGAAAGAGGAGGAATACTGCCTTCACATATAAAATTATTATTAGATAAAGATATATTAACTGAAAAACTAGAATCACAAAAAGTAATAGTATTTGATATATTTGAGTCTAATAGTAACATGCTTCAACCTATTAAAAAGTATTCAATAGAGTCTATTACATTAAATAGTTATCAAGGACAACTAGATTTATTAATAGAAGATATAAAAAATAAGAAAAGCAATGGGTATAAGACTTTAATATTATCAGGTACAAGACCTAGGGGAGAAAGATTAGTAGATACCTTAAGAGATAGAGGAATAGAAAGTATATATAGGGATGATGTTAGTTCAATAGAGTTTGGAGAAATAGTTATAACTTTTGGTAATTTACTAAAGGGCTTTGAAATTCCAGAATTAAAGATATGTATAATATCAGATAAAGATGTATTTGGTGAAGCGAAAAGAAAAATATCTAAAAATAAGCCTAAGAAAAAAGGTGTAGGCAAGATAAAGAGTTTTGCAGAATTAAAATTAGGTGATTATGTAGTTCATGCTAATCATGGAGTTGGTGTATACAAAGGAATAAAGCAAATAGAAGTAGGCGGACATAAGAGAGATTACCTAGATATTGTTTATGATAAGGGCGATAAGTTGTATGTTCCTGTTGATCAGTTAGATTTAGTTCAAAAATATATTGGTTCAGAGGGGAAAAGTCCTAAGATTAATAAGCTTGGAAGTGCTGAGTGGAGTAAAGCAAAAGCAAAGGTTAGAAAATCTATCAATGAAATTGCACAGGATTTAGTTAAGTTATATGCAACTAGAGCTACCTTAAAAGGACATAAATATAGTAAAGATACAGAATGGCAAAGACAATTTGAAGATGAGTTTCCTTTTGAAGAAACTCCAGACCAAATAACATCTCTTGAAGAAATTAAAAAAGATATGGAATCTGATAAACCTATGGATAGATTACTTTGTGGAGATGTTGGATATGGGAAGACTGAAGTAGCAATAAGAGCTGCTTTCAAAGCTGTTATGGATGGAAAACAAGTTGCTTTCTTAGTTCCAACAACTATATTGGCAGAGCAACATTATAAGAACTTTATAAAGAGATTTTCTGATTTTCCTGTAAAAATAGATATGATAAG
This sequence comes from Clostridium sp., assembly GCA_017435645.1. Taxonomy (GTDB): domain Bacteria; phylum Bacillota; class Clostridia; order Clostridiales; family Clostridiaceae; genus Clostridium. The sequence continues at coordinate 9,314 of JAFSER010000041.1, read as the reverse complement.
TAGATTTAGAACAGCAAAAGATCAAAGAGCAACTCTTCAAGCAGCTAAAGAGGGAAATGTAGATATATTAATAGGTACTCATAGATTAGTATCTAAGGACATAGTATTTAAGGATTTGGGTTTATTAATAATAGATGAGGAACAAAGATTTGGTGTTGCTCAAAAAGAAAAGATAAAGAGTTTAAAGAAAAATGTTGATGTGCTTACTTTAACAGCTACGCCTATTCCAAGAACTTTACACATGTCTTTAACAGGGGCTAGAGATATATCGGTAATAGAGACTCCACCAGAAGAAAGATATCCTATTCAAACATATGTAGTAGAGCAAAATGATCAGCTTGTTAGAGATGCAATATTAAGAGAAGTAAATAGGGGAGGCCAAGTTTATTATGTATATAATAGAGTTGAGAGCATAGAAACTATGGCTAAATATTTATCAGATTTACTTCCTGAATGTAAAATTGGAATTATTCATGGAAAGATGACAGAAAGACAATTAGAAGCTGAAATGCTTGCTTTTATGAATAAGGATTATGATGTGCTGGTATGTACAACTATAATAGAAACAGGAATAGATATATCTAATGTTAATACTATGATTATTCATGATTCAGATAAAATGGGATTATCTCAACTTTATCAATTAAGAGGAAGAGTAGGAAGATCTAACATAATAGCATATGCATATTTTATGTATACTAAGGATAAAATCTTAACAGAAGTAGCGGAAAAAAGACTAAAGGCTCTAAAAGATTTTACAGAATTAGGTTCAGGTTTTAAAATTGCTATGAGAGACTTAGAAATTAGAGGAGCTGGAAATATGATGGGCTCAGCTCAACATGGTCATATGGCATCTATAGGTTACGATTTATATTGCAGAATGTTAGAAGATACTATAAAAATAATTAAAGGTGAAATAGAAAAAGAACCTATAGAAACTACTGTAGATATAAAAGTGGATGCATATATACCAGGAACTTATATAGAAGATGAGATTCAAAAGATTGAGATATATAAAAAGATTGCAGCTATTGAAAGCTATGATGATTATATGGATATTAAAGCAGAGCTTGAAGATAGATATTCAGAAATTCCAGAGCCGGTATATAATTTAATGGATATTGCATATATCAAGAGTAGAGCAAAAATGATTTCTGTAGAAGAAATAAAGGAAACACCTAAGGAAATTAAATTTATCTTTGCAGAAGATACTAAGAACTTAAATTTTATATATAAATATTTATTAAAAAATTATAAGGATAAGATATTTTTAATGTTTGGGGAAAAACCTTACTTTGGAGTTAGACCCTCTCAAATAAAAAGAGAAGAACTTTTAGCTTTATTTAAAGAAATATTAGATAATTTAGTTGAAAATTTATAAATTTTATTTGTAAAATTGAACAACTGACACAATATTGATATACTATTAATATAAAATTAAAAGGGTTTACAAAATAAATATGAAATGAGGGAATGTAATTGATTAAAATTAAAAGAGTAATTGCTACAGCTGCTTTAACTATGTTTGCCTTTTCATCAGTAGGATGCAGTTTAATAGAAAAGACGCCAGAAGCTATTGCAAAGACTGTATTAGCAAAAGTAAACGGAGAAAAAATTACAAGAGCTGAAGTTGATGAAATAGCAGATCCATATTTAAAGTCATATTATGGTGAAGATTATGATACAAACGAAGAAGTTGCTGAGTATGTTAAAGAATTAAGAATACAAGCTATAAATTTACTAGTAGAAGAAAAAATCATGTACTTAAAGGCAGAAGAACTTGGATTATTACCGTCTGATGAAGAGGTGGAAACAGAAACAACAACTTATATTGAAGGATTAAAAGAAAGTTTAGGTGGAGAAGAAGCGTTTAACACTGCTTTAGAAAATGCACAATTAACATTAGATGAGTATACAGCTCAATTAAAGGAAAATATAAAAAGTAATTTAATAGTAACTAATGTTACAAATGAAATATTTAAAGATATAACTGTTACAGATGATGAAATTAAAACATATTATGATGAACATTTAGATAGCTATAAGACAGCAACAGTTTCTCATATATTAGTAGAAGATGAAGCAACTGCTAAGGAAGTTAGAGAAAAGGCAGTTAATGGTGAAGATTTTGCAACATTAGCTAAGGAATACTCTAAAGATACAGGAACGGCTGAAAATGGAGGAAGCTTAGGAACTGTAACTTATGATACTACAGATTATGTTCAAGAATTTACAGATGCATTTAAAGCTTTAAGAGAAGGTGAAATCTCTGAACCAATAAAAAGTAATTATGGATACCACATAATAAAAGTTACTAATATTAAGCAACAAACTTTAGAAGAAGCAACAGAATCAATAAGATCTACTATAAAACAGAACAAAGAAAGTGAAATATATAATACATCTATAGAAGAATGGAAGAAAGAATATAAAGTAAAAACATACGAAAATAGATTATAATATATTTAATAATAGAGTTATTACACTAACAACTTAGTGTGATGGCTCTGTTTTTTTATTTTCTATTAAAAAGTAAATTAAAAACTATATGGATATATCTCAAGCTATATAAAAATATTTTAATTTGTTATTAAAAATATAGTTAGAATTTATTTGATAAAATATAAGATTAAAACAAGAGTTTAAATAAATATTGGTTATATGGGTATAAAATTTCTAAGAAGTAAAATAATAATATTGCAACTAATTATGAATTAAGGAGGTAGCTCATAACAATGAAGGCAACAGGGATAGTTAGACGTATTGATGACTTAGGAAGAGTTGTTATACCAAAAGAAATAAGAAGAACTTTAAGGATTAGAGAAGGAGATCCGCTAGAAATTTTCACTGATAGAGAAGGTGGTGTTATTCTAAAAAAATACTCACCAATTGGAGAATTAACTGATTTTTCAAAGGAATACGCTGAAAGTCTGCAACAAGCAATTGGACATATTGTTTTAATAGCAGATAAGGATGCTTTTATATCAGGTAGTGGTGCTTCTAAAAAAGAATATATGGAGAGAAAAATTAGCTCAGAAGTAGAAAAGATAATGGAGGATAGAAAAGCTGTTTTATTAACAGAGTCAAATAAATTTATTCCATTACATAATGATGATGAAGCAGAAGTATATTCAGGTCAAGTAATAGCTCCTATAATAGCAGAAGGTGATGCAATCGGTGCAGTAATGATTGTATGTAAAGAGGCTGGAGGGAAACTAGGAGAAGTAGAATTAAAATTGGCTGAAACAGCATCATCTTTCTTGGGTAAACAAATGGAACAATAAAAATAAAGTTATCAATAAAAAGTAATAATACCTCTAAACTTAAAATAAAAATTATTAAGGTAATAAAAGTTTGGAGGTATTTTATGAAAAAGCAATCACTAATAAAAGCTAGTTTAGTGTTAGGAGTTGCAGGGATATTAGCACGTTTTTTAGGTTTATTCTTTAGATGGCCTCTTATTATGTTAATAGGAGATGAAGGAGTTGGATATTATCAAATGTCATATCCTTTATATATGTTTTTTGTTGCTATGGCTTCAGGAGTTCCAGTTGCAATTTCGAAGATGATTTCGGAAAGAAAAGCAAAGGGAGATATAGAGGGCATATTTGTTACTTTAAAAGAATCTACAATCTTAATGATGCTATTAGGTTGTGGGACAACGTTTATACTATTTGTTTTCGCTAAACCTATTATTAATTTTGTTCAATGGGATATTAAATCATATTATTCTTTACTTGGAATATCTTTTGCACCATTTGTAATTTCTATTATGACTATATATAGAGGTTTTTTTCAAGGACTTCAAAATATGACTCCCTCAGGAGTATCTCAAATATTAGAGCAAATAGGAAGAGTAATAATTGGAGTTGGACTTGCTATTTTGCTATTGCCTAAAGGTATAGAGTTTGCAGCAGGTGGAGCAGCTTTTGGAGCAGCAGCAGGTGGAGTTATTGGAGCAAGCTATCTATACGAAAAATATAAAAAAGTTAAAAGAGAAATGTGGGATAAGAAGGTAAAAAGTAATCCTGAAGTACTTACAACTATATTAAAAATAGCATTACCTATATCCTTAGGAGCTACAGTAGGCACTATTATGAGCCTTATTGATTCCATATTAGTTCCGCAAAAACTACTTCAATCAGGATTATCCTCAGAAAATGCAACTATTTTATATGCACAACTTACAGGAAAAGCAAATGTTATAACCAATATTCCTTTAACATTGTCTATGGCTCTTGGAACAGCTTTAATTCCTATAATAGCTGAAAATTATATTATGAGAAGAAAAAGAGAATTAGAAACTAAGGTTCAATTATCTATGAAATTGTCCATGCTTATTGCGATGCCTTGTACATTAGGCTTATTTTTTCTTGCAGAACCAATTATGAAAATTATTTTTCCAGGAAGATATGATGGGGTTTTAATATTGAAGTATTTATCTATTTCAATTCCATTCATTATCATAACTCAAACAACAACATCTATTATGCAAGGAATAGGACATTATATTAGACCTATAGTTAATTTATTTATTGGATGTATAGTCAAAGTAATTTTAACTTTTATTTTAGTGCCTATACCTAATATAAACATATATGGGGCAGTAATAGCTAGTATTTCAGCTTATATCGTTTCTACACTTTTAAATTTAATATCATTGAGAATGAAATTAAAACTAAGAATTAATATATATAAAACATTTATAAAACCTTTAATGGCAGCAATAATTATGATAGTAGGTGTGTTATTTTCATATAACTTTATTTTTAATAAGACAGGCAGTAACACTTATTCTTGCTTAATAGGCATATTTATGGGTATTATTATATATGGAATATTAATATTGATACTTAGAATATTTAGTATAGATGAGATAAAAAATAAAATTATTAAAAATTAAGTGATAAGGGGAGAATCCTAATGATAAAAATTATAGGGCTAGGACCAGGAGCACCAGAAGCTTTAACTATAGGAGCAGTTAAAACTTTAGAAGAAGGTAAAAATATATATTTTAGAACAGAGAAACATCCGACAGTAGATTATTTAAAAAATAAAATAAGTGGTTTTAAAACATATGACCATTATTATGAAAACTTAGATAACTTTGATGCAGTATATGAAAATATAGCTGAAGACATTATTAGAAATTACAATGAAGATGAAGAGATAATATATGCAGTGCCAGGGCATCCTTTAGTAGCTGAAAAATCAGTATTTAATCTTATTAGCTTATGTGATAAGGAAAATATCAAATATGAAATAGTTCCAGCTGTTAGTTTTATAGATGCAATGATGGAGGCATTAAAAATAGATCCAATAGAAGGGTTAAAGGTTATAGATGCTTTTGATATTAATAATCAAGTTTTAGATAAAAGAATAGGAACAATAATAACACAGGTATATAATCCTTTAATAGCTTCAGAGGTTAAATTAAGATTATTAGACTATTACAATGATGATACAGAAATATTTTTTGTTAGAGCAGCAGGTATAGTTGGAGAAGAGTCTATTAGAAAGATTCCGGTTTATGAGTTAGATATGCAAGAAGATATAGATTATTTAACATCTATTTATATACCTAAGGATATGGAGAACAAGAAAGATTTTAATGATTTAGTGGAAATTATTGATACCTTAAGAGGAGAGAATGGATGTCCATGGGATATGGAGCAAACTCATGAAAGTATAAAAAATCAATTATTAGAAGAAGCTTATGAATTAGTAGATAGCATAGATAAAGATGATATTGATGGAATTATAGAAGAGCTTGGAGATGTATTATTACATGTAGTATTCCATTCATCTATAGGAAAAGATGATGGATACTTTAACATATATGATGTCATAGGATCTATATGTGATAAAATGATATTTAGACATCCTCATGTATTTGGTAATGATAAGATAGATAATACAGATGAAGTACTAAGTAATTGGGATGAACTTAAGAGAAAAGAAAAAAAATATGATACTATAACAGATGAAATGAATTCCATTGCAAATGCATTACCAGCTTTAATTAAGGCAAGAAAGGTACAAGGGAAGGCTGCTAAGGTTGGATTTGATTGGGATAAGGTGGAAGATGCTGCTTTAAAAGTAGAAGAAGAATTAAAAGAAGTATTAGAGGTATATAAATCCAATAATAAGGAAAAAATAAAAGGTGAGGTAGGAGACTTAATCTTTGCTTGTGTAAATGTAGCAAGACTGTTAAAGATAGATGAAGAAGAAGCGTTAAATTCTACTATAAAGAAATTTATAAATAGATTCTCTTATATTGAAGAAGAGTCAATAAAAAATAATAGAAGTTTAAGTGAAATGTCATTAGAAGATATGGATAAACTTTGGGAACAAGCAAAAATTAAAGAAAATAATAAAAAATAAAAAGGATTTATAAATTTTTTGAAGAATATAATTATAGTGATTTATACTATACTATAAAGAACTTATTGTAATAAATAGTTGTCATAACAAAAAATAATCTTGTTATAGACTAGTATTAAAAGACAATATATAATAAGATAATGTAGTTATAGTACATATTAACAGAAATAGTTAACTACTAAAATATATACGGGTTATTTAAGGAGGATGTAATTGTGAATAAAGCAGAATTAATCACTAGCATGTCAGAAAAAAGTAAATTAACTAAGAAAGATGCTGAATTAGCATTAAAAGCGTTTATAGAAAGCGTTGAAGAAGCATTAGAAAACGGAGAAAAAGTACAATTAGTTGGATTCGGAACTTTCGAAACTAGAGAAAGAGCTGCAAGAGAAGGAAGAAATCCAAGAACTAAAGAAACAATAAACATACCTGCTTCAACAGTTCCAGTATTTAAGGCAGGAAAAGAATTTAAGGAAAAAGTAAATAAATAGTATAATAAGAACCCGAGTTTCCTCGGGTTCTTTTAATAACTAATACGTTTAAGGAGAATGAATATGAGATTAGATAAATATCTTAAGGTTTCTAGAATAATTAAAAGAAGAACAGTAGCAAAAGAAGTATGTGAAGGTGAAAGAGTTTCTATTAATGGAAAAATAGCAAAGCCATCTACTGTAGTAAAAGAAGGAGATATTATAGAAATACAATTTGCAAATAGAACTTTAAAAGCAAGAATTGTAAATATTATTGAGCATGTTAGAAAAGAAAATGCAAAAGAAATGTATGAGATAATAGAAGGAGAAGAAGATAAAGAATAAATAGTATTTCTCTTTCATATATTTTTATAAAGAATATGTGGAGGAGATAGGATGGAAAAGAAAAGTGAGAATAGGCTAGATGAGCCAAGGAGTAACATAACTTTAGAGAATAGAAAAAAATTAACTCTTACAGGGGTAGAAGAAGTTATAAGTTTTGATGATGAAAAAATATTATTAAACACTAAATTGGGCTTTTTAACTATTAAGGGATCAGATTTAAAAATGAATAAGCTAGATGTTCAAAATGGAGATGTAATAATAGTTGGGAATGTAGCATCTGTAGTATATAGTAGTAAAGAAGTGAAAAAAGAAAAAGAAAGTATTATTTCTAGGTTATTTAAATAAGATAAATGCCATTAGCTTTAGATATCCAATTTGATATGGTTACTTACTCTATTTTAGCAGGAGTAATCACAGGAATATTATTTGATTTATATAATATAATAAGGGGGATAAAAGTACCTAAAATAATAAGAGCAGTTGAAGATATATTATTTTGGATTCTTTCAGCCTTTATTGTATTTACTTTTTTATTATATATAAACTATGCATTTTTAGGTCCCTATGTATATATTTTTATGATTATAACTTTAGTTATTTATTTAAAAGTTATAAGCCCTATAGTAATAAGAGTTGAAAAAATAGTAATTAAAAAATGTGCAAACTTAATTAGAATATTATTTAAGAACATAATGTATCCTATAAGGATAATATTTCACAATGTTTATGGAAAAAAATGATATAAAAATCATTAACATAAAAAAATTACTTGAATAAAATATCTATAGTGTTTAAAATATATTATATAATATATTTTTTAAAAGAGGGTGAGAGCAATTAAAAAGCAATTTACTCTTAAAAGATTGATTATAGTTATTATTTTTGTGATTTTTGTTGTAAATTATATAAAACAAGAAATTACAATTAGAGGAATTCAAGAAGAGATGGTTAATAGTCAAGAAGAATTACAAGAACTTAAGAATAAGAATAGTAAGTTAGAGTCAGATTTACAAAAAGCTAATGAATCTAATGATTATCTTGAGAAACTTGCAAGAGAAAGACTAGGCATGATTCAAGAAGGAGAAAAAGTTGTAAATTCAGAACAACAAAATTAAAGAATATGTTTTAAAACTATTTAAAAGAGGTTATTATTTTAATAACATATATTTATTTAATTTTTAAGGAGGAATCTTTGTAACATGACCTTGATGGCAGGAAACATATTAGAAGGTACGGTGGTTAATATAACTAGTTTTGGAGCTTTTGTTGAAATAGAAGGAAAGACTGGGCTAGTTCATATTTCAGAAGTGGCAGATTCATTTGTTAAGGATATTAGACAACATCTTAATGAACAAGATAAGGTAAAGGTTAAAGTAATATCTATTGACGATAATGGAAAGATAAGCTTATCAATAAAACAAGCAAATGTTCAAAAAAAATCAATTAAACCTATAGAAATAGATTGGTCTTCAGAAAGTAAAAAATCTAATTCAAATTCAGGGAATTTCGAGGATATAATATCAAGGTTTTTAAAAGACAGTGAAGAAAGAATGCAAGATGTTAAAAAGAAACAAGATTTTAAATCTAAGGGTTCAAGAAAAGGCTATTAGTAAGTAATACTAGACATCATATAAATTTAATATATAAATCTATAATGGGGATTATTTAATTATAGTCTCCATTTATCTTTTATAAAGAAGTATTTATATAATATATTGAATAAATTTAAATAAAAAAATTTTAAAAATATGTTGACACTATATAAAACATACTATATAATTAATTTTGTCGCTGAGGAGCGACAGGAAATATGCTGAAGTGGCGGAACAGGCAGACGCACAGGACTTAAAATCCTGCGGTAGCGATACCGTACCGGTTCGATTCCGGTCTTCAGCACCAAACTAAATTCAACTTAATTATCGCGGGGTGGAGCAGTTGGCAGCTCGTCGGGCTCATAACCCGAAGGTCGTAGGTTCAAGTCCTGCCCCCGCAACCAAAACATGGCGGAATAGCTCAGCTGGCTAGAGCACTCGGTTCATACCCGAGGTGTCGTAGGTTCAAGTCCTATTTCCGCTACCATATACGCTGAAGTGGCGGAACAGGCAGACGCACAGG
>JAFSER010000040.1 GCA_017435645.1 Clostridium sp. | reverse complement strand
TATACTTATTTACTATATTGATAAACTATAAAAATATTTTATAATTTTTAAAATATACTTACCTTAATTATATATGTATTTACTATATTATTGCCTATATGTTAAAATATAGTAATTTATTAAATCTTGCTAATATCAAATGAAAGCATTATATTCTTATTTTTGGAGTCTAATTTAGTTAATGTTATTCCAGCAGCATTAAACATTCTTTTTGATGCTTTTACAATATCAGTATTTGAGTACTTGTCTGATAGATATACAACTTCCTTTATACCACACTGAATAATAGCCTTTGCACACTCATTACAGGGAAATAAAGCTACATATATTTTTGCTCCAACTAAATTTCTATCTCTACAATTTAATATAGCATTAAGTTCAGCATGTACTACATATGGATACTTAGTATTAAGAGTACTTCCCTCTCTATCCCATGGAAATTCATCATCTGAACATCCCTTAGGTAATCCATTATAACCCTGACTTAAAATTTTATTATCATGGTCAACTATACATGCTCCTACTTGAGTATTAGGATCCTTACTTCTCATACCAGCTAAAATAGCAACTCCCATAAAGTATTCATCCCATGAAATATAATCACTTCTTTTCACTAAATATTCCTCCTTTTGCTATAAAAATTCTTAACGTATTTATTTTATTATACAATAAAGAAAATTCATTTAATATTTATTTATTAAATAATTTCTTTTATAAACTATCTAGTAAGTATATAATAATTACTAGATATATGAATTTAATATAGCACCTTTTATCCAACATCCCAACATATATAATAATCCTTATATATACTAATTTATTAAAAGAAAGAGAGCTTTTTATGATTAATTTATTAAATAATAAATATAAAAACATAGATATTATTCATTTGAAAGAAGTAAATTCAACTAATACATACTGTAAGAAAATAGCTGAAAATGATTTTCATAAAGATATCTTAGTTATAAGTGATATACAAACTCAAGGAAAAGGTACTAAGGGTAGGCCTTGGATGTCAAGTACAAATAATGGATTATGGTTTTCAATATTATTAAAGCCTTCAATTTCTACTAATGATATTAACTTTTTAACCATTTTATCCTCTACAGCTCTACATTCTGCTCTATTAAATTTTAATATTAACACAAAAATTAAATGGCCAAATGATTTATATTTAGACAATAAAAAATTATCTGGTATTTTAACAGAAGCAAAAATTGATAACAATAGAGTGAAATATATTATTGTTGGAATAGGTTTAAATGTAAATTTAGAATTAGACGATTTTAACGACGAACTAAAAAATAAAGCAACCTCCTTATACTTATCAACAGGTAAAAAATTTAATAGTATGAAAATTTTAGAGTTTTTTTTAGAATATTTCTATAAATATCTAAACGAATTTCTACTTGGAAATAAAGACTATATTTTAGAAAAATATAAAAGTAATTCTCTTATTTTTAATAAAGAAGTTACTTTATTTTATAAAAATAGTAATAAAATCATTATTCCAATTGATATTTTAAAGGATGGATCTTTATTAGTTAAAAATAAAAATGATATTTTAGAAAATATCATTGCTGGAGAAATAAGTATTATATTGTAAATCTATATAAAATTTTTCAGAACTATAATTTAGAAAATTTATAAATAGATATTTAAATAAAATTAACTAGTAGATATTTAATATTATTGATTCTCTTCCTATTATTTTCATAATTTTTTATAATTATTATCATATAATCTAATAAAAAAGGACTAGCATTTTTAAAGATAGTCCTATGTTTATTATATATGTTAAAATTTTCTGAATCTTTTATATCTTTCTTCTAATAATGTTTCTTTAGATTTTTTACATAATATTTTAAATTCCTTAATTAATTCAAGTTTTATTGATGATGCAACTAAATCTAAATTTTTATGTGCCCCACCCGATGGTTCCTTTATTACTTTTTCTACTACTCCATGATTTAATAATTCATAAGAAGTAATTCCCATTATTTCTGCTACTTCTTTTGATTTAGAAGAATCTTTAAATAATATAGATGCAAATCCTTCAGGAGATAATATCGAGTATATTGAATTTTCTAAAATCCATACTCTATCTCCACATGCTAAAGCAATAGCACCACCACTACCTCCTTCACCTATTATTATAGAAATAATAGGTACACTTATTTTAGAAATTTCCATTAAATTTCTAGCAATGGCTTCTCCTTGCCCTCTTTCTTCTGCTTCAATTCCACAATATGCACCAGATGTATTAATGAAACAGACTATAGGTCTATTAAACTTTTCTGCTTGTTTCATTAATCTTAAAGCCTTTCTATATCCTTCTGGATTAGGACATCCAAAGTTCCTATACATATTTTCTTTTAAATTTTTCCCTTTTTGTATTCCTATTATTGTTACTGCACTTTTATTTAAAAACCCGATTCCTCCAATTATAGATTTATCATCTTTAAATACTCTATCTCCATGAAGTTCAACGAAATTACTAAAAATTTTATCAATATAATCTAGTGTAGTTGGTCTTTCTATCATTCTTGCAATTTGTAATCTTTCATAAGCTTTTATTTTTTTCACAACTACACCTCACTATCTATATGAAATCTTAACAAATCATATAAAGTTTTTTTCATATCTTCTCTTTTTACTATTTTATCTACAAACCCATGTTCTAATAAAAATTCTGAACTTTGAAAGTTATCAGGTAACTTTTCTTTTATAGTTCCTTCTATTACCCTTCTTCCTGCAAAACCTACTAATGCTTTTGGTTCTGCTATTATTATATCTCCTAACATTGCAAAACTAGCTGTAACTCCTCCTGTAGTAGGGTCTGTTAAAACAGTAATATATAATAAACCTTCTTTATCATGCTTAGCTAAAGCACTGCTTATTTTTGCCATTTGCATAAGTGATAATATTCCTTCTTGCATTCTAGCTCCTCCAGAAGCTGTAAAAATAATTATTGGCAATTTTCTTTTGGTTGCTTCTTCAATGGCACTTGTAATTTTTTCTCCTACTACCATCCCCATACTTCCCATTAAAAAATGTGAATCCATTACAGCAATTATAGTTCTAATACCATTAATTTCTCCTTCTCCTGTAATAACTGCTTCATTAACATTACTACTTTCTTCATTAACTCTTAATTTTTCTTCATAGTTTGGAAAATTCATTGGATTTCTAGACTTCATATATTTATTGAACTCTTTAAATGTTCCATTATCAATAGTTAAATCTATTCTTTTATAACTTCCAATTCTAAAGCTATAATCACAATTACTACAAATACTATAATTATCTTCTAATATTTTTTTATATAATATTTTCCCACAATTATTACACTTTATCCAAGCACCATCAGGCACTATAGGTAAATCTTGTTCTTCTGAATTAGTTATATTTAATACTCCATATTTTCTCTTTTTAAAAATACCCATATTTTTCACCAACTATAAATTATATTCTTCCTTTATAAAACTAGTATCGTAGTTTCCTAAACGAAATTTTTTATTATTTAATATATCTATATGAAATTCTATATTATTGTCAATTCCTTCAATTACAAACTCATCTAAAGCTCTTAACATTTTATTAATTGCTTCTTCTCTATTATTCCCATATGCTATTACCTTTGCTATCATGGAATCATACGTAGATGGTATAGTATATCCTGAAAATACTCCTGTATCTACTCTAATTCCATTACCTCCTGGCAAATTTAAAAATTCTATTTTCCCTGGTGAAGGTATAAATCCTTTCCTTGGATTTTCAGCATTTATTCTACATTCAATAGCATGACCTTGTATTTTTATATTTTCTTGAGAAATATTTAATTCTTCTCCACTTGCTATTTTAATTTGTTCTTTAACTATATCAACAGATGTAACCATTTCAGTTATAGGATGTTCCACCTGTATTCTTGTATTCATTTCCATAAAATAAAAATTTCCATATTTATCAACAAGAAACTCTATTGTTCCTGCATTTATATAATTTACTGCCTTTGCTGCCATTACAGCAGCTTCTCCCATTTTTTCTCTAAGATCCTTATTCAAAATAATAGATGGTGATTCCTCTATTATCTTTTGATTTTTCCTTTGAATAGTACAATCTCTCTCTCCTAAATGTACAACATTTCCTTTTTCATCGCCTAAAATTTGAAATTCAATATGCCTTGGATTCTCTATAAATTTCTCAATATATATAGTATCATCACCAAAATTTATTTTTGCTTCTGTCTTAGCTGTATAGTAAGCATTTTCTAGGTCACTCTTTTCGTATACTATCCTTATCCCTTTACCACCACCCCCTAGAGCTGCTTTAATTATAACTGGATATCCAATTATTTCTGCTTCTTTATATGCATTATCTAAATTATCTATTATCCCATTACTTCCTGGTATTATAGGTACTCCAGCTTCCTTCATTATTTCTCTTGCTTTAGATTTATTTCCCATTATAGCAATTGTTTCACTAGATGGGCCTATAAATTTAATATTACATTCTTCACACATTCCAGCAAATTCAGCATTTTCAGATAAAAACCCAAATCCTGGATGTACTGCATTACATTTTGTTATTACTGCGGCACTTAATATATTACTTTCATTTAAATATGATTCCTTAGATTTAGGTTTTCCTACACATATAGCTTCATCTGCTAATTGTGTATGCATAGCCTCCTTGTCAACTTCTGAGTAAATAGCCACTGTTTCTATTCCAAGTTCCTTACAAGCTCTTATTATCCTTACTGCTATTTCTCCTCTATTAGCTATTAATACCTTTCTAATCATTTAAACACCTCTTTTATCTTATCCAACCATAAAGGTTAATTCTGCCTCACACACCTTCTTATCACCTACATAAGCAATCCCTTTCCCTATACCTGCCGAACCTCTTATTTTTATTAATTCTACTTCCAACCTTAGAGTATCTCCAGGAACAACTTTCTTTCTAAATTTAGCTTTATTTATTCCTCCAAAATAAGCTATTTTCCCTTTAAATTCCTCTCTTTTTAACAAAGCAACTGCTCCAGCTTGAGCTAAAGCTTCAACTATCAATACTCCTGGCATAACTGGCTCTACTGGAAAGTGTCCTTGAAAAAAGTATTCATTAATAGTAACATTTTTTATTGCAATAATCTTATTTCCTTCTAAATATTCAATTTTATCTATTAATAAAAATGGATATCTATGTGGTATTATTTCCATTATTTCTTTTATATCCAAAATCATCACCTACTTTATTACAAATAATTCCATACCGTACTCTACAATATCTTCATCATTTCTTAATATTTCTACAATTTTACCATCAAAATCTGATGTTATCTCATTCATTATCTTCATAGCTTCTATTATACAAAGAGTATCACCTTTTTTTACATAATCACCTTTTTTTACGTAAGGTTCTGCCCCTGGACTACCTGCTGAATAATAAGTTCCAACTAATGGTGATTTAATTATATTAGAATGTTCTTCTTTATTATTAACTTCTATATTCGTATTATTATTTATATTCCCTTTATTAACTATTATTTCGCTTTCTTCTATAAAAGTTTCTTCAACCTTAGTATTATTTAATACTTGATTAACATTTTCTCTAATACCTTCATTATTTTTACTTAACTTTAATTTAAAGTCTTTATCTTCTAGTTCAAATATTCTTAAAGAAGAAGAATCAATTGTTTGAATTAAACTTTTAATTTGCTCATAATTTAACATTTTATTTTCCTTCCCATTTTTTAAATATTAAGGCTCCATTATGCCCTCCAAAGCCTAATGAATTAGACATAACATATTTAATTTCAGCTTTCTTTCCTTTATTAACTACTAAATTTAAATCACATTCTTCATCATAATTAACATAATTAATAGTAGCTGGTACAAATCCCTCTTCTAATGCTTTTATTGAAACTATCGCTTCAATTGCTCCAGCAGCTCCTAGCAGATGCCCTGTCATTGATTTAGTAGAACTAACGTATATATTCTTATTTTCATCTCCAAAAGTATTTTTTATTGCTATTGTTTCTATTTTATCATTTAACTCTGTTGAAGTCCCATGAGCATTAATATAGTCAATTTTATCTAGTGAAATTTTAGCATCATTTATCGCGTTCTTCATACATCTATATGCACCATCACCATCTAATTTAGGAGATGTAATATGATAAGCATCACAAGTTGTTCCATATCCTATAATTTCTCCATATATTTTAGCCCCTCTTGCAATTGCATTTTCTAAATCTTCAATTAATAAAGCTCCTGCACCTTCTCCCATTACAAATCCATTTCTATCCTTATCAAATGGAATTGATGCTCTATTTACTTCTTCACTTTTACTTAAAGCTGTCATTGACTGAAATCCAGCAATAGCAAATCTACATATAGATGCCTCTGAACCTCCAACTATAGCTCTATCTAAATATCCATCTTTTATACTTCTATATGCTTCACCAATGGCATGAGTTGATGATGCACAAGCAGTAGTTATACTTAAACAACTTCCTAAAATTCCAAATTCTATTGCAATACTACCTGCTGCCATATTAGAAATTAATGTAGGTATAGCTAAAGGAGATACTCTACTAGGTCCTTTGTGTATTAAATTAGTCATCTGAGTTTCTAAAGTCTTAATTCCGCCAATTCCTGAGCTATATATTACTCCAATTCTTTCTCTATCTACTGAATCTAAATCAATATTACTATCCTTGATACATTCCTTAGCGCTTATTAAGGCAAATTGTAAAAATCTATCCAGTCTTCTTGCATCTTTTTTCCCTAAATATTCCTCAGGATTAAAATTTTTAACTTCTGCTGCTAATTTCACTTTAAAATCTGTTGTATCAAAAGTAGTAATTTTATCTATTCCATTTTTTCCTTCTTTAATAGAATTCCAAAAACTATTAACAGAATTACCAATTGGTGTTATGGCACCTAATCCAGTTACTACAACTCTTCTTCTCATACTCCTTCTCTCCTTAATTCATAACCATTCCGCCATCAACATTTATCACTTCACCTGTTATATAATTTGATAAATCTGATGATAAAAATAAAGCTAAATTAGCTATTTCAGTAGCTTCTCCTATTCTTTTTAACGGAATACTCTTTAAAATTTCTTCTTTAATTCTATCTGGTAAAATACTAGTCATTTCAGTATTAATATATCCTGGTGCTATTACATTTACATTAATATTTCTTGAAGCAAGCTCTCTAGCTATTGATTTAGAAAATCCAATAACTCCTGCCTTAGATGCAGCATAATTACTCTGTCCTGCATTTCCCACTATTCCTACTACTGATGAAATATTAATTATCTTTCCATATCTTTGTTTAATCATTATAGCTGAAGTTGCTTTAGTCATATTGAAAGTTCCTTTTAAATTTACATCTATAACATCACCAAAGTCTTTTTCAGTCATTCTAAGTAATAGTCCATCTTTTGTAATTCCAGCATTATTTATTAATATATCTATAGTATTAAACTTATTTTTTACTTTCTTTACAAATTCATTAACTTCCTCTAAATTGCTAACATCACACTTTGCTACTAATACTTCTACGCCATAACTTTTTAATTCATTTATAAAGATTTCTAGTTCCTCTGTGTAATTTCTATAATTAATTGCAATATTAGCTCCATTTTTTGCTAAAGTTCTCGCTATCTCTTTACCAATTCCCCTTGATCCACCTGTTATTATTGCATTTTTATTACTAATCATTTAATTTTTCAATCCCTTCTATTGTCTTCTCTAGAGATTTAATATCTTCTACGTTATATATATTTGCTTTTATCCCTTTTTCTCTAATTATTTCCCTAATAAACCCACTTAATACTTTTCCTGGCCCTAATTCTATAAAAGTATCTATTCCTGAATCAATCATCTTTTCTATACTTTCACTCCATCTTACCGAAGATTTAATTTGCCTACAAAGAATATTCTTTATATTTTCTTTGTCGGTTATAAAATCAGCATTTACATTAGATATTATTTTAATTTGGGGAGTTTCAAAACTAACATTATTTAATTCTTCTCTTAATTTGTTTGAAGCTTGATTTAATAATGATGTATGAAATGGTCCTGATACATTAATATCTATTGCCCTTCTTGCTCCTAACTCCATACATATTTCTTTTGCTTTTTCAACTGCAAGCTTTTCTCCAGCAATTACAATTTGCTTATTAGTATTATAATTAGCTATTTCTACTACCCCTAAGTTTTTCGCTTCGCTTATTGCCTCTTTTATCTTATCTATAGATAAACCTATAATTGCTGCCATTGAACCTATACCTAATGGAACTGCTTCTTGCATAAGCCTTCCTCTTTTCCTTATTAGTTTGACCCCATCTTCTAATGTCATTGCACCTGAAGCTATTAAGGCTGAATATTCTCCTAAACTTAATCCAGCTACTATCTCTGCTTTTATATCCTTTTCTTCTATTGCTTTTAATGCCATAATAGATGTTATTAGTACAGCTGGTTGAGTAAACTCTGTAATATTTAGCTTTTCCTTTTCTCCATTAAACATTAATTCTTTTATATCAAAGTCTAATAGTTTCTCAGCTTTATCTAATACTTCTTTAGATGATAAAACATTATCATATAATTCTTTTGCCATTCCTATATACTGAGAACCTTGCCCTGAAAAAACAAAGGCTATTTTCATTACTTCCCTCTCCTTAAAGATTATTTTTAATTTTCTCATATTCAGAAAATATCTCTTCAATTATTTCTTGTGCACTTTGTCTTTTATTAATTAAACCTGAAATTTGTCCAGCCATAATTGATCCATTTTCCATATCTCCATCCTTTATAGCTTTTTTTAACGCTCCTCTTCCTAATTCTTCAAACTTTTCTAAAGAAGCATCTTCTTTTTCTAGTTTAATATACTCTCTCGCTAATTTATTTTTTATAACTTGAACTGGATGTCCTGTTGCTCTTCCTGTTACAACTGTATCTATATCCTTAGCTTTTATTACTGCATCTTTATAATTTTCATGTATAGTACATTCATTAGCTACTAAGAACCTAGTACCTACTTGAACTCCCTTAGCTCCAAATATAAGTGCAGCTGCTAAACCTCTTCCATCTCCAATTCCACCTGCTGCTATAACTGGAATATTAACAGCATCAATTACCTGTGGTAAAAGTACAAATGTTGTTAATTTCCCAATATGTCCACCTGATTCACAACCTTCAGCTATTATAGCATCAGCTCCTGCCTTTTCCATTCTTTTTGCTAAAGCTACAGATGCCACAACGGGAATAACCTTTATACCCGCCTTTTTCCATTTATCCATATACTTACCTGGATTTCCAGCTCCAGTTGTAACAACCCTTACTCCTTCTTCAATAACAATATCTGATAACTCATCTGCATTTTCAGATAATAACATTATATTTACTCCAAAAGGCTTATCAGTTAATTCCTTAGTTTTTTTTATTTCATCTCTAATTAAACTTGCAGGAGCATTAGCTCCTGCGATTATTCCTAACCCACCAGCATTAGAAACAGCAGCTGCTAAAGAACTATCTGAAACCCACGCCATTCCCCCTTGAAAAATTGGGTATTTAATATTCAATAAATCGCATATAGTATTTATCATAATTTACCTCCTAAATATATTTTTAACTATGATAAACTTTCGATATAATTAACTGCATCGCCAACTGTTTTAATATTTTCTACATTTTCTACCTTTATATTAAATTCATCTTCTAATTCCATAACTACTTGGAATAAATCTAGTGAGTCTGCTCCTAAATCATCTATAAAGCTAGTTTCTAACTTTACCTCTTCCTCACTTACTCCTAATTGATCTACAACTATTTCTCTTATCTTTTCAAATATCATTTTAACTTCCTCCTAAAAATTTATTAAAATCCCAGCACAAGTTAATCCACCGCCAAAGGCTGCTAATATTAACTTATCGCCTTTTTGTATTCTATCTTTTTCTAATAATTCACTTAAAGCTATTGGAATACTTGCTGCTGATGTATTTCCATACTTATCAATATTAGTATAAAACTTATCTCTATCTATTTTTAATCTTCTTGCTGCCTCATCAATTATTCTTAAATTCGCTTGATGAGGAATTATATATTTTATATTTTCTATACTTTCATTAGATTTTTCTAACAATTCATGTATTATGTCAGGTAATACCTTTACTGCAAATTTAAATACATCTCCACCCAACATTTGTATATATCTTTTTTCTTCTGTATTATTATTATAAAAAGGGGTATCTAATTTTAACTCTACCGCTTTTAAAGTTTTTTCACCTAATACTCCATCAGCTAAAAAATAAGTACTCAAAATCGAATCTGACTCTTCTGTCAATTCTATCACTGCAGCTCCAGCCCCATCTCCAAACAATACACAGGTTTCTCTTTCAGACCAATCAACAATTTTAGATAAAACCTCTGATCCTATCACTAAAGCTTTCTTTTTATCCGTAGACTTTATAAGACTAGAAGCAACTATTAATGAGTAAACAAATCCTGAACAAGCCGCTGATATATCAAAAGCTGCTGCTTTTTTACATCCAAGTAACCTTTGAATATTACAAGCAGTTGATGGCATTAGATTATCTGGGGTAGTTGTTGCAACTACTATAAGATCTATATTTTCCTTATTACATTTACTATTTTTAATAGCATTGAGAGCTGCTTTATAAGCTAATTCTACAGTTCCTTCACCTGTTGATATTTTTCTCTCTTTTATTCCTGTCCTCTTTATTATCCATTCGTCTGTAGTATCAACTAAATTTTCAATATCTTTATTTGTAACTATATTTTCAGGACAATAATGACCAAAACCAAGTATTTTTACTCCTTTCATCTCATCCCCTCTTTCTAAATAATCTTTTAGGTTTGATCACTCAAATATTTTGATTATCAAATATTACTTTTCCATAATAATCATAATAAATAATTTTGTCAATATTCAAAATTTTTATATTTTTTTGTATTGTCTTTTATTTTTTTTTATATTATACTATTTTCATTGTTTGATAATCAAATATTTTTATTTTTAAATATTATTAAATATATAGCTAAATTAATATTTATATTTCTATATTTTTTACTATTATTTTTAATATTTTTATTAAAAGGAGATACTATTTATGAATTTAAAACCACTAAAAATAGGAGATTTAATTGCGAAAATACCAATAATTCAAGGAGGTATGGGTATCGGAGTTTCATTGTCTAACTTAGCTGGAAATGTTGCTAAACTTGGTGCTATAGGCGTTATATCTTCGGCTCATCCTGGTTATTTAGAAGATGATTTTGAAAAAAATACTTTAGCTGCAAACATAAGAGCTTTACGTAATCATATAAAAAAAGCTAAAGAAATTAGCAATAATGGAATTATAGGTGTTAATATTATGGTTGCTATGAACAACTATGTAGAATATGTTAAAACAACTATAGAAGCAGGAGCTGATTTAATAATATCTGGAGCTGGCCTTCCTTTAAATTTACCTGAAATTATAAAAGGTAGCTCTATTAAAATTGCCCCTATAGTTTCCTCAGCTAAAGCTAGTAAAATTATTTTAAACTATTGGAAAAAACATTTTAATAAAACTGCAGATGCAATAATAGTAGAAGGTCCATTAGCTGGTGGGCATCTAGGATTTAAAAAGGATTTTATTAAAGAAGAAGTTATTAATTTTGATGATAATATAAAAAATATAATAAAAGAAGTAAAAAACTTTGAAAGTTATTATAATAAAGATATTCCAGTAATAGTTGCTGGTGGAATTTTTGAAAGCTCAGATATTAAAAAATATTTAGAACTTGGAGCTAGCGGTGTTCAAGTAGCCACTCCATTTGTAGCTACTTATGAATGTGATGCTCATGAAAATTTCAAAAATGCTTATGTTAATTGTACAAAAGAAGATATAGAGCTTACTATAAGTCCTGTTGGAATGCCTGGTAGAGCTATAAAAAACAACTTAACTGAAAGACTAAAAAAAGAAAAACTTCCTATTTCTAAATGCTATAATTGCTTGATTCCTTGTACTCCTTCTAAAACTCCTTATTGCATAAGCTCAGCATTAATTAGTGCAGTTAAAGGGGATGTAGAAAATGGATTAGTCTTCTGTGGACACAACGCCTATAAAATTAATAAACTCTCTTCTGTTAAGGATGTTATTGATAAATTAATCAATAATTTATAAAATAAATAATATTAAAATTCTATGAACTTTGAGTTTAGGATTTATTTTTTATCAAAAAAGAGCTGCACACTAATTTTTAGTGTAACAACTCTTTTTTATCTTAACTATATATCTTTTTAATAGCTTTCATTATTACTTTCATATCCTTTTTATATGATTTTACTGGAATTATTTCTTTATGCTTAACACCCAATAAATTATATACTGCTATTTTTGCTGCACGAACTAAATATTCTCCTGTAAATACCATTTCTCCCGGTACTTCTACAAATTCACTTATCATAGCAAAATTAGTTGAACCTTCTGGAATAACCTTAGGTCTATCTGTTACCTTTCTTGGCTGTAAATGAGCATTACCATATGGCATCATACATGGTATTACATTAACTACTGTTTCTAAAACTTCATCTATATTTTCCTCTAAATGAAGATGATGAAGTAATTCTATTAATATTTCTTTCCCTGTACAATCCTTCATCTTCTTATTTATAAAGTTTCCTACTCTATCTATATATAAACCATATCCTGTGATAATAGTAGTGTCCATTAATTGATTTTTAAAATATGGTTGTGTTGGAACTTCTATGCTAATTAGCCAATTTGAATCTCTAAACGTCATAATCCCACCACTTCCAGATATATTTCCTGAAAATTGTTCTATTAATTTTATTAACTTATTTCCTTTACAAGTTATTGTAAACTTTTCATAACTACTATTATCTGCATTATCAAAGAATGTTCCTGGATTACCTAAACCAATTTTCTTTTTAGCTACCTTCTCCCAAATTCCTAAGGTTTTTGGTTTTTCAACCTTAAATTCAGGTGCATTATTTAGATCACCTAAAGTAATATTATCTTCTGAAGATCCATTACTCATAAAACATAAATCACCTTCATTTAATTTTATTACTTTTTCGCCTTCCTCATCTAATATATAAATTGCAGTTGCTGTTATTTCTTCACTTTGATTAAAATCTATATCTATAACCTCAGCATTTATAGAAAAATCTACATCCTTAGAAAGTAAATATTTTCTTAATGGTATAATAATAGATTCATATTTATTAAAAGTTGAGTTTATTGATTCCTCTAATGTGTCTATATGTGAAATTTCAAATACTATACGCTCCATATATCTTTTAAATTCATATAAGCTAGACCACTTTTCAAATGCAAAGGTAGTTTGCCACATATACCAGAAATTTGTATTAAAAAAGTTTGGTGTCTCTCTAAACCAATCTTCTATAGTTAAGTCTTCAATTTTATCTTCTGGTATCATCATCAACTTAATTAATGCAATACGGTCTGCATTTTTAAATCCCATAGTCTTTACATCAATTTTATTGCCAAATTGATCTATTAAACGCGCCTTAGCATATGTAGGATGTATCTTATCAAAATTAAATATTTCTTCTGTAACACTCATTTCTGGCATATTTATTGAAGGTATATCATTAAATAGCTCCCAAAAATTTTTACAATTCTCTTTATTTAATACTATATCTCTTGGATTAATAAATCCATTTTCATTATTACCAAGTGTATTTTGTTCAATACTATTTTTAGATTCTATAATATGAATATTTTCACCTTTAAAATTACAATCTCTAATAAGATATGCTGCTCCAGCTAATGATGATAAACCTCCTCCAATAAAATAAACTTGTTTCTCTTTAAATTCTTCAAAATTTTCATTAAATCTTATAAATGATTCCTTTTTTTCCTTATTATCTTTCATTTTTTTTGCAGTTGCTGCAATAGCTGCTGCACCTGCAATAGCTCCAACAACTAATAAAGGATTAATTTTGCTATTTTTTTGCTTTTTATTCACTATCATCATCCCTTCACTTTATATATATGTTTTTATAATAATATTATAAATTATTATTTAAAAGATTCTATTTTAAAATTTATTAATAATTGTAAAGAAATACCTATATTTTTATTATTTAAAATAATACTTATATTATGAGAATATCATTAAATCCATATATCTACAAGCATTTAACTACTTAAACTTATAATTATATTTTGATAATAAATATAAATTAACTCTTAAAAAATAATCCACATTTAATTTACTTATATATTATTAAATTATATAAAAATAAAACCAGTAGAAATACTAAATCTCTATTGGTTCTATTTTATTTGGAATTCTTTTTATAAATTTTCAAATCATAATTAATTAAATTCCTTAAAATTTTTTAATTATTATTTTTATTTGTAATTTTATAATATTATCATTACTAATAATATATACTTATTAAATGAAATATCTTTATTTGGATTCAAGTTTAGCTAAATCATCTAAATACTTTACTGCACTTAAAGCTGCAATATTACCTTCGCCTGCTGCTTTTATATATTGATAAGGCTTTCCTATACAATCTCCCGCAGCAAAACAACCTGGTATATTAGTTTTCATTAATCTATCAACATTGATATGATCTTCCTTAATTTCTAGTCCAGGTACTAACTGCCCTGGTGAAATTGAATCTTTTAATATAAATATACCATCTGTTTCTATTTCACTATTATTTAAAATTAATTTTTTTACCTTTGAATCTCCTACTACTTCTATAGGTTTATCTTCTACTAAAGTAATATCTTTATTAATATCATAATTACCTTTATACATTGGAATATAGTATACCTTATTAGCAATTTCTGAAACATAATTTGCTTCATCTTCTGCTTCTTTATTATGTCCTATAATAGTAACTATTTTATTTTTATATAAAGGAGCATCACAGGTTGCACAATAACCTACTCCTTTACCTAAATACTCTTCCTCACCTTTTATAGGCCTTGTATATTCAATTCCTGTTGCTATTATAACTGTTTTTGCTTCAAAATTTTTATTATTTGCCATTAAAGCAAAATAATCTCCCATAGCATATATGCTATTTATTCTTTCTTCTGTAATTTCAATATTCATTAAAGATAAATGTTCTTCAAAGTGATTTTTAAGATTTTCTCCAGTAATGTTATAAAAGCCTAAAAAGTTATTAATTTTTGCTGCTTTTGTTAATTTATTAGATAGATTTTTACTACCAAAAATAATAAAATTCTTATTTCTTATTCTTGCATTTAATGCAGCTGATATTCCTGCTGGACCACTACCAATTATGGCAATATCATATCTTTTATCCAATTTGACATCCCACCTTATATGTGCTTAGCTAAAGCAGACTTTATAAAATCTTTTGTTTTAAAGCCCATAAAAGTATCTATTGGTTCACCATTCTTAAATATTATTAAAGTTGGGATATTTGTTATTTGATATTTATCTGCTAACTTAGCATTTTGATCAACATCAACTTTTACAACTCTTACATCAGTAACTTCCTTTGCTACATCTTCTATTATTGGTGCAATCATCTTACACGGCGCACACCAAGTTGCCCAAAAATCCACTAATACAACTCCATTATAATTTAATACTACTTCATTAAAATCTAATTCAGATACATGCTGAACCATATTAAAACCTCCTCTATACCCTATTAGGGTATTTATTTTTGATTTTACTATACTATATTAATATTTATCAAGTCAATATTATCTAAAAATATTATATCCAATATTTTTTCTTTTATTATATTTAAGAAAATTGTGCTTCATACAGCTCACTGTAAATTCCATTTCTATTTAATAATTCATCATGTGTTCCTCTTTCTTCAATTCCATTTTCAGACATAACTAATATTTCATCCGCATTTTTTATAGTAGATAACCTATGTGCAACTACTATAGTAGTTCTTCCCTTACATAATTCTTCTAAGGATTCTTGAATTAAATACTCTGTTGTATTATCTAGTGCTGATGTTGCTTCATCTAATATTAAAATAGCTGGATTTTTCAAAAATACTCTAGCTATAGATATTCTCTGTTTTTGTCCTCCTGAAAGTTTAACTCCTCTCTCTCCTATATAAGTATCATATGCTTTTGGTAAAGTCATTATAAATTCGTGTAGATTAGCTCTTTTAGCTGCCATAATTACCTCTTCATCTGTAGCCTGATGATTTCCATATAAAATATTTTCTTTTATTGTACCTGTAAATAAAAATATATCTTGTTGAACTATTCCTATATTTTCTCTCAAGGATTTCAGTGTTAAATCATAAATACTTACATTATCAATATATATATTTCCACTATCTATATTATAAAATCTCGGTATCAAATTACAAATAGTTGTTTTACCTCCACCTGATGGTCCTACTAAAGCAAGCATCTTACCAGCTTCTATAGTTAAGTTCATCCTATTTAATATATTCTTTTTATCATATTTAAAATTAACATCTTTAAACTCAATACAACCTTCAATATTTTTAAGCTCTACTTTCCCATCTTGTTCTACATCTTCATCTAGTATATCTATAAATCTCTTAAATCCTGTCATTCCATTTTGATATTGTTCCATAAAGCTTACAAGCTTTTTTATTGGTTGAGTAAATAATTTTATATATAAAAGATAAGCAAAAAAATCTCCTATATTAATTAATTCTATATAAGTAAATATTCCCCCAGCAATTAATGATATATAATCTAAAATATCTATTGCAAAACCTACTCCTGAAGAATATTCGCCCATTACTTTATAAGCTTTAGACCTAGCTTCTTTGAACTTATCATTTCCCTTACTAAATTTATTAATCTCATATTTATGAGCTGCAAAAGCTTTAGTAGTTCTAATACCTGAAAGGGAATTTTCTAAATTTGAATTAACCTTAGATGTTTCTACTCTAGTTTTCATAAAGGTATCTAACATCTTACTTCTCTTTTTCCATGTAAAAATAACTATAAATGGAATAAATGCAAATATAATTATTGTTAATGGAATATTTATTGTACATAAAACTATAAAAGAACCTAAAATCATTACTATAGATATAAATAAATCTTCTGGACCATGATGCGCAAGCTCTGAAACTTCCATAAGATCATTTATCATTCTACTCATTAAATCTCCAGTTTTATTATTATCAAAATATTTATTAGGAAGCTTTTGAAAATGAAAAAACATATCTTTTCTCATATCTCCTTGCATATTCACTCCCATAACATGTCCATAATATTGCATAAAATAAGTACATAATGCTTTAATTAAATATATTAATATTAAAATAACGGAAAATATAATTATCATTTTAATATTCTTATTAGGGATACTATCATTAACTAGTGTTCTAGTCATCATAGGATACACTAAATCACATGCCGCTGCTATAAGTGCTACAAACATATCAAAGAAAAATAAAACTTTATATGGTTTATAATAGCTAATAAATCTTTTAACCATTTAATACCCTCCTTTATATAAATTTCAATTTCTATATAATATTAACTCCGATAAATACTTAATTCAAGCATTATCACTAATTCTCATTCTCTTTAAATAAAACTCTCTATAACTTATTTACTTTTTTTCTATGTATTAATATTAATAAAATTAACTAAAATATATCTATATGTAATTTATCTTTAAATTTATAATTCTGGAGGTATTAGTATGTGGTATAAAAAAGAATTTAAAGAAATTATTGATGAATTATCTAGTAATTTAATAAATGGATTATCTTCATCTGAAGCAAAAGCAAGATTGAATAAAAATGGCTTAAACAAACTTCAAGGAAAAAAGAAAAAATCTTTATTTCAACTCTTCTTATCACAAATTAATGATGTAATGATATATATTCTTTTAATTGCAGCTATTATTTCTTTTTTTCTTGGTGAAGGTAGTGACTCAGCAATTATATTAATTGTTATATTTATTAATTCTATAGTAGGTATGATTCAAGAGGCTAAAGCTGAAAAAGCTTTAGAAGCATTGAAAAATCTCTCTACCCCAAAAGCCATAATCAAAAGAGATGGAAATATTATTGAAATCCCCTCTGAAGAAATAGTTGTTGGAGATATTGTAATTATAGATGCTGGTAGATATATTCCTGCTGATTTAAGAATAATAGAATCTGCTAACCTAAAAATTGAAGAGTCTGCCTTTACAGGAGAGTCTGTACCTGCTGAAAAAACTTCAAACGTTATTACAGATTCTAATGATTTATCTATTGGTGATCAACATAATATGGCCTTTATGTCTACATTAGTTACTTATGGTAGAGGTACAGGAATTGTTGTTAATACTGGGATGAATACAGAAATCGGTAAAATTGCTAAGATGCTTGATTCTGAAGAAGATAATACTACTCCTCTTCAAAAAAAATTAGCTCAGCTTGGGAAAATACTAGGCTTTGTAGCTGTTGGTATCTCTATCTTAATGTTTATAGTATCAATTTTTCAAGGTAGAAATCTTTTAGAGATGTTTATGACTTCTATAAGTCTAGCTGTTGCTGTAATACCAGAAGGTTTACCTGCTATAGTTGCAATAGTTCTTGCTATTGGTGTTCAAAGAATGATAAAAGAAAATGCAATAATCAGAAAGCTTCCTTCAGTTGAAACATTAGGTTCTGTTAATATTATCTGCTCTGATAAAACTGGTACATTAACTATAAATAAAATGACTGTAAAAAAATATTATGTTAATGGTAAAATAATTAATTTAGAAGATATTGATATAAATAATCAAGAAACAGAACTTTTAGTTAATGGTATGATTTTATGTAACGATGCTACTTCTAAAGATGGCGTTGTAACTGGAGATCCTACTGAAATAGCTTTGATAGATGTTGGCAATAAAATAAATATATTAAAAGATGATTTAAATAAGACTTATCAAAGAGTTAATGAAATACCTTTTGATTCCGATAGAAAGCTTATGACTACAGTTAATAGTTATAAAGATACTTTTAACGTATTTACTAAAGGTGCTATAGATAGTATTTTAAAAATCTCTAATAAAATATTAATAAATGGTGAAATTAACGAGTTAACTGAATCATTAAAAAATACAATTCTAAATGCATCTAATTCTATGTCAGATGATGCTTTAAGAGTATTGGCTTTAGCCTATAAAACTATTGACAATAATCACGTTCCAATAGATAACCTTGAAAACAACTTAATCTTTATTGGATTTATGGGAATGATTGATCCTCCTAGAGAAGAGGTGAAAGACTCAATAGAAATCAGTAAAAAAGCAGGTATTCGTACTATTATGATAACTGGAGATCATAAAAACACTGCTGTTGCTATAGCTAAGGAGCTTGGAATAGCAAATAATATTTCAGAAGCAATGTCTGGTAGTGAGATAGATAGCTATTCTGATGAAGAGTTTACTAAAATCATTAATAATTATAAAGTCTTTGCAAGGGTATCTCCTGAGCATAAAGTAAAGATAGTTAAAGCTTTTAAATCCTATGGAAACATTGTTTCTATGACTGGAGATGGTGTAAATGATGCTCCTTCATTAAAATCTGCTGACATTGGAGTTGCTATGGGTATTACAGGAACTGATGTAGCAAAAGGAGCTGCAGATATGGTTTTAACAGATGATAATTTTACTACAATAATAAAAGCTGTAGAAGAAGGTAGGAATATTTTTAACAATATAAAGAAATCTATTATCTTCTTATTAAGTTGTAACTTAGGAGAGCTAATTTCTTTATTTGTTGCAATACTTTTAAATTGGCCTTCTCCACTTTTACCTATTCATATATTATGGATAAATTTAATTACAGATAGCTTTCCTGCTTTATCTCTAGGTATAGATCCTGGGGATAAGGGTGTAATGAATCTTCCTCCTAGAAATCCAAAAGAAAGCTTGTTTGCTGGAAGAACAGGAATTTTATTAATTATAAATGGTATATTAATAGGTGCAACAACATTATTTGCCTTTACTCTTGGAGAAAAGTTTTATTCAAATTCACTAATTCATGCTCAAACTATGGCTTTTGTAGTTCTTAGTATTTCTCAACTTTTCTACTCTCTAGCTATGAGAAACGAAACTAAATCATTATTACAAATAGGACTATTTAAGAATAAATGGCTAATAGCTTCTATTACCTTTGGTATACTATTGCAATTTATGGTAATAACCATTCCATTCACAGCTAAAGTATTCAAAGTATATCCATTAAGCTTTAAAGATTGGGGAATAGTTATATTAATCTCTTTAATTCCTTTTATAGTCAATGAGATTTTAAAAGTTTTCTTTAATTTTAATGATAAAAAGAAATCTAATATTTAAATATAAAAAAGATATATTATAAATACAGTGAAAAAATTTACAATTTAAAAAAACCAGTAGATATTTAATACTTCTACTGGTTTTATATTTTATTTAATTTATATACAACTCTATTTATATTTTATAAACATCTCTAAATATAAAGCTAATAAAAATAATCCTATCATTTAAGACTGTACATTTTTTAATAATATGCTCTTTAAATAAGGTTGCTTTAAATGAAATTTAATGAATTTATGTTGTTGTTTCATATAAATTTCCACTTGTCAATATTCCATTATTCATAGAGTAAATTTTATCAGCTACTTTCTTAGCAAATCCAATATCATGAGTAATAATAAGCATGCTCATTCCATCTTTCGCCAAAGATCTTATTAAATCTGAAACTTCTCCTGTTAAGCCTGGATCCAATGCTGAAGTTGGCTCATCAAAACACATAAGTTTAGGATTTAAAGCTAAAGCTCTTCCTATTGCAACTCTTTGCTTTTGACCACCAGATAATTGATATGGATAAACTTCTAACTTATCACCAAGTGCTAAAAATTCTAATATATCCTTAGCATTTTTTTCAGCTTCCTCTTTAGTTTTTCCTAAAACTCTTTTTGGCGCTTCTATTAAATTCTCCAACACACTCATATGAGGAAAAAGGTTAAAATTTTGAAAAACTAATCCTATATCTCTTCTAACTTCATTAAATTTAAGCTTATCTACATAAACTCCATCTTTACATAAAAATTTTTCATTAATTTCAATAGTTCCATTATCACAAATTTCTAAGCCATTAACACATCTTAGTAAGGTAGTTTTACCACTACCAGAAGGACCCACTATTACTACTACTTCACCAGAATTTATTTCTAAATCTACTCCTTTTAAAACTTCATTATTATTAAATTTCTTTTTTAATCCTTGAATTTTAAGCATAGCTTTCCTCCTATTCATAATAATTAAACTTCTTTTCTACCCTCTCTAATACCTTTGTTATTATTCCATTAAACACCAAATAAAATATAGCTACTACAACAAAAGGCATTATTGACGATATTCTATTTGCAGCTATTTTTGCTATTTTCAATATTTCCTCTAACCCAACAACATATATTAATGACGTATCCTTTACTAAAGTAATTATTTCATTAGCCACTGGTGGAAATATTCTTTTTAAAGCTTGTGGCATTATTATTCTAAAAAAAGTATCCTTTTTAGTTAATCCTAAAACTTCAGCTCCTTCAAATTGTCCCTTATCTATAGATAAAATACCTGCTCTAAATATTTCTCCAAAATAAGCTCCATAATTTAATACCATTGCTAATATTGCTGCTGGGAATCTTGGTAATGCTATTCCTAATAAAGGTAAACCAAAAAATATAAATAAAATTTGAAGTAATAAAGGCGTTCCTCTTAAAACTAATACATATGCCCCAGTTAATGAATTAATTACCTTTATTTTAGATATTCTTCCTAATGCTATTATTACTCCTAAAGGTATTGATAATACTAATGTTATTGCAAATATTTCTATAGTTACCTTTAGTCCCTGTAATGCTTCAGGAATAAAAGTTATTATTTCATTTATTAATTCCAAAGTAAACGCCTCCTATATAATTATTTAACTATAATGTCTTCTCCAAACCACTTTTCAGATATTTCTCCTGCTATACCTTCATCAATTAACTCTTTAAAAGCAGCATTAAATGCTTCTACTAATTCAGTATCATCTTTTCTCATACCTACAGCATAATCCTCATGTCCAAAATCCTCATCAATAATCTTATACTTTTCTGCTCCTCTTTGATTAATATAGTATTTAGCTAATATTTCATCAGCTACTACAGCATCTAATCTTCCTGCTTCTAAATCCATAAAAGCATCATTATTAGTATCAAAAGTTACTATAGTCCCATCTTTAAATGTAGATACTATATCTCCATCAGATTCTATTGCATCAACAGCACTTGACTGATTTTGTGCCCCTACTACAGCTCCTGCTAAATCTGCTTTAGAATTAATAGATGAATCTGCTAAAGTTATAATAACTTGTCTGTTATTTAAATAAGTATTTGAGAATGCAACCTTTTCTTTTCTTTCATCTGTAATACTATATCCATTCCAAATAAAATCTATATTCCCATTGTTAAGTTCAGTTTCTTTCATACTCCAATCAATTGGTTGAAATTCTATTTCCTTATCAAGCTTTTTAGCAATTTCTTTTGCTAAATCAATATCAAAGCCCGTATATTCTCCATTTTCATCCTTAAATCCCATTGGTACAAAAGTATCATCAAAGCCAAGTACTAAAGTTTCCTTATCTAAAGTATTTCCACTTTCCTTTGTTCCACAAGATATTAATGAAATTGATGATATTACTATTAATAATAATACCATTAATCTTTTTTTCAAACTCATATTTAAATCCCCCTCTAATTTAATGCTTATTGCTTTTTCTTATTTAATACTTTAACACACTAAAGCGACACAGTCAACATTATTTTTAAATATTCTGATATTTTAGCATGTAAATTTATAATGGTTTTCTATTTATATTAAAAAAATTATTTTTTCACTTAATATTTTATAAAAAGAAAAACTCCATATATAATGAAGCTTCTCCTTTTATTTAAATATTAAATATTACTTTAATCTGGTACCCTCTTTTTCTTGAACTATTTTTCCTGACTTCATTAATCCACCAAGAGCCATTTTGAAGTAATTCTTACTTGTATTAAAAGTAGCTTTAATATCTTCTGGCTTAGATTTATCATTAAAGTGCATAAATCCGCCATTTTTCTTTAAATATTTTAATATATCCTCTTGTATTTTTTCTCTTTCATTTAGTCTAGTTTTTCTAGGAGTTAAGCCAATTACACCATCTTCATATACTCTCTTAACTCTAAGCTTCATTTCAGTCCCTGGATAAATCTCAGTATAATATTCATTTGGTAAAATTAATCCTCTATATTTAGAATCGATAGCAATATGTACTGTACCACCTTGAGTTTTAGCATAAACTTGCCCTATAACTTCATCTCCAACTTTATATTCAATACCTTCATCAACAGCATTTAATATATAATTTTCAACATCAGTAGTTGCAGCTAATCTTCCTGTTTTATCTAAGTATATATAGAATAAGTATTTGCTCCCAGTATGAAGCTTATATCTTTGTTCTTTTAATGGAACAAAGATATCTCTATCTAAACCAAAGTCTATAAAAGCACCAAATTCTGTTTGGAATACTACTTTTAAATATCCTACATCTCCTACTTTTACTAAAGGTTTTTTAAAGGTTGCAATAGGTCTATCCTTTGAGTCTCTATATACAAAGACTTCTAATTTATCTCCTATATTAATTTCTTTACCTTCAGTCATAGATTTAGGTAGTAATACATCAAGCTTTCCTTCATCTCCTAAATAATAACCAAAATCCTTTTCTCTTTTAACTTCTAATAAGTTATATTCACCGATATTTATCATTTTGCCTCCTAAGTTTATAAGTATTTCTTGCTAATCTCCACATAGTTCTTGGCAGATTTTTCTATACTCTTTATCTCATCTTCTGTAAGTTTTCTAATAACCTTTGCTGGACTTCCCATTATAAGAACACCTTCTTCAAACTCCTTATTTTGAGTAACTAAGGAACCTGCTCCCACTATGCTATTTTTCCCAATTTTAGCTCCATTTAAAATTATTGAACCCATACCAATCAATACATTATCATCAATAATACATCCATGAATAATAGCTCTATGTCCTATAGTAACATTATTACCAATATAAGTTTCATAAGGAGTATCTACATGTACAACTGAATTTTCTTGTATATTTGTATTTTCTCCAATAAAAATTTTATTCATGTCTCCTCTTATAGTTGTACCAAACCAAATATTAGCATCCTTTTTTATTACAACATCTCCTATTATATCAACGCTTTCTGATATATAGCAACTCTCATCTATTACTGGTTTAATTCCGTTAAATTCTAAAATCATAATATACCCTCCCAATTCTTTATTTAAAGTTATTTTATCACTTGTTAATATTATTGTCATTATTTCTCCTAAATAAATAATATATATATATATCAATTAATTAAAGGAGTTTATAATGGGAAAAAGAAATAGCAAAGCTTTAAGTACCTTTGATAAATCAAATATTAAATATTATTATGGTATAACAAATTATAGTACTCAGTATTTTAATAGTAAGTTTTCTCCTTTAGAAGCCTTTGAGTATGCATATAGAATAGGATTAAATTTTCTGTTTTTAACTGATCATAACCTTTATATTTCTGAAGAAATATATTTTAAAGATAGTATATATTCTAAGTTTCAAGTAAATAAATTATCTGCACATAAGATTAAGAAAAAATATGATAATTTTATACCAATAGTAGGCTTTAATTGTAGTACAAGCAATTACGGAAATATAAGTATAATAAATCCAAATAATTATTTTACTGGTATTATACGCGACTTTAAAATATTAGCTTTATGGATGTTAAATAATCCAGATTCTTTTATTACTATTAATAATAATTCCACTAATCTACTTCCCCATAATAATATATTAAATAAACTAATTACTTCTGTTGAGGTTAGTAACAAAAGATCAAACAATAAATTGATTAACTATGAGAAATATTATTTTAATCTATTAGATAGAGGTTGGAAATTAGGAGCTATTAATACTGAAAATAATTATACGCTTAATATAAGAAATTCTGAAAATTTAACTGCTTGTATATGTAATAATTTATCAAGTAATAATATTATATCTTCCTTTAAGGAGAGACGAACTTATTCAACAGAATCTAGATACCTAAAATTTTATTTTACTATAAATGATATTTTTATGGGTGAAGAACTTCCTTATACCTCAAAAAAATTAAGATTTATGATATTTGCTGAAGATATAAAATTTAAAATTAGAGAAATACAAATTATCAGTAATAATGGAATTATTATTAGAAAGATCGAAAACATAAATTTAAATACTATTAAATATCTCTATGAACATACAAGGAAAGATAATGAAGATTGGTATATTATAAAAATTTTAGAAAATGAAGATAAAACAGCCTATAGCTCTCCAATATTTATAGTTTAAAAGAAAATGTAAAATGATAATATAAATATATTACTTAATTAAACCTTTAAAATAATTATACTTTCTTCATTTTACATTTTAAATTTAAACTTATTTTTTATTTTGTTTTTGAATATGTTTTGCTCTATTTGGTTTAGCTTTAGGTCTAATTTCAATTTTCTTTTCCTTTTGCTTAGGACCACCAGAAACTTGAATATCCATAAACCACATAAAGAACCAAACTACTGATAAAACAAATCCTGCAGTAACAAATATATTACTTGATTTAACAAAAACTTGTAATAAAAATAATACTACAGCTATAGCTAATGGTATCCATTTATTTATTTTTACTTTTGAAAAAACATATTTTTTCCCAAGATTAAATAATAAAAGTGTTAATAAAATTAGAACTGCAAAATAAGCTATCATTATTAATATGCTACCCATAAATAATGCCTCCTTTATAAGCTTATACATATTATATTAAAAGAAACTTTTAATATTTTCAAGATATATGAATTTATATTTTAAATTAAAATAATTTTTTCATAACTTTTTATTATTAGTAAATTTTTAACAAAATAATATATTTTATTTATTTTTTTTATTAATTTTATTAAAATTTCCTTCTATTTTAATAAATTATTTGATAAAATATATTAAGTAGTTATAAAATGTTAAAAAGAGGTGGTTTTGTGAGTTTTAATTTAACTAACCAACTAGATGAATTGGATTTGCAAATATTAGATTTATTGATAAAAGATTGTAGAACTCCTTATTTAGAAATAGCTAGAATCTGTCATGTTAGTGGTGGAACTATACATGTTAGAATGAAAAAAATGGAGGAGCTTGGAATAATAAAAGGTACAAGAATTTTATTAGATTTACCTAAACTTGGTTATGATGTCTGCTGTTTTGTTGGTATATATATAGATAAAACATCATCTTATGATTCAGTATTTAATGAATTATCAAAGATAAATGAAGTTGTAGAATTACATCTTACTACTGGTACATACAGTGTTTTTGCTAAAGTAATATGTAAAAATATATCAGATCTTCAAAATATATTGCTTAATAAAATTAATCCTATAAATGGTATTCAAAGAACTGATACTATAATTTCATTAAATCAACCTATAGATAGAAATATAACTCTTTAAAGAATAAATCCTTTTTTCTTGGTTAAACTATTTGTATAATCAATGAAAGGGATGATTGTTATGAAAATATTGGATTCAATAGTTCTTATTTTAGTTATTATAGGAGCTGTTAATTGGGGATTAATAGGATTCTTCCAATATAATCTAGTAAATAGTTTGTTTGGCTTTATGCCCGCTTTAGAAAGAGTAATATATGCCTTAGTTGGTATTGCAGGTTTATACTCACTTTCTTTCTTTGGAAAAAGCCAATATTCAAATTCAAATGAATAATATGTTCAAAAAAAGAGACTGTTAAATATCAACACCTGATAAGGAAGTAATTTAGAAACTATATCTAATGTGCTGAATTATCCGGTATTGACAAAGGCAACCAAAAGATGAATACCGAGAAGAACTATAAAAAGTTTTTCCCGGTATTTTTCTGTTTTTATAGCGGTACATTCGACTATATGACTTCCTTTATTGTTGTATTATCAAATATTATATAAATTTATTTTGATGTAAATTTGTATTTCTGTAAAAATTAATCCTGAAAAACTCATAAAGTTTTTCAGGATTAATAGTTTTATTACTTAAAAATCTTTATAACCTCTTTATTTTACTTTCTTCAGTTCCTAAAAAAATAAGAACACTCTTTTAACTCTTGAGATATTTTAGATAAGATGACGGATTGTGAAGATATTATTCCAATAATCATTGCTATTAAATTATTTAAGCAAGGAGACGATAAAATATCATTTTTCCAGTGTTTTTTCAATTCTGTATTAATATATTCTTAATAGTTAATCATAAAAACCACCTTTCTTTTGTGAATTTTGTATGCAAACTAATTTTAGACTAGAAAAAGGTGGTTTTTTATATTTTCAAAATAAATTTTATATTACCAATTATATGGTTATTAACTGTCCGTAAGTTAGATCCACTGAGTTTTTTATCTTGAATTCGGCATTATAAAATTTTTTTATAATGAATATTACTTTCGGTGGTTTCTAAAATTTTAGCTATTGTTTCAACGGCTCTGACGTGATATTTACCCGCCGTTATTTCTCCAGATAGAATTATGTCACTTGTACCATCCTAAACATCATTAAGTATATCTGAAATTCCTGCTCTTGCTGGCCTTGGATTGTAATTATAGATTCAAGTATTTCTAGTTGCGATTATTACCCTTTTGCTGAGAAGATAGCATTTTATAATGAGCTTTTTCTAAATAGCAAAAAGCTACTTAAATAGAATTTCAACCTTACTTTCTTATCCCTTAAAGTATTTAATCCAATAGTAGAAAGATACTCAAATAGAATTTTAACCCCATATCAGTACAGGCCATCGGACAGGTCTATAATTCTTGTAGCGATTCTCTGAGCCAAATGTCGGTTATGGGTAACGGTTATGATACCCATATTTTGCTTTTCAGCTTCCTCTAGAACGATATTCCAGATTTGAGCCTGTGTGATGACATCAAGCATTGTGCTAATCTCATCACAGATCAAATAATCTGCTCCGCTGAGAAGTGCTCTTGCCACACAAAACCTTTGAAGCTCTCCTCCAGAAAGTTCTTTTGGAAAACGATCAAGCCAAGCATTTTCAATACCGAAAGCATCCAGCATATCTTCCTGCAGTTTTCCGCTCTCTTCTAAAACTTTCCGTAGATGCCAGCGAGGATTAATTGCCTTTTCCGGGTGTTGATAAATCAACTGTACAGGACAGACACCTTTTGACGGAAGCCTTTTGCCGTCCAGCAATATCTGTCCCTTGGTTGGCTGTAAATAGCCTGCCAGAAGCATGGCAAGGGTAGTTTTTCCGTAACCACTTGGAGCGAACAGTGCAAGGCGCTCTCCTTTGTTAATAGTAAGACTTCTGTTTTCAAAAACCCACGGTAATTTTTTATCATAGCGAAAATAAATGTTTCTTGCTTCAAGTGACATGATGACACCTCACTTCTCCACCACGCACTTCCGTCACCGATGGTATGCTTTTTTCACATTCTTCTGTCTTATAGGGACATCGTGGCGCAAACAAACATCCACTTGGTAAATTACCGGCATAAGGTTGGAAGCCTTTGATTGGCTGAAATCCATTCTGAGGAAGCGCTCTCCATAGCGCCTTGGAATACGGATGACGCAGCGCATCAGATCCCTGTTTGAAATCATTAGCAGGTGCTATTTCCACAGTAGTACCGGCATAAAAGACAGCAACTCGATCAGCAAACTCAAAGGCTAGGTCGATATCGTGGGTAATCAGAATAACAGCTTTGTCTTCATTTGCCATTTCACGAAACATTTTAAGTGCCTCCATAGCCTGATCTAAGCTCATACCCGGTGTCGGCTCATCTGCAATTATCAGTTCAGCATCCGTAATCAATGCTGTAGATACCAATACACGCCTTGCCATACCACCTGACAGTTGGAATGGATAAAGCTGCTCTGTCTTATCCGGCAATCCAAGACGCTTAAACAGGCTTCGTCTTTTTTCTCTTGTATATGGTTTTTTATGTCCATCTACTTGTGATCCCACCTTCATTAGCGGATCAAGATAAGAAACCGATTGGGGCACCAGTGCTATTTCAGTTCCACGAAGCTGCTTCTGCCGCTGGACGGACAGTTCCTTACCTTTATAATTGATGTGACCACGTACTGTTGCGTTGCCCGGAAGTATTCCTAGAATTGCTGATGCAAGCAAGCTTTTACCGGAACCAGAAGAACCTGCGATAGCCACAATCTCACCTGGATAAACAGTCAGGTGCAAATCAGAAATAACTTTTAAGTCTGTTTGCTCAAGACCGTGATCGTACATAAGGAAGGATACAGACAGATCATGTATTTCAAGTAAAGTTTCTTTTTTCTGAATCATACGCCACCTCCTATTCCTGCGCACTATAAGGGTCTAAAATCATACGCAAATTGTTCCCTAGTTTATCAACTAACAGAACGATCAGCACCAATGTCAGTCCCGGCAATACAGCCTGCCACCACATTCCTGTGGAGATATAACGAATACTCTCGGATAAAATAATTCCGATGGCCGGTTGCTCCGGAGGCAAACCAAATCCGAGAAATGATACTGATGCCTCGTGAAGAATGGCATGAGGGAATAACAAAACTAAACCAACGAAGAATTGCGGTACAAGGTGCGGCAGCAAGTGATGTATCAAAATCCAACTACTAGATTTTCCCAATTGACGGGACACAGAAACATACTGTTGAGACCGTAACTGCAGAACTTCTCCACGAATCAGCCTTGCAAGGCTGCACCAATGAGTAGCAGCAATTCCAATGAGAAGACCTTTTAATCCTCTACCCATGGAAAAAGAGATGAGGATAACCAAAATAGTGTGCGGAACACTCATAACAATATCAATACACCAATTAATAAAGGCATCGAACCGCTTTGAGCCTGTAGCAGCTGCAATACCAACAAAAACAGCAATTACGGCACTGATAACGGAGGTAGAAATCCCTACTGTCATACTGACAGACAGTCCTTTCAGTGTCCTCATCAGCAGATTACGCCCAAAAGCATCTGTACCAAAAGGATGCTTCAATGAAGGTGATTTCTTCGCATTCAAAAAGCTTCCTGCTACTGCTTCATCGGGAATAAAAATTCCAAGAAGATAGATAGCCACCAAAGCAACAGCTATGATGATAGTCAAAATCAAAAGCTTAGTTCGCCGATTCATTTTTCTCATTCGCCCACCTCCCTAATCTGCGGATCTATAACACTATAAAGTAGGTTTGCAATCATATTGCCAACACAAACAAACAATGCAGAAAATAAAGTAATACCCAAAAGCAATGGTACATCCAAACTAAGTCCGGCCACTGAAAGCGCACTTCCAAGCCCCGGATAACTGAATACATTTTCTGCCATAACCGAGCCACCGAATAACTCTGCAAAAGAGGCGAACTGTAAGGTCAGTGCAGGAATCAGGATATTCCGTAAACCGTGACGTCGCAGTATCGTCCATTTGCTTTCACCTCGTGCTTTTGCAAACAGCACATACTCACTATTCAGTACATCTAGCAGTTTTTGATATGTGTGCAGTGCTATGTTGGAAAAGGACATCAGGCTTAATGTAAACGCTGGCAAAATCAGATGATACAGCTTCTGCCAAATGGTAACATCTTCACTTAGTACACCAATAGGACTTGAGAAACCAATGGGAAACCATTTTAGCCCCATAGCAAAAATCAATAGAAATATAAGTCCCAGCCAAAATGTCGGAACGGAACTAAGAGTATAACATATCTTTTTCAAGATGCGGTCGGGTAATTTATCCTTGTACACTCCCATGATACAGGCAACTCCGAATCCTATAACCGCAGATAAAACCCAGGAGCACAGCATCAACGCAAGAGAATTAATAAATCGTTCCCCAATAATATCAGCAACAGGTCTACGGTAGATTGCCGACTCTCCAAGATTCCCCTGCAGTAATTCAGAAAGCCAACTGAAATATCGTTCTGCCGGTGTCTCATTCACGCCCCAATAATCTTCAATTTCTTCCCTTTGCTCTGGAGAGACCGCTGTTCCCAATCCAATAATATACTGTTGAACCGGATCTATCGGCGAAGTACTGACCAGTGTAAAGGAAATTGTAGTGACAGCTAACAATAGCGTTATTATCTTAATGCTATATGTAAAGAAAATATGGATGATCTGCTTCAAACTTACTTTCATAAAAACACCTCACTCTCTATTGATTTTTACAAGGAAATTAAACTTTATTTCCTTGTAAAAGCCTATATAAACAATTTAGAGCAGCTGCCACACCGATTGAAATGCAGCATACTGTCTAATGTACTTATTAAATTATTCTTCCCAAGCCCAATCCTGCAGATTCTGGATCAAAGGCAGACCGTGACCATGGCCGTGGATCGGCTGATCACCGATGGATAGACCATTACGAACATAGGTAACGTGATCGAGGTTGACGATCCATACCCAAGGGCATTCTCCCTTCATAGCAGTACCGGTAGTGCCGTCCCACTGTGCTTTCTTCCAATTTTTATTTGCTTCTTCAACAGTCAGAGCTTCCATAGCTGCATTCAGATAACCGTCAGTTACTTCGTTCATGTAGCCTTCTGGATTATAGAAATCATCCAACAGCGCTCCTTCGGAACGATACAGATAGTAAGTTTCATTCGGAATGGCTGACCCCCATCCCATCAGTACAGCTTCAGAGAACATAACATTCATAATCTCATCCCAGCTCATACCAGTAATATTCACTTTGATACCAATCTCTAGTAACTGTTCAGCAGCAGCCATGCCGACCGCCTGACGAACAGAGTCCCCGGAAGGATATACACAGTCAAACTCGGCTTTCAGGCCGTCCTTTTCAATAATACCGTCACCATCACTGTCCTTCCACCCTGCATTAGCAAGCAGTTTCTTGGCATATTCAACATCGGTTTTGATGACAACTTCGGGGTTATTCCAAGGCATACCGTCATTTTCGGAATAAGCAGGTCTGCCAAAACCATTCAGAACAACATCAGCAACCTGCTGACGGTCAATAGCATAAGCAATGGCTTGACGGACCTCTATATTACATGTTACATCGTTGCCAATCGGAGCTCCATTTTCCGTAGTCTTGCCCTCATCAGACAGAACAGGAAGTGTAAAACCGCGGTTATCTGCAGATGTAATCGCTTCTACATGATATCCTTCCACTTCTGTGGTGCCGAGGCTAGCGGTAGAGTATGCAACATCTACCTGACCGGCCTGTACTGCAGCCAGAGCAGCGTCCTCAGACATAAAGACTACGGTTACATCTTTAATAGCAGGAACGCCGTTATAATAATCTTCATTTGCTGTAAACATGATCTGTTCCTGTGCTTTCCACTCAACAAACTTGTAAGGCCCAGAGCCAATTGGATTCTTTCCGTAATCATCGCTGTAAGCATGCTTCGGAACGATACCAACTGAAGCGAGGGTGTTAAGGAATATAGATGTAGGCTTGGACAGAGTAATAACAACGGTAGTATCATCTTTTGCCACAGCACTTTCCATATATGTGAGGTCAACAGAACCCTGTGCGGCTTTTGCGGTTTCCAGAGTGAATGCAACGTCAGATGCGGTCAGCTTTTCGCCATCGGTAAACTTAACATCCTCACGAATGGTAAAAGTCCAAGTCAGACCATCGGATGAAAGTTCATATCCAGTTGCTAGATCGTTCTCGAAAGTCAAGTCAGAATTATATCTGATAAGAGTACTCTGCACTATAGGTGCATTTCCGTGTCCCCATCCCTGAGTCGGGTCGAGGGTTTCCGGTTCAGATCCGATAGCGATAACTACGCTGTCTTTAGTTTCTGCGGATCTCTTTCCGCAGGCTACAAGGCTCATGCACATAAGCGAAGCCAAAAGCAGTACAATCAGTTTTTTTGTGATTCTCATAGTAATACTCCTTCTATTTTCCGGCAACATTTACTATAATATAAATGTTCGCCTGTTTTTGTTGTGATTTTGGGCGTGTCAGCCTCGGTTTGGTGCCAGCTATCCGAGGCATTTTTACTTGTATATTCTATTAAATCAGATACTTGCCTAGAAGCTAGGTAGGGGGATATTATTTTGTGAGAAGTAATAAGTTCTCACAAATATCGGACAGAACATTTGAAAGTGAAACCTGGTGTTAGTATAAAGTAGTGGATACATTAAATAGAACTAAGTAAAATAATATTTACTTAAGAAAGAATGTATCTATTATTGGAAAGGTAGAAGATAAAAATATGATAGTAGACTTATTTAAGTCAAGAATGAGCTTAGTAGAGCTAAGTAGCTA
This sequence comes from Clostridium sp., assembly GCA_017435645.1. Lineage (GTDB taxonomy): Bacteria > Bacillota > Clostridia > Clostridiales > Clostridiaceae > Clostridium. The sequence continues at coordinate 17,100 of JAFSER010000040.1, read as the reverse complement.
ATATGTCATTGTAAAATTAACAATAAAGGGATGGATTAAAGATGTAAAAGAAATGAAAGTTGATGAAAATGAAGTTATGACTTTAAAGGAAGTGAAATAACTAAAAAAAGAAATATAAAGAATTAAAAAGGAAAATTAAATATAAAAAAAGATATATCCATATTTGCAACAAAAAAATTAAATGAAGTAATAGAGTTTATATATAGAAATAAAACTAACCATGATATTAATACTATGTGTATCATTCTAGAAATAGCCAAAGCACATATTGCAAATCATTGGATATAGCCAAATCTTTAAGATAAATAGAAAATGAGGATTTAAAATCAGCTATTATAAGAATATATAAAGCTAATAATTGTATATATAGTGACCCTAGGAGCCATTATATACTTGCTAGAAAAGGCTTTAAGAATTCTTTAAAAATAGATTTTACTACTACTTCTATTAATAAAAAATTGGTAAAAATATTACATATATTCATACTATCAAAGATTATTAGTACTATTTACTTTCAGTTTTTGACTTATATTCTAAGAAAATAATTTGCTAAGTTTTCGAGAAAAAATGACTATTATAGTAACTCCCCTGATAAAAGTAAGAAACTAATATAGCAATATTTAAATATATTGAAGATTGCTATAACAGAAAAAAGCTACATTCTTCTATTAATTACATGACTCCAAATCAATGTGAATTATTAGCTAGAAATATAACGTAAAAAATTTTGTCTTCAAAATATTGACATAAGATCAGTTATCAGTGGTACGGAAGAAGAACACTATATTGCTATAATTGTAGGTTATACAAAAGAGCAAGAGAACTTATCACTTCCATTGCGGAGATAAAATAAACCTTAGAAAGCACCGACTAAACGGTTATGATTTACCTTTTTTACTTCGCACCTTACGAGAGATTAGCAATATAAATGAGCTTACCCCTACAATCATTAATTCTCTAATTGATATCATTGAAATTCACAACAACGATAAATCAAGTTTTCATTGTTATGTGAAAGTTGATATTTACTTCTCAGAACTAGAAATAATTTGTATTCTTATCGAAGAAGAAATCCCTGCTGTGATAGATGAAATTAAGAAAAATCACCAACAATTCCGCTATGTGTTGTAAAAACGAGGAAACGGTGCAACCCCTTACCGGGTTACACCGCACCTACATAGAGATTACTTCCTTATTGGGCTATCCCCCAAAAAAACAATCTCTTTTTTTATCTAATTAAGTCCTCTAATAATTTCAAATAATTCTATAGCAGCATTCTTAGGCCCTATTTTTTCTTTTCCATCTAATCCTAAACAAGTTTTAATTTGTCCAACTTTTACAGTTCCATTAAACATATCATTAAAATATTTTTCTATTAAAACATTTGTTTCCTCTTGCTTTTGAGCTGGTCCAAATGGATTTGCAAAATAACTTTCAACTAAACCTTTTTCTGATGTAGTTCCCTTTGCCATTCTCGCTCCAGCTTTAAATACTTTAATTGCATCTTCAGGAGTTGCAAAATATTCTATAGATTTTTCTCCTTCTTTAACTTCAGTATAATTATTTGCATAAAGGAATAAATCTACTTCATATCCTTTAACAATTTCATTATATGGTGAAACTGGCATTACTAATCTCGCATTAATTTTATCTGGATTCATAAATATACTTCTATCTATTTCTTTAAAGGCATATCCTTGGTCCAAATCATCTAACCTTATAAAAGCTCCAATTTCTGTTCCATATCCAATTATCTTTCCATCTATTTCTTTAAAAGTTCCCATATCATCAAATATAACAGTCATATTACTAATATATTCTTCACTTAAAGTTCTAAATGCTTCTAGGCTTTCTGATTTTCCTGCACCGCTATCTCCCATAATTACTACATTAGCAGTTTTTCCATCTTTTAATTCTATATTAACCATTGCTCCATGAATTGGTAAATATCCTCTTTTTATCATTACTAAATTATGAAGCGTTAATGTCATTTTTTTAATATATCCAAAATAATCTATTTCTTCAGAATGATTTATATATCCAACCATAATGTCATTTTCTTTATCATCATAGAAGACTGTAGTCTTTTTATCATTATGATCATTCACTCCAAATACATAAACTAAATCTGGTTTTTTACCCCTATATTCTTCAACTCTAGCCATTTCAAATAAATTACATAAAGTTATTCCATGTTGCATGTAATCTCTATGAAAATATATAAAAGCAAGTAATTCTCCTACCTTAGCAGGATAACAGAACCAGTGATCTTTATTTAAATATGCTTCCTCTAATGGGTTAGTATATACTTCAGTAAACATTCCACTTCTTGTATTTTTCTTAGGATATGTTATAAAAGGTGTTTCTAATAATATATTGTCTATAAACTCAACATCCTCTAACACTTCATATCCATTTGGTAATGGCCATAAAACCTTATTTACTACAATAGAAGCATTTCCCCCAACTGGAATTTGCCTAAACACTTTAGGTATATATCCTAATACATTTTTTTCAATTTTTCTATATAATTTTAAAATTAGAGTAGATAATGCTGAATTAGCTTGAGTGAAACTTACTGCCGATAATCCATCTTGTAGCTTATTGCTATGGATTATTGTATATCTTTCTAATCTTCTCCAAAATAAATATAAGTCTTCAATTAATGCTATAAACTTGTCCTTATCTTCAAATAAATCAGTATACTTAGGATTATTCTTGACAATCTCCTCAACATTTAATACAGTAAAATATTTAAATACTTTTATCAAATCTGAAGCTATTTCATTAACATCATCTGTTTTTAAATTATCTGATAAAAATCTCCAACTTAATGTTAATTTTCTTTTTGATTTTAATAAGTAATCTTCTATTACCCTAGTGAAACCTTGACTTTCTACTAATGCTTCAAATGTACTACAATACTTAGCAGTAAAATTAATTAATACTTTATCATTGCTTATTGCAAATTCCTTACGCATAATCTTCCCCCTCTTTTGAAATGTATTTTTCGCCAAATTTCATTTACCCTATTTTTTTATATATTATAACACACTTTTTGCAAGATTGGTACTAAATACTTTTCAATTTTATAAAAATTCTCGTTTTTTATAGTTTTTATTTAATTCTAACTAAATAACTACTAAAATATTACCCTTTATAATTTGTAAACAACTTACATTTATCCTATATATTTTTTTTATGCTGTTAAATTTAAAAATAAAAAGATTTATCTTAAACCTATAACTTACAAAAATTATAGATAGAGCTCCAAATAAAAAAATAAATACTAGCATCTTTTCTTATTTATGTTATTTATAAAAATTAACTATTTCAATATAATAAAAAAGAACTATCGTTTTAATAGATAGTCTCTTTTCATATATTTATATTATTTAATAGATAAATTTTGAGAAATTACCTCTCTTACTTTATTCATTAATTCTTTTTCTTCTTCTCTACTTAACTTATCTGTATAAATAGGCTTCCCAAAAGTAACTGTAATATCGATAGGCTTAAATTTACCATCTATTTCATATGCCCTGTAAGCTCCATCTATTGAAACTGGAACAACTGGAGCTTTTGCCATAGTTGCAAGCTTTAAACTTCCTTTTTTAAATTCCTTAAGCTTACCATCTTTACTTCTAGTTCCTTCTGGAAAAATAGCCATACTATATCCATTCTTAATATTATTTGCACCTTTTCTAATAGCTTTAATGGCTTCTCTTGCATTTTCTCTATCTAAAGGCACACAATTATATTTCCCCATCCAATATCCTAAAATAGGTACCTTAACCATTTCTTTTTTAGCAACAAATCCTACACACTTTCCCACTGAGTCAATTAATATAGGAATATCTAATATACTTGTATGATTCCCTATATAGCAACATGGTTCATGAGGTATATTTTCTTTTCCTACTATCTTAATATTCATATTTATAGCTTTATGTAAAGTATATCTAGCCCAGTCTTCTCCAACTTTTCCACTATACTCAATAGCTTCTTTTTCTCCTTTAAGCTTTTTAATATACCAATATTTAATTGCCTTACATCTCATAAATAACATATAAAATCCATAATGAATAACTTTATAAAATTTCACCAACTTCACCACCTATATTATTTAGTATTCTATCATATTATACTTGGTAATTTTTCTTTCATCAATTATAATTTCAACTTATTATGTTCATACTTAAAATATCTTAATAAAAAATAATTTATAGATTGGTTGAAAATTATATGATATTTAAAAGAAAAACAATAAAAAAATTACAAAATATATCTATTATTATACTAATAATTTTAAGTATATTCCTATTTAAAAACTTAACAAATAATAAAGTTAATTATAATCCTAATGAAATTGTTGTTCATTTTATAGATGTTGGGCAAGGAGATGCTATTCTTATACAAGTTAATAATAAAAATATGATAATAGATTCTGGATCAAAAACTGAAAAAGATAAGTTAGTTAAATATCTAGATTCTATAAATATTCCTCAATTTGATTATGTAATAGCTACTCATCCCCATGAGGATCATATAGGTAATATGGACTATATTATTAATAATTATAAAGTTATAAACTTTTATGCTCCTAAAGTACAAGCAAATATTACTGCTTTTGAAAATATGGCTGAAGCCCTATCTAGAACTAATAATAAAATAAATATACTAAATTCAAATACAAATACTATTTCCTTAGGTAAAAATACAACTGTTAATGTTTTATCTCCTAATTTAGATAGCTATGATAATTTAAATAATTATTCTCCAATAATAAAAATAACTTACGGTAATACTTCATTTTTATTTACTGGTGATGCTGAAGAAGTTATTGAAGCTGAAGTTCTAGCTTCTCCATACAATATAAAAAGCGATGTACTAAAAATTGGCCATCACGGTTCTTCAACTTCTACATCTGAAAAATTTTTAAAAGAAGTAGAACCTAAAATAGCAATAATTTCAGTTGGAGAAGATAATACTTATAATCATCCTGCAAAATCTACCTTAGAAAAATTAAAAGCTACTACAACTTATAGAACTGACTTAAATGGCTCTATAATAATTACTTCAGATGGTAACTCTATAAAAACTTATTTAAAAACGATAGATGCTCCTAAATATTTAGGAGCATCTATCGTTTAAGAAATAATTCTTAAATTAATATATAATTTTATTCTCCTATAGCATTTTCTATTTCTGCTAATACTTCTTCTTTCTGTTCATTACTCTTACTTTTTTCTGATGATAATTTAATTTCTTCATCTGAAATATCTTCTTTATTTTTATTATCTATACTATCTTCAATTTTTTCTTCAGTCTCATCTATTTTTTTTACATATGCATTCCATAACATATATATATTATATAAATTTGTCACATCTTGTTCATTGTACAATAAAATAGCATCTATTTTCTCCCTAGGCATTCTAGATATATAGTCTCTATCTTTTAAAACCTTATTAAAGGTTTTAGCCAAATTTGACCCACTAATTACTTCTCCTTCTCTATAAATATCAAATTCTTTTTCTAAATTCTTTAATCCAATAGAATGGCTCATTTCTTTTTCATATTCTCTTTGAATATCTATATCTTGAAATTCTTTAGAAAAGTCAAAGTGTATCCCATATTTCTGAAATAAATAATTAATAACTGTATAATCATTATTCCCTGAAAAAGTTACTATTGCTTTTTTACCTCTTCTCTTCATAGATAAAAAATATCTTTTAGCTAAATCTAATATATGTCTTACTTCATATTTATTTTCAATCATATATTGAGTTACATATAGTTTACTTTTTTCATATATACAAGCACCAAATACACCTATGCATTTTGGTTTTTTATATACATAATGTTCTAAATCAAAAAAAATAAGTTCTTCTGGTTTTCTATTAATTTCATTTGTTTTTAGCATAAATTCTCTATTATTAGAATCTATATCTATTATATTCTCCCTAATAATCACATTACCACTCTTTCTTCCTATCACCTTTTATTTTCTTATTTTATCTTATAATATTATAGCATCTTTTATAAAAATATAGAATAAAATTATATTACTACCTACTTTTATAATATTATGTAATTTTTATTATGTTCATAATAAAAAATTTTTAATTACTTTTATTAAGCACTTAATATATTATATATTTTAAAACTAATATTAATAGTATTATTATTTCAATACTGTATTTTTATTGTATATTTGACTGTTGAAAAATATTTTGTTATATTTAATATATGATAATGATTTTCAATAAAGGCTAATTAATTTATTTTTAAAGAAGGTGAATTTATGGAAATATTCATTACTGTAATTTTTATTGTATTAGCTATATACATATTATTTAACTCCTTCAAAAAATCTTCTAAAGGTGGATGTAAATGTACTGGTTGTTCTGACAATTGTCCAGCTAATAAAAATAAATGTAATACACTAAAGATAGATAAAAATGAGAAATAATAATAGGGCTATAACATGAAAAAATAGTTATAGCCCTATTATTTTATATAACCTTTAAATTTTTTAATATTTCTCTACATTTTTTATTTTTTCAGCATTTTTATCCATTAATCTATCATAATATATCTTTAATGTAGCTACTGTTGGAGATGCCAATATCATTCCTATAGGACCAAAAAATCCTCCTGCAACAATAACTGATATTATTATATATAAAGGTCTAACACCAACCTTGTTTCCTATAAGCTTAGGATCTAAATACCACCCATCAAATTGTTGAAGTGCCAATAATGTTAAAAATACAGCAACTGCCTTCGTTGGTGATACAAATATATTAAATATAAATCCAACTATTTCACCTATAAGAGGTCCAAAATATGGTATCATATTCGTTACTCCTACTATAACTGCTAATAGTAACGGATACTCTGATTTTACAATTGTTAATAAAATCAATGCCATTACTCCTATTATAACGGAGTCAATTGCCTTTATTCCGATATAAGCACCTATCATACTATTATATATTCTAACTGCCTCAATTAATTTATTTGATTTCTTCTCTTTTAAAATTAAATAACATATTTTTTTAACTTCTAAAATTATTCTTTCTTTATCAATTAAAACATAAATTGATATTAATAAGCCTAAAAATATCTTTATAATCTGTGAAGATATTGTAAATAAACCTAATGCTATTCCTTCAAATAAAGATACAGCCATTGTTCCTAAACTAGATAAAATATTATTCAAATTATTTAAAGTCTCTGAATCAGATAATATATTATGTAGTTTGTCATCTTTTAGAATATTATCTATCCAAGATTGAATTTCTTTAATATAATCCGGAATCTTATGTGTCATGTCTGCTGCGCTATTTATCATATTAGGTAAAAAGAAAATACTAATTGCAATTATTAGTAATGTTAATAATAAATAAGATAATAAAATAGCAAATCCTTCTTTTATTTTAAATCTTTTCTTTATAAGCTTTACTAATGGATTTAAAATATAGGCAATTATAAAACCATATAATACTGGTACTAATAATCCAAATAACTTTATAATAAAATTCCAAAAATATGAGTAGTTTTCTATAAGTTTAAATCCAACTACTGTTATTATAATTGTAAAAACAATTACTATAAATAAATCTTTATACTTATTATTTTTTAAAATATTACCACTCCCCTTTAACTTTTGGAGTTAATATACCATATTTTAAATATATAATTTTTCATTCATTCATTATTATTTAACATATTTAACAATTTATTCTCATGATAAAATAAATATTATAATTTATTACATAAAAAACTGACTTTAAGCTTAAATAAAACTTAAAATCAGCCTTTAAAATATCATAAATTACATTTTTTCTACTACGTCTATTCCTAATAATGCTAAAGAATTCTTTATAACTTGGCATGTAGCTTTAACTAAATTTAGTCTTGCTTCCTTTAATCCCTCATCTTCAACATTTAATACAGAATGTGCATTATAGAACTTATTAAATAATTTTGCAATTTCTATTGTATATCTTGTTATTATAGATGGCTCTAATTTTTCTATTGCTTGATGAATTTGTTTTCCAAAGCTTTCTAACGCTTTTATTAACTCAAATTCCTCTTTAGTATTTAGCTTAGAATAATCAGCTAAGCCTTTTAATTCTCCAGCCCTAGCTAATATACTATTTGCTCTTGCATAAGAATATTGAACATATGGACCTGTTTCCCCCTCAAAAGAAAGCATTTCCTTCCAATCAAATACAATATCTTTTTCTCTTGAATTTTTAAGATAAGTAAATACTATTGCCCCTACTCCTATTTTCTTAGCAACTTCTTCTTTATTTTCTAAATTAGGATTTTTTTCATTTATTATTTCTAAAGTCTTATCTACTGATTCCTTTATTAAATCATCTAGTAAAATAACTTCTCCTTTTCTAGTAGAAAGCTTTCTATCTGCAAATTTAACTAATCCAAAACCTACATGAATACAATCCTTAGCCCATTCATGACCTGCAAGCTCTAACACCTTAAATACTTGTTTAAAATGTAATGCTTGTGGTGTTCCAACTACATATATGCTCTTATAGAAATCATAATTTTTCTTTCTGTACATAGCTGCTGCTAAATCTCTTGTAGCATATATTGATGCTCCATCACCCTTTAATACTATACAAGGTGGCATGTTATATTCATCTAACATAACTACTTGTGCACCATTACTTTCAACTAAAAGGTTCTTTTCTTTTAATTCATCTACTACTACATCCATTTTATCATTATAGAATGCTTCTCCTGCATATGAATCAAATTTAACATCAAATATATTGTATATTCTTTCAAACTCTTTTAAGCTTAAATCTTTAAATCTCTTCCATAAAGCTTCAACATCTTTTTCTCCATCCTCTAAAGCTTTAAAATAAGCTCTTCCTTCATCTTCAAGCTCTGGATTTTTCTCTGCTTCATCATGAAATTTAACATATATTCTTAATAACTCATTTATAGCATTTTCTTCTAATGCCTCTTCATTTCCCCATCTCTTATATGCAGAAATTAATTTACCAAATTGAGTTCCCCAATCACCTAAATGATTTATACCTTCAACTGTATATCCTTCTTTTTTAAATAATTTATATAAAGAATTACCTATAGCTGTAGTAAATAAATGTCCAACATGGAAAGGTTTTGCAATATTTGGTGATGAATATTCAACACATACTGTTTTCCCTTCGCCTATATTACTTTCACCATAATTATCTCCTTGAGTTAATATCTTATCTATAGTTGTCTTTGTAAATTGATTTTTATCAACAAAGAAGTTTACATATGGTCCTATGTTTATTATTTTTTCAAAGCCTTCAACATCTATCTTTTCTTTTAATTCTTCTGAAATCATGTTTGGAGCTTTTCTAAAAGCCTTTGCTAATTGAAAGCAAGGAAAAGCATAATCACCCATTTCACTTTTAGGTGGTATTTCAATTAATTTTTCAATACTTTCAATATCCATATCTACATAATTTTTTATAGCTTCAGCAACTTTCTTTTTATAATCCATCTTTATCCTCCTTAATTTTCATCAAAATTTATATCTAATAATAAAGCCTCTTTTTAATAAAAGTAAATTTAAAATATATTATATTAAGCATAAAATAAACATAAAAAAAACGCCTCTTTAATAAATAAGAGACGAATAAATCCGCGGTACCACTCTGTTTGCAATATCAATGCCACTCAATGCTTTAACGCAGCAAACGAACTAGCCTACTTTTCTTTTCAGTAGTTATCTCCAAGGCTCTTTTCCTATATCTTTTCTTATAAGGCTTACACCATCCCCTACTCGCTAAAAGTTTTAAATATAGTACTCTTCTTTTCATAGATATTTATTTATTCTTTTTTAATATCAACATTATACATAAACTCAAGTTTTATTGTCAATATAATTTATTTAATTCTTAACTATACTTTATTACTATAAATGATATAATATTTATATTATAATTTTACAATTTTTAAGGAGTTATTTTATGGATAGGATAGGTATTATAGATATAGGTCCAAGTTCTCTTAGACTTATGTTATCTGAAGTCGATAAAAATGGTTATTTTAAAATTATTGATGAATTAAAAACTTCAATTAGATTATGTCATGATTTAGTTACTGATTATAGCATATGTAATGATAACTTTTCTGTTATAATTTCTACATTAAAGGCATACAAGTCACTATGTACAGTATCTGGAGCTAGTAAGATTTTTGCCGTTGCTACTGAATCCTTGAGAGATGCAAATAATAAAGATAATCTTCTATCTTTAATAAAAAAAGAACTTGGTATAGATATAAAAATTCTAACCTGTGAAGAAGAAATATATTATAATTTTCTAGGTATAAAAAGAAGTATGTACATAAAAAACTCTTTATTAGTTGAAGTTGCAAGTACAGATACTCACTTAATTTGGGTTAAAGATAATAAAATAATAAATAAAGAAACCTTACCTGTAGGTAGTGTTAATTTAAGCTATAAATATGACTTAAAAGATAGAGTCTTGCCTCAAAGCTTAATAGATACTAAAGAAGCTTTAATTAATTTAATAAACACTATTCCTTGGCTAAAAGAAACTAAATTTGATTCTATAATAGGAGTTGCAGCCATTATTAGAAATATTGGAAAAATAGATAGAGCTAGAAAAAGATATCCTTTTGATATACCACATAACTATGAGCTTTCTGATTTTGATATTAAAGAAATTTTTAATTTACTAAAATGCAAGGATTTTAAACAACGAAAAAAACTTGAAGGAATAGATCCTGAATTATCTGATATTATAGTTGGTGGTACTGCTATATTCAAGAATATAGTTGATGCAGTACAATGTAATAAGATTATTGTTTCTAGTAGAGGTTTACGTGAAGGTGTGTTATATGAACATTTAATTAAAAATTATCCTGTTTCTAATGATATTTTAGATTTCAGCTTATACGGAATATTAGATACATTAAATTGTGATAAAAATCACGCTAAAAATGTATTTAATATTACTTATAATTTATATAATTCCTTAAAACCTCTTCATCATTTAGGAGATGAATTTTTTAACATTATAAAAACCTCATCTATGCTTCATGATTGTGGAATAAGTATTAATTATTATGGACATCATAAGCACTCCTTTTATATAATTTTAAATTCACATATAAATGGATTAACTCATAAGGAGCTTTTAATGAGTGCTTGTATTGCTGCTTCTCATAGATTTAATGGATATCATCCACCTATTTCACCATTTGCTTCTATAATTAACCAGCTTGATTTTAAAGTTATAAAATACATAGGAGTTCTTGTAAAAATAGCTGAAGGTCTAGATAGAAGCTTAGTTGGAGCAGTTAAAGATCTTAATATTTCCTTTGATGATGAAAATGTAATAATTAAAGTTTATTCTGATATCGATGTATCTTTTGAAGTAAGGCAGGCTTTAAGGGCTAGTGAAAGCTTCAAAGAAATATATAATAAAAATTTAATAATAAAATCTTATTAAACAGAAATGAGATATATATGATTATTTTTCATATACATCTCATTTTTCACTTTATGTAAATTATACTTAAATAAAAATGCCAAAGAATATTGATACTACTTCATAAAATAAATTATAAATTAATGCAACTGGATATATCAATATATATTGACCAAATAATACAACAGCTACAAGTAACACTAATTGGTATCTATATATTACTTCACTATATTTATAAAAATTCTTTGGACTAATTTTTTTAAATAAATCAAAACCAACAAGTCCTGGTAATGGTATTAATGTAAAAATAGCTAAGTTTATATTAATTAAAATAATATAATATAACATATAATATCCAACACCGTATATTGATGTTGGTACAAAGTTTTGTACTACATATATCCAAAACATATATATAAACATTCCTACAAAAGCTACAATTAAATTTGCTATAGGTGCTGCTATACTAACCTTAAATTCATCCTTATATCCTCTTTTATAAGCTGCTGGATTAGTTATAACTGGTTTTGTCCATCCAAATCCAGTTATTATTATCATTAAAAATCCATATAAATCTATATGTGCTAATGGATTTAAACTTAATCTTCCTTGAAATCTAGGTGTCTTATCTCCTAGATAATCTGCAACCTTCGCTCTTGCATATCCTTGTGCAACAAATGCAATTAATATAGCTGGAATCATTACTATTTTACTTAAAAGATACTCCATTTACTATCTCCTTTCGTTTTTCTTTTATTATATCATAGAAAAAACTTATAATATATTATTAAGTTTATTTATCATTTAATTATTAAATAAAAAGCTACTTATATTAATTATTCTAGAAAACTATTTAAACTAATTTATTTTTATAATAAAGACTGTGACATTTTGCCACAGTCTAATATTTCATATTTACTAATATATAACTCTTTAATTTGTACTATTTGGTTTTGCTTCTTCTGATAAAGGTTTTTCTTGACTTGTATTAGTATTTCCTTCTGTTCCATTATTAGTATTACTTTCTGTAGTATTATTACCTTCAGCACCTTCACTTGGCTTTTTATCTGTTCCAGAATTATCTGTATTTCCACTTCCTGCATTATTTCCTGTGCCACTATTATTAGAATTATTATTTGTATTTTCATTAGTGTTTGAAGAATTATTTCCACTATTACTATTTGTATTTTCATTAGTGTTTGAAGAATTATTTCCAGCATTACTATTTGTATTTTCATTAGTATTAGAAGAGTTATTTCCGCTATTATTATTTGTATTTCCATTAGTATTAGAAGAATTATTTCCACTATTACTGTTTGTATTATTACTTGGCTCCTCTTGTTGATTATATTCAGGTCTTTCTACCTTTGGAGGTGTAGGTGTTATATCTTCCCCATCTTCACTATAATAATCTGAAGGATTTATGTTATATAATGAGTTGTATCTTGCTTCTTCAGCATCATAAGCCGCTGCAACATTATAAACAGACTGTAAATCAAACTCTTCTGAATTTGGAACTTTATCCTCAAATATAAAATCATTCATTATTTTTGCATTTTGCTCTATATCAATAAGTAAACACCAACCTCTATCTTTATATAAATTATCTCTAGCAATAAGCTCTGTTTGAGGTATTTGTATTTGCTCAAAATCTAAAGAAGGCAATTTGTATATTGTATATGCTAAATCTAATGCATCTGGAATAGATATATTTGTTTTTACTTGCTTTGCTAAAGTATTAGCAAGACTAACATACCTTATAGGATTTACTTCCTTTAACTTTGTTGCAACTTGGAATAATACTTTACTTTGTCTCTCACTTCTTTCAAATCCACCATTTCCAACATATCTTATTCTAGCATAGGCTAATGCTTGCTGACCATTTAATGTTTGTAAACCTGTTTCAGTTATTGGAGGTGATTTTACTCCTGTAGATTCTCCAATATATTTATTTATTTCGTCTATTTCATAATCTTTAATATCTGCTTCTATTCCACCTATCTCATCTATTATTTCTTCAAAGCCCCAGAAATTTACTATGACATATTTATCTAAATCTATATGAAAATTTTCTTCTATAGTATCCATAAGTAAACTTGCTCCACCTTCAAAGCCTCTAAGCTCTCCATTATCATTTTTTTCAATAGATCCATAGAAAAATGCTGAATTTATCTTATCTTCACCATATTCAGGTATATTTACTAACGTATCTCTTAATATAGAAGTCAACTTAACTTTCTTACTGTTATTATCTAAAGTAGCTATAATTATAGAATCTGCTCTTGCAGCTTCATCTTCATCTCTACCATCAGTTCCAATTAACAAAATATTTGTAATTCCTTCAACTTCTTCATAGTTAACTTCTCTTGTTTTTGTATTTTCTGATTCAATATGTATTTGATTACTTATATGATTATAATACCAAATTCCCCAAAGTATAAATAAAGCTAATACACCTAAAACTGATGATATAATTATCTTTTTTTTCTTATTATTTTTTTTCTTTCTCCTATCGTTCCTAAATGACTGATTTTCACTCATTATTAGTCCTCCTTCATCTGCCTATTACTTCAGCTAAATAGCATCTATTTAATTATACAAGATTAAATAGATTTTTTCATTACAAAAAAATAACAATTTACTAAATAAAGCTATCTAAATAATATAATACCCAATTTAAAATATTTTTTTAGTATTTATGATTATTTTTTTCTGAATTGTCAATAATCAAGGTAAGGAGTGATATATATGAATAATATAAATAATAATTCCTATAAGGAAATATTAAATAAAAAGAAAAAATTAGTAATTTCACTTTCTGTTTTTTTATTTTTACTTATATGCTTTGGTTCAACTTACTATATTACTGACTATTTTACTAATTCCAATAGAAATAATTCCAATCTAGAAGAAAATAAGAAAGATGTTTTTTCTAATAATAACTACTTAAGTGATGATATCTATATTACACTAAAGACAAATGATAATGTGGACATGGTAGATACTTTATCAAATATTAAGTCAAAATTTAAATTAAAGGATAATATAACAGAAGAAGAATTATCTGAAGCTCTTTCAAAAGATGGATACAAATTATATGAAAAAAACCAACAAAAATTCACATATATTAGAAATGAAGAAATAAATAGTGATAAATTTGAAGCAAATAAATATTATCTAGGAGAAGAAAACGGCTATATAGCCATATTTAAAACTGATGAAAATGGTAATATAATAGAATCTGAAAAAAAAGTATATACTGATTCTAAGCCAATAAGCAATTTACCTGAAGTAGATCAAAACTATATAAGAGAATATAAATTCTACTCCGATAACAAGGATGATATATTACAAAAATTAAGTGAAATGATTTCTTAGATTAAGGCTAAGTGCCTTAATCTAAGATTTTTTAATTTTAATAATTATAGAAAACCTTATTATATTTAAGATACTTATAAAAAACTCATAAATATTTTCAAACTATACCTTTTACTATGATTAGTAATTACTATTTCTAAATTTCCTTATTTTTAGACAAAAAATCTTTATTAAAATTATTATGCATTTATAAAAAAATTAAAATTTTTATATAAATTTAATTTTTTATTTACATAATCACTTTATAACATTAATATATATTTATTGCCCTAATAAATATAAAAAATTTTGGAGGTTTGTTTTATATGAATATTAGTATAATTGATATGCCTATATTCTACGGATGTGATAATCCTGGAGTAGAGAAAGGTCCTAAAATTTTAAGAGAGAACAACCTTCTAGATATCTTTAATAGAAGCCATAAAGTCTGTGATATGGGCGAAGTTCATGTAGAAAATGTTTCTTCAAATGATAAATACGCAGCCAACGCGAAAATGAAGTATTTAGATGAAGTTGTAAAAGCAAATATCGGACTAGCTGATAAAGTATATGAATCTTTAAAAAATTCATTTCTCCCATTAACTATAGGTGGTGACCATTCCTTAGCAATTGGAAGTATTGCTGGTTCAAGTAAATTTTTCAATGGAGAGCTTGCAGTTATCTGGGTTGATGCTCATGGAGATATAAATACTCCTGAAAGTTCACCTTCTGGTAACATTCACGGAATGCCATTAGCAAGTTCAATTGGAGTAGGATGTGAAGATTTAATTAATTTATATTCTTCAAATATTAAGGTTAAACCTGAAAATGTATTTTTATTAGGATGTAGAGATTTAGATTTAGGCGAACTTGAGTTAATAGAAAAATATAATTTAAATGTATGGACTATGAAATATATAAAAATAAATGGTATAAAGGCTGTATTATCTGAATTACTAGATAAGCTTAGAAAAAGTAACATTAAAAATATACACTTTAGTTTTGATATTGATAGCTTAGATCCTACATATGTTCCTGGAACTGGTACTCCTGTAGAAGATGGTTTATCTTTTTCAGAAGCAAAAGATATAATTGAAACTGTTATAGGTACTTCTTTAGTCAAATCAATGGATTTTGTAGAATTTAATCCTATGCTAGATAACAATAATAAGACTTTGGAAACATGTATTGAATTATTAAAATTAACTTCTAAAGCTTTTGAAGAAAAATAAAATTAATGGCTATCTCTAAGATAGCCATTAATTTTATTTTAATATGACTTTTTATTTATATTTTATGTTATTATATATTAATAAACTAACATTAGGAGGATATAATGAAGCTATTATTCTTTGATACAGAAACTACAAGTATAAAACCAGGTAACATTTGCCAATTAAGCTATATATTAATAGATGCTTCTAGCAAACCACAAAAAACTACAGGTAAAAATTTCTTTTTCACTGTAGATAGTATGGATGAAGGTGCTGAAGCTATTCATGGTTTTTCTCTAGAAAAGCTATATGAATTATCAGATGGAAGAGAATTTTTAGAATTTGTACATGAATTTATGCCTGACTTTTTTGATGCAGATTTTATTATTGGTCATAATGTTCAATTTGATATAAAATTCTTAAAACATGAATTACAACAATTATGGGAAGCAGGGCTTATAGATACAACATGGGATGCAAAAAATAAATTCTGTACAATGGCATACTATAAACCTATATGCAATATTCCTAGTCCATCGGGAACAATAAAAAATCCAAAGCTTTCAGAAGTGATAGACTTTTTAGGAATAACAGAAGATCAAATTACTAAAAAAGCAAATGAACTTTTTGAAGGTAGTGGAAACTACCACGATGCAAGATTTGATACAGCTGCTACATATTTAACAGTAATTCAAGGTATGAAAAAAGGACTTATTCCTGCTGGATATTTTTCAAATCTATTAAAAAATAATTAATAAACTTACTAAAGAAAATAATATATTGTTTACTTTCAGATATTATAATACAAACAAAAAAGCCTAGAACTTATTAGTTAAAACTATATAATTCTAGGTTTTCTTATTAATGTATTTATTTTAATATACAATTATAATTTTTTATAAAGGCTAGTTGTAAAATTAAATTGAACTAATAAAAAATCCATAGCGATTTTCGTGTTAAAATTGAATTTGCAGAACAATTCACGAAAGGAAATCACTATGGATACTAAAAAGAATATCACAAATTCAAAGAAAAAT